>NZ_QUGH01000009.1:176723-181429 GCF_003478985.1 Ruminococcus sp. AF20-12LB | reverse complement strand
GGTGGAAGTGTGGTAACACATGGAGCTGACTGTTACTAATCGGGTGAGGGCTTGACCAACCAGCCGAGGAAGCGGGCAAGGCAGGTAAGGGTCATACGGGAGCAAGCTTGCTTGTGGACGTATGAGCATTAGCTGACTTGAACATTTGCGAAGCAAATGACATCGAACGATGGAGTCGTGAGATGACCCCCGCTGGAGTAGCCTAAAAGAACAGGCGATGCAGCGCAAGCTGCGAGCCCGTGAAAAAAGGCAAATCGGCACGCAGGTTAAAAATTGATTCAACAAAAATGATTAACCATCAACAAACACATGTATGTAGTTTTTAAGGTACAAACCTTAATAAATAATCCTCCTTAGCTCAGTCGGTAGAGCATGCGGCTGTTAACCGCAGTGTCGTTGGTTCGAGTCCAACAGGGGGAGTTTTTTTATGCCTGTAAACAGAGTGCTGTTTACAGGCATATTTATATTTTCACATAATATCTGTTTTAACTGAATCGGGCAAGTCTCCTGCGGGATGGCGAATCCTCAATCTGCAGACAAAATCCAGAAATTCAGTTTACTCTCATCATACTCGATCGAGGCTCTTTTTCCTGCAAAAAAATTCTCCAGAACCTGATACATTTCATCAAAATGTCCTTCACATGCACAATTCCCAAGCGGTTCGATCCAACAGGATTGTTTTCCACAAGCATCACGAAGATGAATGCGAAAATGAAGTCCCTGATCTTTAAGTAGTCCATTTAGTTCAATGATATCATTAAAAGAAATACAATACATAAAATCAACCTCCCGTCAAATAATTATTGTGGTTAGAAATATCATAGCAAAGAAAAGAAAAACAGGCAATACAGATGCCGGTTTTCCGACAACAGACTGGAAACTGTTTTCAAATCATGTTAAAATATATACTATAGTAAATTTTGTCAGTTCCCAGACATTTTGGTAATCAGATAAAAAATCATCTGATTCACTTAAGAATAATTATAAGAGAAAGAAGCAGACAGATAAGAATGGAAATATTTGATATCATAGATGAAAACGGAAATCCCACCGGAAAGACCGTAGAACGGAGCATTGCCCATGCAGAGGGAATCCGCCATCGCACTGCGCATATCTGGATCATCCGCCGGAAAAATGGAAGAACAGAGATCCTTCTTCAAAAAAGATCCAGAAACAAGGATTCTTTTCCAGGAAAATTTGATACTTCATCTGCAGGTCACATACAGGCAGGGGATGAACCGTTGGAATCAGCATTGCGGGAACTAAAGGAAGAACTGGGGATACATGCAGTGCCAGAAGATCTGCAGTTTGCAGGAAAATTCCCGATATCTTTTGCCAAAGAATTTCATGGAAAAATGTTCCGGGATGAAGAGATTGCCTTTGTTTATATCTACGATCATCCGGTAGAGATCGATCGTCTTACACTTCAGAAAGAAGAAGTAGAAGAGGTACAGTGGTTTGATCTGGAAGCAACGTATCAGCAGTGCAGACAGCACAGAGATAAATTCTGTGTTCCATTAGGAGGCCTGCAGCTTGTGCGGGAATTCATAAAAAATAACAACAATAACGAATATAAAGGAGAGAAACAGTCATGAGAAAAGATTTTGGTGCAAAACCTTATACCTATCCACAGCCAGTATTAATGATCGCCACATATGGCGAGGATGGCAAACCGGACGTTATGAATGCTGCCTGGGGCGGAATCAGTGATGATAAGGAAATTTCCATCTGTGTCAGTGAGAGTCACAAAACAACCGAAAATATTCTGAAAAAAGGCGCTTTCACAGTAAGCATGGCGGATGTGGATCATATGACAGCCTGCGATTATGTGGGAATTGTTTCCGGAAACAAAGAGCCGGATAAATTTGCAAAAGCCGGATTTACAGCAGAAAAGTCCGAAAAAGTAGATGCCCCCATCATCAAAGAGCTTCCCATCTGTGTAGAATGTAAACTGAAAAGCTACGACAAAGAAACCTGCCGTCTGGTTGGTGAGATCGTAAATGTCAGCGTGGACGAACGTGTTCTGGACAAAAACGGAAATGTAGATGTAGCAAAAGCTGCACCGATCACGTTTGATCCGTTTAACAACGCATATATCCGTCTTGGCGAAAAGGTGGGCGATGCTTTTAAAGCTGGAGCTGCATTGAAATAAATAATATTTATGGAAACAAAAAAGTCTCTTTAAGAAGAAAGGATTGAAAAACCTGCCTTCTGGAAGAGACTTTTTTTATAATATTCCAAACTCTTTAACCAAATCAAGTAAGTCCCCTGCTTCAATTGCGAAAAGCAATAAGCAGTGGGTGGGGACTTGCTTGTATCAGGAGGAGTGCAAGCTCCTCCTGATAAACTGCGGAGCAGTTATTTGGTGTAGAGCCACGTAGCGAAGCGGATTGCGAATATCCGCTTGACATGCCTGGAAAATCCCGTCCTGATCATTACTTTTTGTTATAAAAGAAACAGCAGATGAAGCTACAGATCATATATGAACATAACAGATTCACGAAAAAACTTCGGATTATTCAGAAATTTCATGCTTGTATGTAAATATACGATATGATAACATAATCCATATATTATTTTTTGTAAAAAACATACAAAAAGGAGGAGCTGCCATGCGCCCAATGAGAGAAAAAATGCATACAGGAGAATTATATCTCCCTAATGACGATGAAATCTTTCAGGATCAGATCAGGAAACTGGACAGGCTTTATGATTTCAATATGACACGCCCTACACAGCTGGATAAAAGAAAAGAAATGCTGAAAGAGATGTTTGCGGAGATTGGTGAAGATTGTTATATCGAGCCACCGCTTCACGCCAATATGGCAGGTGCATATGTCCATTTTGGAAAAATGTCTATGCCAACTTTAACCTGACACTGGTAGATGACGGTCATATTTATGTTGGCGATTATACCATGATCGGTCCAAATGTGACCATCGCAACTGCGGGGCACCCGATCTTACCGGAGCTTCGTGAAAAAGGATATCAGTATAATATGGAAGTTCATATCGGTAAGAACTGCTGGCTGGGATCTGGAGTTGTTGTGTTACCGGGAGTTACTATTGGTGATAATGTTGTAGTTGGGGCCGGAAGTATAGTAACGAAGGATCTGCCTTCCAATGTGGTTGCAGTCGGTAATCCATGCAGGGTGCTGAGAGAAATGAATGAGCGGGATAAAGAATATTATTTTAAAGACAGAAAAATTGATTATTCTGAGATCGTTTAACCAAATCAAGTAAGTCCCCTGCTTCAATTGCGAAAAGCAATAAGCAGAGGGCAGGAACAGAGGCGTAAGCTTTTGCACATCAACAGATAATGCCGGGAGCAAAGGTCGAATGATCTTATGAAATATGAAACAGGTGGATGAGAACAGGAATGGATGAGGACCTGTCTGATGCTGAAAGAAAAGAGGAAAAATTATGGGAATGAATGAAACACCGTCAGCAGACCGTGTACATATCGGTTTTTTTGGCAGAAGAAATGCAGGAAAATCCAGTATTGTAAATAAAGTGACAGGTCAGGAACTTGCTGTGGTTTCCGATGTTAAAGGAACTACCACGGATCCGGTGAGCAAGGCCATGGAGCTGCTTCCAATGGGACCGGTTGTAATTATTGATACGCCGGGTATTGATGATGAAGGACATCTTGGAGAACTTCGAGTCCGAAAGGCAAAACAGGTACTGAACCGTGTGGATGTGGCAGTTCTTGTTGTGGATGCTACCCTTGGAAAAACCAATGTGGATGAGGAGCTGATCCACATTTTTAAAGAAAAGGAAATTCCGTACCTGGTTGTATACAATAAATCCGACCTTCTTTCGGAAAATCAGAAAATAAATGCGGATTCTCCGGATCGGAATCAGGAACCCTTCATTTACGCCAGTGCGGCAACAGGTCAGAACATCTATGAACTGAAAGAAAAGATCGCATCTCTTGCAGTAACCGATGATCTGAAATTACGTCTGGTAGGAGATCTCCTGGAGCCGTCAGACTTTGCGGTTCTTGTAGTACCGATCGATAAAGCCGCACCAAAAGGCCGCCTGATCCTTCCACAGCAGCAGACAATCCGGGATGTGCTGGAGGCTGGAGCAGCAGCCATTGTGATCAAAGAGAATGAGCTTTCCAATACTCTGGAAACTCTGGGTAAGAAGCCAAAGCTTGTGATCACAGACAGTCAGGTTTTTGCAAAGGTCAGCAAAGAAACACCGAAGGATATCTGGCTCACTTCATTTTCAATTCTGTTTGCCAGATTTAAAGGAAATCTGAAAACAGCGGCAGCCGGTGCAGCAGCCATTGACCGACTGAAAGACGGAGATAAGATCCTGATCTCTGAGGGATGCACCCATCATAGACAGTGTGATGATATCGGAACAGTCAAGCTTCCACGCTGGATCCGAAATTATACGGGGAAAGATCTGGAATTTGAGTATTCTTCAGGAAGAGATTTCCCGGAAGATGTGACGAAGTACAACTTGATCGTGCACTGTGGTGGATGTATGCTCAATGAGCGGGAAATGCGCTACCGTCAGAAATGTGCGCTGGACCAGGAAATCCCCATTACCAATTATGGAATTGCCATTGCTTACATGCAGGGAATCCTGAAACGATGTGTGGAAATGTTCCCGGATGTAAGAAAAGAGCTGGATGTTTAACCAAATCAAGTAAGTCCCCTGCTTCAATTGCGAAAAGCAATAAGCAGTGGGTGG
>NZ_QUGH01000009.1:0-176713 GCF_003478985.1 Ruminococcus sp. AF20-12LB | reverse complement strand
TGCTTCAATTGCGAAAAGCAATAAGCAGTGGGTGGGGACTTGCTTGTATCAGGAGGAGTGCAAGCTCCTCCTGATAAACTGCGGAGCAGTTATTTGGTGTAGAGCTACGTAGCGAAGCGGATTGCGAATATCCGCTTGACGAAAAGTCTGTAAAAAAAGCCAGATGTTAAATACAACAGTGACATTAGGTTTCGGATGCGTAGAGAATTATGCTACGCTAATGATGGAACAGAAAGATATAGTAAATTTATGAAGCAGTTGTTTTTTGTACAGAATTGATTTCTGTGCAGAGAGCAGCTGCTTTTTGCATGCCATTCGTAAATCTGGAAATTTTTGAAAAAAGATAGTTTTATTTAACTTAACCAATTGACAAACAAAGAAAGTTATCTTAAAATAACATTGTTATTAAATAACGGCGTTATTGAATAAAGGAGACAATCATATGAGACCTGTAAATGAGAAACTGGCAGCAGATCTTCTGGAAGCAGGAAAGCAGGAATTTCTGGAAAAAGGATTTCAGGGAGCTTCCATGCGTGGGATCGCATCCAGACTGTCTGTGACCACAGGAGCACTGTACCGCTATTATCCAGACAAGGAATCTCTGTTTGATGTACTGGTGGAAGAACCGGCCAGAGTGCTGGAAGAGAGATACCGGGCGATCCAGAGAAACTTTGCAGATCAGCCGGTGAAGGACCAGGTGCAGACACTTCCGGAGGTGTCTGATGAAGGTCATTCCTGGATGGTGGAATATATTTATGATCATTTTGATGCATTTAAACTGATCGTATGCTGTTCTGCAGGAACCCGTTATGAACATTATCTGGACGTACTCACAGAGATCGAGGTTAATTCCAGCATTGTCCTTATGGAAAAAATGAAAGAGGCGGGTTATCAGCCGGAAGAACTGGATGAGAATCTGATCCATATGGTGGCGAGCAGCATGTTTAACGGCATGTTTGAAACGGTACGTCACGATATGCCCAGGGAAAAAGCCATTTCCTATATGAACAGCCTGCGGGAATTTTATTCTGCCGGATGGTTCCGGTTACTGGGAATCAGCGGATCGTGACAAAGCAGAAGAGTGTAGTGGAAGTCAGTTTAATTATCTGATATCTGCAAAAAGGAGTTGATACATATGGAAAAAAAGAAAGAACCATCTCCAATATCCGTCGTATGGGGATGGGCAGAAAAATATCACAGTAAATTTTATGGTTCAGTAGTTCTGGCTGTACTTGGTGTGGCAGGAACCATGGCTGCGTATTTCAGTATTGCGGCGATGATACGCATTCTTCTGGAAAATGGAGATTTCAGCCAGTGCCTGCCATGGTGCGGTCTTCTTCTGATCGGTTATCTGGTAAAGTCTGTGGGTTCTGCATGGTCCACGTCCATGTCCCATACAGCAACCTACTATACTCTGCGGGATATCCGTAAAAAAATGCTGGCCAAGCTTTCCAGAGTGCCAATGGGAACCATTCTGGATACTCCATCCGGACAGTATAAAACAACCATCGTAGACCGTGTGGAAGGGATGGAGCCCACGCTGGCCCATCTGATCCCGGAGATGACAGCCAACCTTCTGGTACCGGTTGCCATTGCAGTATATATTTTTGCACTGGACTGGAGAATGGGATTTGCTTCCCTTGTCACAACTGTGATCGGTATGGCCATCATGAGCCAGAGCGGAAAAACCTATGCAGTCCGCTGGGAAGGCGCAGTTGCAGTAGGAAAACGTATGGCAAATGCCATCATCGAGTATGTAGGCGGGATCCAGGTAGTAAAGGCTTTCAGCCAGTCCGCCGGATCTTATAAAAAATATTCCGGAGCAGTGGAAGAGAACGCACAGTACTATGTGGACTGGATGCATGACAACCAGAAATATATGTCCACCATGCAGACCTGGACGCCGTCCGTCCTGATCACCGTGCTGCCTGTAGGACTTCTTCTGTGGTCTCACGGCAGCCTTTCCGCTTCGGATTTTTTCACCATTATTGTCCTTTCCATGGGATTTGCGGGCCCGTTTCTGGCGGCTTTGTCCTTTGTGGATGAGCTTGCCATTGTGGGTGCCAACGTAAAAGAAATCAACGGTATCCTGGACAGCCCGGAACTGAACCGTCCGGAGGGAAAAACTTCTCTTTCTGATGAGAAGATCTGTCTGAAACAGGTATCCTTCAGCTATGGTAACCAGGATGAAAAAGTGCTGAAAGGCGTAAACCTTACCATCAACCCGGGAACAGTTACCGCACTGGTCGGACCATCCGGTTCCGGAAAATCCACCATTGCAAAACTGATCGCAGGTTTCTGGGATGTAACCGAAGGAAACATTACCCTTGGGGGAAAAGATATCAAAGAGATCCCTCTGGATCAGCTGAATCAGGAGATCGCCTATGTTTCCCAGGATAATTACCTGTTTGACCGTACCATCCGTGACAATATCCGTATGGGAAAATTAAATGCCACAGATGCGGAAGTGGAGGCAGTGGCAAAAGCTGCCGGATGTGACGGTTTTATCCGGAAGCTGGATAAAGGATATGATACCATCTGCGGCGAAGGCGGCGGACATCTTTCCGGAGGAGAGAAGCAGCGGATCTCCATTGCAAGAGCCATGCTGAAAAACGCGAAGATCGTGATCCTGGATGAGGCCACCGCAAGCATTGACCCGGAAAATGAGGCCATGATCCAGAAGGCCATCTCCGCACTGACAAAAGGTAAGACACTGATCGTGATCGCGCACCGTCTGGGAACCATCACCGATGCGGACAACATTGTAGTGGTTCAGGATGGTCATATTGAGGCACAGGGAACCCATGAGCAGCTGAAAGAAAACTGCCCGCTGTACAGCAGGATGTGGAATTCCTATCTGGGTGTCCGCGACGTGGCATAAGGGGGAAAGAGAAATGATCCGGATATTAAAAGAAATCATCGCCTTTTCAGGCAAAAAGAAAAAACTTTTTACAAAAGCCATGATCGTTTCCTTTATCGGAGCGGTCTTTGGAGCACTGCAGTTTCTGGCGCTGATGATGACGCTGGATATCATCGTAGGTGGGAAAGAAGCACATATTCTTCCGGTATTTGCAGTAATGCTGATCTCCATGCTGGGAAGGCAGGCCTGCTTTTACTATGCGACCAATGCGGAGACAGAAACCGGATATTTTATGGCAGCAGAGAAAAGAGTCCATATCGGAGACCGTCTGCGCTATATCCCAATGGGATTTTTTAATGACAACAGCCTCGGAAATATCACAGCAGTTGTTACTACTACACTTTCGGATGTGGAAAACAATGCGTCCAGATGTCTGGTCATTGTGATCGGAGGATTTTTAAATACTCTGGCTTTCTGTCTGGCGCTGTTTGTGATCGATGTGCGTCTTGGAGTGATCGCTATTATTGGTATTCTGGTTTACCTTGCAGTAACAGAATGCTCCACGGCAGCAACCGCAAAAACAGGCCCTGGAAGACAGCAGGCGCAGGAAGGACTGGTAAAATCTGTTCTGGAATATGTGCAGGGCATGAGCGTGGTAAAATCCTATGGTCTGGAAAAAGATAACGATCAGGCAGCAGCTAGGGCAGTGGATGACAGCTGCAAAAAAGCGCTGGCTCTGACAAGATCTGTGACACCGTGGATCGGTATCCGACAGGTAACTGCAAAGGTATTTGGCGCGGCGCTGGCAGTGGCAAGTCTTGTATTTTATTACAGTGGAAGCCTGGATCTTTCCAGATGTATCCTGATGCTGATCGCTTCCTTTATGGTATATCAGGAGCTGGAAAATGCAGGAAATATGTCCGACAATCTGCAGATGCTTGGGGAATCCATGCGGAAAGCAAATTCTATTGATGACACACCGACGATGGATACCGACGGCAGTGAAATCCGTCCGGAAGATGCATCTGTGGAATTTAAAAACGTAAGTTTCTCTTATGGTGACCGTAAGATCCTGGATGGCGTTTCCATCCAGATCCCGGCAGGAAGCACCACTGCGGTAGTAGGACCTTCCGGCGGCGGAAAAACTACGCTCTGCAATCTGATCGCCAGATTCTGGGATGTACAGGGCGGAGAGATTCTGGTAGGCTGCCACAATGTAAAGGAATACAAGCTGGACAGCCTGATGAAAAATATTTCCATGGTATTCCAGGATGTATATCTTTTTAATGACACCATCGAAAATAACATCCGCTTCGGAAAACAGGATGCCACCCATGAGGAAGTGGTAGAAGCTGCAAAAGCTGCCTGCTGCCACGATTTTATCATGTCCCTTCCGGAGGGTTACGATACGGTTCTCGGAGAAGGTGGTGGAACTCTTTCCGGTGGCGAAAAACAGCGGATTTCCATTGCAAGAGCCATGCTGAAAGATGCGCCGATCATTATCCTGGATGAGGCAACTGCAAGTGTGGACCCGGAAAATGAGGCGGAGCTGCAGAAGGCAATCGATGTGCTGATTCATAACAAGACCATTATCATGATTGCCCACAGACTGAAAACAGTCCGAAATGCGGACCAGATCCTGGTATTAAACGGAGGAAAGATCACCCAGAGAGGAACCCACGAGGAACTTTCCGCCCAGAGCGGCCTTTATGCAGATTTTATTCATGCAAGAGAAGAGGCAGCCAGCTGGAAACTGGCGTAAGGCAGATTTATGCCTGAGATAAAATAAGGGGTATTGCCGGCAGTTCTTAACGACTGCCGGCAAAATGGTGTTCAGGAGATGTTTACAATTCCGGGAGAAAGTGCTATATTACTAGAGTTTGTATTTTTAAACATAGGCAGGCGTTCATTTATCTACAACAGATAATCCAGAGAATGTCTGTTATTCTGTAGTAATATTGTATAAATATGGAGATTAGGAGTTGTAAATAATGATCGACCAGACACTTGCACAGGCTCTGCAAAAAGAAATTCCCATACTTACAGCCCAGATCCGCAGCCTTTATGCGGAATTTGATAAAAAATTTCATCTCAATGGAGCGAAGATTCCCATTACCTTTGGTATGGAGACAGATCTTCTGGGATCCTATACAAGAGGCAGTTACCACGAAAAAGAGCATTTTCATTTTTCCCTGCTGTTTATCGGCTACGCGGTAAAAAATCCTCTGAAAAAAGAGGACAGGCTGGACCTTTACAAACATGAATATGCCCATTATATGCAGCATAATTTTCACATTCCCCAAGAGTATCAGTGGCAGCACGGAACCCACGGAAGTGCCTGGAAATACTGCTGCTCCCTGACCGGCGCGGCGCCAACGCCATATTATAAGGCAGGGGAAGCCCTGATGAAACACGACTACGAGAAAAAGCTCCGAAGCCCAATCCATGACCGGACAGTAACAGTACGGGATACTTACCGGAGAAAGCAGCAGCATGAAAATACCCGGAACAGCATTGTGCGCTACGAGATCGGAGAAGATGTGAGCCATCCGAAATTCGGAACCGGAAACATTGAACATGTGGAGCAGCTTCCAGGCTCAGTAAGGCTTCATATCCGGTTTGGAGAAGAATTGAAAGTGATCGATCAGAAGTGGCTTCTCCGGACAAAATATAAATAGAACAAAATGGTATAAAAAAATCTCCAGCACAGAAAAACTGTGATCCGGAGATTTTTGAATTTTATAAATTCGATATTTTATTCAGAAACTTTCACAAACTGGCTGTTATAAAGATTCTGATAGAATCCGCCTTTTGCCATAAGTTCCTCGTGATTTCCCTGCTCAATGATACTTCCGTCTTTCATGACAAGGATCTCATCCGCATTACGGATAGTAGAGAGACGGTGGGCAACAATGAAGCTTGTTCTGCCCTGCATCATCCGGTCGAAGGCTTCCTGGATCAGCATTTCAGTACGGGTATCAATGCTGGAGGTTGCCTCGTCAAGGATCAGCATCGGTGGCAGGCACAGCATGACACGGGTGATACAGAGAAGCTGTTTCTGTCCCTGGCTTAAGCTGTCTTCATAGAGAATGGTATCCAGGCCATTTGGAAGACGGCGGATAAATTCCCAGCTGTGGGACATTTTTGCTGTCTGGATCACTTCCTCATCAGAAGCATCCGGTTTTCCGATACAGATGTTATCACGGACAGTTCCATGTTTGATCCAGGTATCCTGGAGAACCATGCCATAGCTTCCGCGGAGGGCATGTCTGGAAACTTCGGTGATTGGTTTTCCGTCTACGGAGATACTTCCGCCGGTGACGTCGTAGAAACGCATTAGCAGGTTGATAAAAGTTGTCTTACCACAGCCGGTAGGACCTACGATGGCGATTCGTCGGCCAGGCTCTGTGTGAAGGTTAAATCCTTCAATGAGAGGTTTGTCCTCTTCGTAGCGGAAAGAAATATTCTGGATATCTACGGCACCTTTTACATCATCAAGAGTTCCGGACGGGTCCGGGCTTTCCGGTTCTTCTTCCAGAAGGTCAAAGATCCTGGTAGCGCAGGCCAGAGCGTTCTGAAGCTCTGTAATCACGGAGCTGATATCATTAAATGGTTTCATGTACTGGTTAGCATAGGCCAACAGGACGGAAAGCCCACCTACCGTCAGATGACCGCCCGGGATCAGGAATGCACCTACAAGAGCTACACCTGCATAGATGATGTTGTTGACACATCGTGTGGACGGGTTGGTGAGACTGCTGTAAAAAACAGCTTTCTGGCTGGCATTTCGAAGCTCCTCGTTGATCGAAGCAAAACGCTCCGAAGAACGGTTCTCATAGCCAAATGCCTGAACCACTTTCTGATTTCCGATCATTTCCTCGATCAGTGCAGTCTGACGTCCACGGGCATCACTCTGTGCACGGAACATCTGGAAGGAATGGGAGGAGATGAATTTTGCCACAAAAAAGCTCACCGGTGTCAGGACAATGACCATCAGTGTGATCCACACGTTTTTGGAAAACATGAAGATCAAAGTTCCGATGATGGTGATGATACCGGAAAACAGCTGTGTAAATCCAAGGAGCATACCATCAGAAAGAATATCCGTATCCGCAATGACACGGCTGATGATATCACCGGTGCTGTGTCCGTCCAGGTAGGACAGCGGAAGTTTCTGGATATGGCGGATGGATTTCGCACGGATATCCTGTACTGTGCGGTAGGTCATACGGTTGTTGATGATGCTCATGACCCAGGTGGCAATACCGGAAAGCACGATCATGACAAGAATACGGGAAAGATAGAATCCCATTCTGCCAAAATCAACTTCATGGGCAGCAACCACCTCATCAATGGCATAGCCGAAAAGTACGGGAACATACAGCTGCAAAATTACGGTAACTGCGGCAAGGATTACACTTAAGACAAGAAGAAAACGGTATTTTCCGATAAAGCGGAGCACCTTGAAGAAGGTTGCCATGCTGTTTTTGTTCTGGGATTTTTTGTCTGTTTTGCTCATGCCAGGACCTCCTTTCCGGTTGCTTTTTCATATTTGATCCGTTCTTCCGGGAACTGTGAGAAAAAGATCTCACGGTAAGTTTCACAGGTGGAAACCAGCTCCTGGTGGGTCCCTTTTCCGGCGAGCTGGCCATCGTCCAGTACCAGGATCAGATCGGCCTGACGGATGCTGGCTGCTCTCTGGGATACCAGGAAGGTGGTGGTGTTTCCGCCAAGCTGGTGGAGGGATTTCCGAAGTGCCGCATCTGTGGCAAAGTCAAGAGCACTGGCACTGTCATCCAGGATCAGGATCTCAGGTTTTTTCACAAGAGCACGGGCGATGGTAAGACGCTGGCGCTGTCCTCCGGAAAGGTTCCGGCCGTTCTGCTCCAGGCGGAAATCCAGCTGTCCCTGTTTCTTTTCCACGATCTCACTGGCCTGGGCAGTAGTAAGAGCCTCCCACATTTCCTCATCTGTGGCATCTTCCCGTCCCCAGCTTAAGTTTTCACGGATGGTTCCCTGGAAAAGAGCTGCTTTCTGAGGAACCACGCCGATCTTTTCACGGAGCTCTTTCTGAGAGTAGGTCTGTACATTCTGGCCGTCAAGGGTGACGGTTCCACTGCTTGCGTCATAGAAACGGGCGATGAGATCCACAAGGGTGGATTTACCGCTTCCGGTACCGCCGATGATTCCAATGGTAGAGCCTTTTTTTGCGGAAAAAGTGATGTCCGAAAGGCTGGGTGCGCCGGTTCCTGCATAGGAGAAGGTCACATGGTCAAAAGCAACGGCACAGTCGTTCTTTGCAGCTGCCGGTGCGGAAGTTTTCTCCGGGTAAGTCATGGTGGAATCTACTTTCAGGATTCCGGCAACACGGTCTGCACAGGCCATGGATTTGTTCAGGGTGATGATCAGGGAAGCAAGTTTGATCAGCTCCACGATCATCTGTGCCATGTAGTTGTAAAGGGCAACGACTTCACCCTGTTGCATGTTTCCAAGATTGACCTGTACGCCTGCAGTCTGGATCAGGATCACGGTTGCGATATTGATCAGTACATAGGTGGCCGGATTTAAAAGTGCGGAGATTTTTCCCACAAACTCATTCAGCTTTGTGAGAGCAAGGTTACTTTCGTCAAACTCCGCAACTGCGTGATCTTCCCGGCAGAATGCACGGATCACACGGACACCGGTCAGGTTTTCTCTGGTAAGGCGTGTGACAGTATCCAGGCGTCCCTGTACTTTTTTGAAAAGAGGGATACTTAAGAACATGATCACAAAGACAACCAGGAACAGTACCGGGATGGCAACTACGAAGATCAGCGCACAGCGCACGTTGATGGTAAAGGCCATCATCATGGCACCGAAAACAATGAACGGGCTTCGAAGAAGAAGACGAAGGCCCATGTTTACACCGTTCTGTACCTGGTTTACATCGTCAGTCAGACGGGTGATCAGGGTATCGGTTCCAAGGGTATCCAGCTCCGTATAGGAAAGCTTCTGGATGTGGTCAAAGACTGCCTGGCGTACTTCTGTGGCAAAACCTACGCTGGCTTTTGCCGCAAAAAACTGGGCCGTGATGCTGACTGCCAGTCCTGCGGCTGCCATCAGTATCAGGATAAAGAATTTCTGTACGATGTAGCCGTGATCGTTATGGGCAATACCCACATCAATGATCTGGGCGATGACGATAGGCACCAGCAGGTCAAACACAACTTCCAGAAACTTGAAAAAAGGAGCCAGAATGCTTTCTTTTTTGTAGTTTCGAAGATATTTTGCGAGTGTTCGCATTTCTTTTTCTTTCCTCCATTTCCTTTTTATTACAATAAACCTCTGTTATTATACTCCCTCCGGGATGATACGTATAATATTGTTTTTAATGTATTATAATATAAAAATTATATTGAAGAAAACGTGAGTTTATGGGAAGATGATCATAGTATCTGCAAAAATGAAAAAATCATTAGTATGCAGTACAGAAGAATATAGATTGCGAATATCCGCTTGACACAAAGACAGAGAGTGTTTGATGCGGATCATCCGGGAACGGAATGCGGAAATTACAGAAATTATTATATGCAATTAAAAGGAGAAGGATATGGAGATCAGACAGTTGGAATATTTTCATGAGATCGCGGCAACGGGAAGTATCCATGAAGCCGCAAGAAGGCTGAACATGTCCCAGCCGCCCTTAAGCTACCAGATCAAACAGCTGGAAGCAGAGCTGAATGTGAAGCTTTTTGAGCGGACCAGGGCAGGGGTGACACTGACAGAAGCGGGAAAGCTTCTTTATGACAGGACAGAGAATATTTTGAGCTACGTTCGTTCCACAGAACTGGAAGTATCCAAAGCAGGGAAAAAACAGGTTTTACGTATCGGGATCACGCCAACCACAGTGACCACTATTATGCCTTATATTTCCAGATTTTCCAGGGAAAATTGTGATGTAAATTTTGAGGTAAGGGATGCGATCACCTTTACACTTCTGAATTATCTGATGGATGGGATCATTGATGTTTCGGTAGTGCGTACACCTATCAAGCTGGAAGGTTTAAATTATCTGGAACTGGATGAGGAACCCATGATCGCGGTCCTTCCTCCGGAGATCCCGGAAAATGAGACAAAAAAAGAGGGCATCAGCCTTAAAGAGCTGACCGGATGCCCTCTCATTATTTACCGGCGGTACGAAGAATTTCTGATGAAAGCTTTTGGAGAAAAAAATCTCCAGCCGGATATTTTCTGTGTCTGCGACGATCCCAGAGATGCCATGCTCTGGGTGCAGGAAGGTCTTGCAACCGCCGTTTTTCCAAGATCCATGGAAGATCTCTGTACAGATCTTCCGATCCGCATCATTGAAGAAGAGAAGCTGAAGACCAGGATCCTTCTTGCCTGGAAAAAGGATCGCAGGCCTTCTGCCGTGATGCAGGATTTTATCAATATCTGTGAGAAATATGCAGGAAACCCTGCAATCTGATCATGGACCTGGAAAGGGGATGTATGCAGAAATCAGTCTTTGAGATGCTCTTCCTTCCAGTGCTTCCATTTCTGAACAGCTTCCGGATTCTGCTTTTCCAGCCGTTCTTCCAGCTTTTTCCGGCGCTGTTCCAGCCGTTCCAGGACTTCCGGATGCTCAGCAAGGATTTTTTCTTTCAGCTTGCCACGGCGCTTTTCCAGAAGCTGAAGGATCAGTTTCCGGTCGGAAGTTAATTCTTCAGGCAGCTCATCCATATGTAATTCAATTCTTCGAAGCAGTTCATCCTCATCCAGAACACCCAGCCCATGCCAGTTATCCAGAAGCTCTTCCAGACCTTCTTCGGAGAGACGTTGGATATCCGGGATCTGGTGCAGCTGTTCGATAATGTGATGGACAGATTCTTCAATCTCTTTTACTGCATCGTCACCAAAAGCCCAGGCGAACTCTTCCAGGGTATTTTCTTCCTCTGCCGGAAGAAAAGCAATACTGCGGCGCAGAAGCTTTGTCTCGTCTTCCTTTGGAACATCCAGCTCATAAGGAGCTTCGATCCCTGCGTCATGCAGAGCAGCAAGAATGGTACGGCGGACCATACCGTCCTTGATCATATGCCCGATGCCGAACTGACGCAGCTGGTCATTGATCTGGGTAGAATGCTCTGTGAGGTAAAAACGGATCCCACGTTTTTTCAAGCTTGCGGAGATGGCATCCAGGCGGTCTGCTGCTGTGACATCAATGCTGTTGATAGCACTGGCATCTACGATCACCACCCTGGTGTCTTTTTGGATGCTGTTCTCAATATCTTCCTGAAAAATCTTTATATTTGCAAAAAAAAGGTTTTCACTGAAACGGTAGATCACAACGCCTTTAATAGGGTAGGCGAAACGGTTTCTGGACAGATCAAAATAAGCATCTCTTCCAGGGATCATACCACGGAAGGAGCGCGGCGGGTTGGTGGCCTTCAGAATCACAGCTACGAAAGAGAGCAGGATACCAATGATAACCCCATAAATGGTTCCGAGACAGAGTACACTGAAACCGGCAGCCATGAAGATGTAGAATTCTGTACGGCTTACTTTGAAAAGACGTACAGCCAGATGGGTTTCCACCACATCCATCAAAGCAGAGATCACTATGGCTGTCAGTACAGGAACCGGAAGATATCCGATAAAACCGGTGCCGGAAAGAAGGATCAGAGCCATGGTGATCCCGGCAGTGATGGAAACCGCCTGAGATTTTCCACCGTACTGTTCATTGAGGGAGGTGCGGGAGATACTGCCGTTTACCGGGCAGCAGCCTACTGCGGCGGCAGCAATATTTCCGGCGGCACAGGCCAGGATTTCCTGACGGTCGTTCAGCTTATAATCATTGCGGAACGCAAAAGTATTTTCTGCAAGAAGAGTTTCTGCCATAATGACAACGGCAACCATAAGACCGCGGCCTGCCGCCTGGGTCAGATCAACATTTCCGAAATCCGGGATCATCAGGGAGGGAAGCCCACGTTCTACAGACTGCAGGAGGACTACGCCTTTTTCGTCTACATGAAAAACAATAGTGGAAAGAACACCCAGAGCCATAATAACGATGGCCATGGGGAATTTCGGTGCCAGCTTTTTAAATGCGCGGATCAGCAACAGAGTACCAAGCCCCATGAAGAGGGAAAGCCAGCTGATATTTTTGGCGGCAGCAAAAATATGCTCTGCCAGTTCCAGGAGTTCTCCGGATCCTGCAGGACTTCCCATAAGTTTCGGGATCTGCATCAGGATGATGGTAACTGCGATACCGCTGATAAAACCGCCCATAACAGGTGTGGAGATAAAGTCCACGATCTTATCTGCGTGGAGCAGAAAAAAGATAAACAGCCACAGACCTGCAAAAAGTGCGATGGCAGGAACATAATCCATGGCAGCTTCCGATTCAGCAGCAATACTCAGAGTAGACAGTGCACCGCCTACAATAGCAGCGGGGGCAGCATCAACTCCGAATATAAACTGTCTTGAAGTGGAAAATAGAGCAAACAAAAGGATCGGCAGAACAGAACCGTACAGTCCGTATACCGCGGGGATCCCGGAAATCTGGGCATATCCCATAGAAATAGGGATGGAAACAGCTGCTATGATGATGCCGGAGAAAATATCTTTGGGAAGGTATTCCTTCCGATATCCACGCAGCGTGGAAAACAGGGAAAGTTTCATATAGTCACATCCTTTTCTGAAAAATATTTTCTATTATATACCAAAGAGAGTCTGCAGGAAAGAAGCAAAGCAAAGGTTCCGGGTGAAAAATCGTGGACAAAGAATAACTGCCATATTATAATAAATGCGAAATTGCAGTAACCGTAAGAGAATACAGGCTGCAAAACTGATAAATCATCAATCATCAGGAAAGGTTAAGATATAAATGAAAAAAGCGATCATAGCAATGAGCGGCGGTGTAGACAGCTCCGTGGCAGCTCTTTTGACAAAGGAATCCGGTGACGAGTGCATCGGCGCTACCATGAAACTTTACAACAACGAAGATATCGGTGTCCGCAGGGAAAAGACCTGCTGTTCCCTGGACGATGTTGAGGATGCCAGAAGTGTAGCCTATCAGATGGATATGCCTTACTACGTGTTCAATTTTACCGCAGATTTCCATACAGAGGTTATGGACAGGTTTGTGGAGGCCTACGAAAACGGCTGCACACCCAATCCATGTATCGACTGTAACCGATATTTGAAATTTGATAAAATGTTCCACCGTATGCAGGAGATCGGCTACGATTATATTGTAACCGGACATTATGCAAGAGTGGAGTACGATGAGAAACGAGGCCGCTACCTTCTGAAAAAAGCAGTGGACGATACAAAGGATCAGTCATACGTTCTCTATATGTTGACCCAGGAACAGCTGGCACATGTAAAGCTTCCGCTTGGAGGTCTCCGGAAGGACCAGGTCCGTGTCATTGCCGAAAAACATGGCTTTATCAATGCCAGAAAGCATGACAGTCAGGATATCTGTTTTGTCCCGGACGGCGACTATGCGAAATTTATTGAAAAGTATACAGGTAAAAAAACACCTGAGGGTGATTTTGTAGATAAAGAGGGAAACTATATCGGACGCCATAAGGGAATCATCCATTACACGATCGGCCAGCGTCGCGGTCTTGGCATTCCGGCAGCCAGTCGTCTTTATGTCTGTGAAATCTCTCCGAAGACCAATACGGTAGTTCTCGGGGACAACGCAGATCTTTTCAGCAGTGAACTTGAGGCAGACAGTGTAAATCTGATTTCTGTGGACAGTTTAACTGAGCCGAAAAGAGTGACTGCCAAGATCCGTTACCGTCACAAAGAGCAGCCTGCCACTGCATGGCAGACACCGGATGGTATCCTTCATGTGAAATTTGATGAACCGCAGAGAGCCATCACAAAAGGTCAGGCTGTGGTGATGTATGACGGAGATGAGGTTGTAGGTGGTGGCGTTATAAATAAAATCTATAGCCAGTCATAAATAAAGGTGAGAACCTAAACAGATAAATCCCATTGACATACTAGGAAAATGGTGATATGATTGCATCATCAAAAAACGGAGCACACAAAACAAGGTGAGCAACGTGATGATCAGGAGGAAATCATGAAGGTTTTACAGAAGTCAACAAGGGTGTTTATCGAAGAAAAGCGAATGTGTTGTTGTCGCTGATAAGCAGATGATCATAAGATAAGAAATTACTATTTTATCGAATATAAGAATAAAAGAAAAGAGGACAAACACATGAGCAAAATTACAAGAGATCAGAGAAAATTCAAATTTGAAACATTACAGCTTCACGTAGGACAGGAACAGCCGGATCCGGTTACAGATGCAAGAGCAGTACCGATCTACCAGACTTCTTCCTATGTATTCCGCAACTGCGATCATGCAGCAGCACGCTTCGGACTTGCAGATGCCGGTAACATTTACGGACGTCTTACAAACCCGACAGAGGACGTATTCGAGAAGAGGATCGCAGCACTTGAGGGTGGTTCCGCAGCACTTGCAGTAGCATCCGGCGCAGCAGCTATCACATACACAATCGAGAACCTTGCACAGCAGGGAGATCATATTGTAGCAGCCAAAAATATTTACGGCGGTACAACAAACCTTCTGGAGCATACGCTTCCGGCATACGGAATCACAACAACATTTGTTGATGTATTCAATCTCGAGGAAGTGGAGAATGCGATTCAGGAGAACACAAAAGCTGTTTATATTGAGACTCTTGGAAATCCAAATTCTGATGTTGTAGATATTGAGGCTCTTGCAAAAATTGCTCACAAACATAAAATTCCGCTTGTTGTAGATAATACATTTGCAACACCATACCTCGTAAGACCGATTGAGTACGGCGCAGATATCGTTGTTCATTCCGCAACAAAATTCATCGGTGGCCACGGAACTACTATTGGTGGTGTGATCGTAGAGAGTGGTAAGTTCGACTGGGAGGCATCCGGTAAATTTACATCTCTTACAGAGCCAAACCCAAGCTATCATGGCGTAAGCTTCACAAAAGCATGCGGACCGGCTGCATTTGTTACAAAGATTCGTGCGATTCTTCTTCGTGACACAGGAGCAACAATTTCTCCGGTGAGCTCTTTTATCTTCCTTCAGGGACTTGAGACACTGTCACTCCGTGTAGAGCGTCATGTTGAGAACGCACTGAAGGTTGTACAGTATCTGAATGCTCATCCACAGGTAGAGAAGGTTCATCATCCGTCTGTATCCGCAGATCCAAGCCAGCAGGAGCTTTATAAGAAGTATTTCCCCAACGGCGGCGGTTCCATCTTTACATTCGAGATCAAAGGAGATGCGCAGAAGGCAAAGGATTTCATTGATAACCTTGAACTGTTCTCACTTCTTGCAAACGTTGCAGATGTGAAATCCCTTGTTATCCATCCGGCTACTACAACACACAGCCAGTGCACAGAGGAAGAGCTTCTTGATCAGGGAATCAAGCCAAACACGATCCGTCTTTCCATCGGAACTGAGAATATCGATGATATCATCCAGGATCTTGATGAGGCATTCAAGGCTGTCCAGTAAATAAGACAATTGAATAAGAAGAACACCTTCTGAAATCAATAGCACAGAAAAATCTGCCCCGGGATATATGAGAATATAGTCCCGGGGCAGATTTTTTTGTGTTTTTTCAGGCGGATCCCGATGCCACAAGTTCTTCTAATGTTCCAAATGTATATTCCATCTTTTCCCATTTTGTCAGCAGCTCATCCAGAATGGAAGCATTGGTGGAAGAGGTGCTGTGCAGCAGCACGATGGCACCCGGGTGGATCCGTCCCAGAAGCTTTTCAAAAGCTTCTTCTTTCGAAGGCTGATTATCCTGATACCAGTCCACATAAGCCAGACTCCAGAAAAAAGTGTGATATCCAAGCTCTTTTGCCATTTCTAAGTTTTTCGTGCTGTAGATGCCCTGGGGCGGCCGGTAAAATTTTGTCATTTTTTTCCCAGTGGCTTCCTTATAAAGAACCTCCACATCTTCAAGCTGCTTCTGAAAGGCTTCCTTTGTGGAGATGCCGGACATATCCGGGTGTGTCATGGTGTGGTTGCCTATGGTATGGCCTGCATCTACGATCTCACGGATCAGTTCCGGTTTTTCACGGATCAGAGTCCCCACAACAAAAAATGTGGCATGCACCTGATGCTTATGTAAGGCATTCAGAATGGCAGGCATATTTCCATTGTCATAGCCTGCGTCAAAGGTAAGATATATTTTTTTCTCATCGGTATCGGCTGCATACCAGGCATTGTATTTTTTTAATTCTTCAATAGAAGAGTTTCCTGTGGGTCGTTTGCCTTCTTCCTGAAAACCGAGTCCCCAGTTTTCGTTTTGGAATGTCATAGAAGCAGAAGAGGTCTGGCTGTTTTTGGCAGAATTCGGATCGGATCGTGGGTCGGAAGTAAAATGAGAATAGATCTTTCCTGCAAGACTGCCAAGAGCAAAAGCCATGACAAAGAAAAAAATAAGACGGTAGATGTGTTTTTGTTTCATGGGAACCTCAGAGAAAGTGGAGTTATTAATATGTTTATGAACACGAAGCAGAAGATATGAAAGCAGAAGATCATGAGATCATGTCTGTGAGACAGAGGTTAAAATAAGTAAAAAATAAGAGTCATCAGCGATGGATTTCTTCTGCCGATGACTCTTTTAATTTTCATTATCCAATGGAATATACCTCTCATTTCTTAGATTTAAAACTTATACGGAATTAAAATTTACGTTCTCGGTGGTCCGTACCTCCTTGTTTTAATTATAATGGAAAATCTTTAAATCTTCTGGTGGACTGTACCTCTCTTTCTTAGATTATGGGAAGTAAGTTATGTTTTCGGTGGGTTCACGCTCCTTTTTGATTTAGTTTTTTGTTTTCCGTTTGTTTTATTTGATGGTTAAACTATAACAGATAAAATAGATATTGTCAATACTGAATTTGAAAAATAATAAAAATAAATTTAAAAAGAAAAATAATACAAATAAAATAACTGAAAAATCAGATAATATCGGAACCAGATAAAAGGTATAGACCAAAACCTTTTAGGACAAGCTACCCTCATAAACATAAGAAGAAAATCAGAAAGTGCAGGAGATCATAAACAGTATTATTATTTTCAAGGAGGGAAAAACTTATGCTACGTTATCTGCCTGTTCGAAAAGTTCATGCAAGACAGGTCCTTGATTCCAGGGGGAATCCTACAGTGGAAGCAGAAGTGACTGTAGGTGAAGGAATTGTGGGGATCAACGGATACACAGGAAGAGCCATGGTGCCGTCCGGAGCATCTACAGGTAAATTTGAGGCTGTGGAGCTGCGGGATGGAAACCGTGAGGAATATCTGGGCCAGAGTGTAAAAAAAGCAGTGGAAAATATCAATACACGTCTGGCAGATGCCATTATCGGAGAGAATGCCCTGAACCAGGCATGGATCGACCATCTTCTGATCGAAACCGACGGAACGGAGAACAAAAGCAGTGCAGGAGCCAATGCCACACTGGCAGTATCTCTGGCAGCAGCCCGTGCAGCAGCCGGGGCCCTTCGGCTTCCTCTTTATCAGTATCTGGGCGGCTGCCATACCATGCAGCTTCCGGTACCGATGATGAATATTTTAAACGGGGGAAAGCATGCGGACAATACGGTAGATCTTCAGGAGTTTATGATCATGCCAACCGGAGCTGACTGCCTGGAAAAGGGTATCCGCATGTGTGTGGAAGTCTACCAGCACTTAAAGCTTCTTCTCCGGGAAAAAGGACTCTCCACAGCGGTTGGAGATGAAGGCGGCTTTGCTCCGGATCTTTCAGATTCGGAGGAAGTGCTTACCCTGATCGTTCACGCTATAGAAAAAGCAGGATATAAACCAGGAGAAGAGATCACCATTGCCATTGATGCAGCCTCCAGCGAGCTTTATGATGAGGAAAAGGGCGTGTACTTTTTCCCTGGGGAGAGCCGCATGAAAGGAGAAAAGATCTACCGGGATGCTGGTGAGATGACAGAGTATTATGAAAAACTTGTGGAAAAATTTCCCATTGTTTCCATTGAAGACGGTCTCTGGGAGGATGACTGGGAAGGCTGGAAATATCTGACGGAACACTTGGGAAAAAAGATCCAGCTGGTAGGCGACGATCTGTTTGTCACCAATATCAAACGGCTGCACTGCGGCATCGGGCTTGATGTTGCCAATGCTATCCTTATTAAGGTAAACCAGATCGGAACTCTCACGGAAACTCTGGATGCGGTGGAGATGGCTCAGCATGCCGGGTATCGTGCAGTGATCTCTCACAGGTCCGGGGAAACAGAGGATTCCTTTATCGCAGATCTGGCAGTTGCCTGTGGGGCAGGACAGATCAAAACTGGCGCACCCTGCCGTTCGGACCGGAATGCCAAATATAATCAGCTTCTGCGGATCCATGAACAGCTAGGAATTCTTGGAAGATATACAGATCCTTTTGCAAAAAAATCTCAGAAAAAGCCCTGCATAAAATAAACGGAAAATGGTTGAAATCCCGGTTTAGCTATGGTAAAATAACCTCTAGTTGATTAGGAGGTGTAACCGCGTGAACATTTTGAAGATTATTCTGACTGTAATTTATGCAATAGATTGTATCGCTCTGACTGTTGTCGTACTGATGCAGGAGGGCAAGCAGCAGGGTCTTGGCTCTATCGCCGGAGTAGCTGATACTTACTGGGGTAAGAATAAGGGCCGTTCCATGGAAGGTGGTCTTGTAAGAGGTACCATTATCATGGGAGTTATTTTCTTTGTACTGTCAGTCGTACTGAACATTATCTGATCTGCCAGGGGCAGAACGGAAGTTGGTAACACTCTTGCTGCGTTAGCATGCAGAAGAAACTCGGATGGGGACTTCTTTTGTTAATCAGCAGGAGTGTTTTTGCGTTGATACAGGGGCACGGGTGAGCCTTCCTTCGGAATGATAACAGGGTAAAAATGAAATATAAATATGAAACAGGAGAAAATGTGAAAAGATCGAAAAATTTTGAAAAAAGAAAAAAATTTATAATGGAGCTTCTGGGAGATCCGCTGTATAAGCCCATGCGCCTGCGTGAGATCGCATCCCTCCTTCAACTGGATAAGAGTGAGAAAAAAGAACTTTTTGACGTGCTGGACGAGCTTTGCGCCCAGGGCAAGGCTGAAGTAGATAATAAAGGAAGATACAGCAAGATTTCCGGCAAGCGCAGAGACAGACGAAAGAATAAAGAAGCTCTGAAGGCAGAAAAGCCGGAGCGTGGCCGTAAGGGAAGAGAACACAAAGAGAAGAATCATGAGGAATATCGTTTCTCTGAGAAGGACGGAACCCTCATGGAGGGAACTTTTATTGGCCATTACAAGGGCTTTGGCTTTGTGGAAGTGGAGGATCAGGAACAGGATATTTTTATTCCGGAAAATGACACGGGAAGCGCCATGCATCAGGATAAGGTGCAGATCCTTGTACGGAACGGACATAAAGAGGGAAAACGTCAGGAAGGTGTTGTGCTGAAGGTTCTGGAAAGGGGAATGCCTTCGATCGTGGGAACATACCAGAGCAGTCGTGATTATGGCTTTGTGATCAGTGATAACCCCAAATTTTCCAAAGACATCTTTATTTCCAGAAAAAACTCCATGGGAGCAAAGGACGGAGACAAGGTAGTTGCAGAGATCACAGATTACGGCTCGAGAAACCGGAAGCCGGAAGGAAAGATCACAGAGGTGCTGGGAAACTTACGTTCACCTGGAACAGATATCCTTGCTATTGTGAAGAGCTTTAACATACCAAGTGTATTTCCTGACAAAGTACTTCGCCAGGCTGATCGTGTGCCGGATCATGTACAGGAAGCGGATCTGGATGGAAGACTGGATCTCAGAAATCTTGTTACAGTTACCATTGACGGTGAGGATGCAAAGGATCTGGATGATGCAATTTCCCTGACAAAGGAGGATGGAATCTACCATCTGGGTGTGCACATCGCAGACGTGAGCAACTATGTTCAGGGCGGCAGTGCCCTTGACAGAGAGGCACTGAAGCGAGGAACTTCCGTCTATCTTGCAGACCGTGTCATTCCCATGCTTCCGGAGCGACTTTCCAACGGTATCTGTTCTCTGAACCAGGGACAGGACCGTCTGACTTTAAGCTGTCTGATGGATGTTAATGAAAAAGGAAAGGTGATTTCCCATAAGATCGCAGAAACAGTGATCCGTGTAGATGAGCGTATGTGTTACACAGATGTGAAAAATATTCTGGAAGATACCGATGATGTGGCGAAGAAACGCTATGAAGCTCTGATCCCTATGTTTTTCCTGATGAAAGAGCTTTCCGGGATCCTGCGCAGTTGTCGACATACAAGAGGTTCCATTGATTTTGATTTTCCGGAGAGTAAGATCATCCTGAATGCTGCAGGAAGAGCTATTGATGTGCAGCCTTATGAGGCCAATGTGGCAACCAGGATCATTGAGGATTTTATGCTTCTTGCCAATGAAACAGTTGCACAGGAATACTGCACCGGAGATTATCCTTTTGTATACAGAACTCATGAAAATCCGGATCCGGAAAAGATTGAAAGTCTTCTGATGCTTCTTCATAATGAAGGAGTCAACATACAGAAATCCGGACAGGAGATCACGCCTGGTGAGATCCAGGAGATCCTGGAAAGTATTGAGGGAATGCCCAATGAGGCACAGATCAGCCGCCTGACCTTGCGTACCATGAAACAGGCAAAATATACTACGGAATGCAGCGGACATTTCGGACTTGCAGCGAAGTATTACTGCCACTTTACTTCTCCGATCCGAAGATATCCGGATCTTCAGATCCACAGGATCATCCATGACCGTCTGAGAGGCCGACTGGTAAGGGAAGGACGTACCGAGCATTACAAGGAAATCCTGGATGAAGTGGCACGCCAGTCCAGTGTATGCGAACGGCGTGCAGACGAAGCGGAAAGAGAATCCGATAAGCTGAAGAAAGCAGAGTATATGTCCTATCATCTTGGAGAGGAGTATGAGGGGATCATTTCCGGCGTTACAGGATGGGGACTTTATGTGGAGCTTCCGAATACCGTGGAAGGACTGATCCATATCAATACATTACGAGATGACTATTATGTATTTGACCAGGATGCATATGAACTGCGGGGAGACATGACAGGAAGGATCTTCCGCCTTGGGCAGAAGGTCCGTGTCCGTGTGGCAGATGCGGATAAAATGCTGAAAACCGTGGATTTTGTCCTGGCTGAGGAAGACTGAGGGAGCGCGAAATGGCAAAAAAAACAGGAATGAAACTGATCGCAAATAATAAAAAGGCTTTTCATGATTATTTTATCGAGGATACTTATGAGGCCGGGATCGCACTTGCAGGAACCGAGGTGAAATCCTTACGTTCCGGTAAATGCAGCATCAAGGAGGCCTTTGTCCGTGTGGAAAACGGAGAAGTTTATGTATATGGAATGCATATCACTCCTTATGAGAAAGGAAATATTTTTAACAAAGATCCTCTTCGTGTGCGTAAGCTTCTGCTGCATCGCTACGAGATCAATAAGATCGAAGCTAAATTAAAGGAAAAAGGACTGACTTTGGTACCACTGAAGGTTTATTTCAAGGACAGTCTGGTAAAAATAGAGATTGGCATGGCGCGTGGTAAAAAGCTTTACGACAAGCGCCAGGATATTGCAAAGAAGGATCAGAGAAGAGAAGCGGAGCGGGACTTTAAAGTAAAAAATCTTTATTGATCAGCTGATTTCAACCGAAAAAATAAAAGTATGATAAAATGCGGGGAATGAGAAATGACAGAGGTACAGGACAGACGTAAAAAAACGGTAGAAGCATCAATGACGGAGCAGGTTCATCTGATCATGCAGCAGCATCTGAACGGAGGCGGAAGACTTTTTGGCGGAGCACTGATGCAGTGGCTGGATGAGGTTGCCGGAGTGGTAGCTATGCGTCATGCGGAGACATATCGGGTAGTAACTGCGGCAGTGGACAATCTTCAGTTCAAGCATGCGATCTATGAGGGAGAGATCGTAGTACTTAAGGGATATGTGACTTATGTGGGAAGAACTTCCATGGAGGTTGAGATCGATACGTATGTGGAACAGCCGGATGGCATGCGTCATACTGTAAACCGGGCATTTTTTGTGATGGTGGCTGTAGATGAAGACCAGAAACCGATCCAGGTACCGGAACTGATCATTACCACAGAAGCGGAAAAAGCCCGGAATGAAGCTGCGAAAATGCGTCGTGATATGCGCAGGCAGCGAAAGGAAAACGGATTCTGACCTCAGCTGTTCCAATTAGAAACATCAAGACGTACCGCGCGAATTATGCGATCAGCATAAGTTCTGTGCATCGCGAAGCGTGTTGCTGAGAACGGAATGAACAGTAACAAAATATCTAAAGATTCTGTGAAATTCAGAACGGTCAGGTTGACAAGAAAGTGATACTCTGTAATAATAGAAAAGGAAAACCTGACAGAGAATAGGACCATTTAATATGGAGGAGATATAATGAAAAAACGCTATTTGATTCTTGCCGGAATTCTTGCAGCGAGCATGCTTGCAGCCGGTTGCGGAAAGAAGAACTCTGTGGCACCGGAGCAGAAGGTGGAGGCAACGGCAACCCCGACGGTAACGGAAGCTGCAAAAACGGATGTGGTGGAGATGCAGACCTCTGCTGATGAAACAGCAAATATCAAGAATGTAATGGGAACCAAGAGTGAGACCACTACCAGTATTGTATTTACCAACAAGATGAACTCCACGATTTCTGCAATTTATGTCCGTCCTACCAGAGATGATGGCGATGACAGCGATGAGACCTGGGGAAGTGATCTTGTAAATGGTAAATTCACACTGGCTTCCAACGACAAGGCTGTTTATTATATGGAGAAGAGCCAGAAGGATGATAACGGGGATACAGCAACAAGTTTTGATGTAAGAATCACATTTTCTGACGAAGATCAGAATGAATGTTTCTTCCGCCAGCTGCCGCTTCTGACAATCTCACAGCTGAGTCTTTGTATGGATGGTGAGGGTGAAGACGGAATCCCATATGCTACATATCTGGCGAGCGGAAGCACCAAAGAGGTGTCTACCCTGAAGGATGTAAAGGCAAGGCTTGGCATTGAGGATGAAAGTGACAGTGACAGTACAGATTCTTCGGACAGTACGGTCGTGACTCCGACTCCGAAGAACTCTGATAATAATGGAGGCAGTACAGACAGCAGTTCGTCCGGCATTTCGGACTCCACATCCACACCGGATCATCCAACATCTGCACCGGCTTCCTCTGATTCTTCTGATGCACCGGATCCTACGGAAGCACCATCCGGCGAGGATGATCCGTCATCTGTAGCAGCAAGATATATTGGTCGGCCCATGTCTGAACTTGAGAATGCATGCGGCAGCCCAAATGGTAGTGATTATGAGGACGAGCCGGAGTCCGGTAAGACAGGTTATTATTATTATGATACGTTTACGGTATCCACAACTTTTGATGATGACGGCAATGAAGTTGTATCCGGCGTATGGTAAAGGAGAATAAACATATGAAAAGAGTGTTACTGAAATTAAGCGGAGAGGCTCTTGCAGGAGAGCAGAAGAGAGGCTTTGATGAAGCAACTGTTACAGAGGTTGCCAAACAGATCAAGACTATAGTGGATGAAGGACTTCAGGTTGGTATCGTGATCGGAGGCGGAAATTTCTGGAGAGGACGTACCAGCGGAGCCATGGACAGAAGCAAGGCAGATCAGATCGGCATGCTTGCTACTATCATGAACTGTATCTATGTGTCTGACATCTGCAGATATGTGGGACTTAAGACAGAGGTGTTCACCCCGTTTGTATGTGGCGCATTTACCACACTTTATTCCAAGGATGCGGTAGAGGAGAGCTTCGCAGAAGGAAAGGTTGTATTCTTTGCAGGTGGTACCGGCCATCCGTATTTCTCTACAGATACAGCTACTGTACTTCGTGCTGTTGAGATCGGCGCAGATGCCATTCTTCTTGCCAAGGCTGTTGACGGAATCTATGACAGTGATCCGAAGGTAAATCCGGATGCCAAGAAGTATGATGAGATTTCCATTGATGAAGTAGTTGCAAAGAAGCTGGCAGCTATGGATCTTACCGCTTCCATCATGTGTATGGAGCAGAAGATGCCGATGCTGGTATTCGGCCTTGATGAAAAGGACAGCATCGTCAATACCGTACATGGCAAGTTCTCCGGAACAAAGGTAACCGTGTGATCAAAAGGGAATAATAAAAAATAACCATACAGGGAGATATGTGAAATGGATGAGAGAATTCAGGCATACGAAACAAAAATGGGAAAAACACTGAATGCTTTGGAGAGTGAGCTGACAACCATCAGAGCCGGCCGTGCAAACCCGCATATTCTTGACAAACTTACCGTAGATTATTATGGAGCACCAACTCCGCTCCAGCAGGTTGCAAACATTTCTGTACCGGAGGCACGTATGATCCAGATCCAACCGTGGGAATCCAGCATGATCAAAGCGATTGAAAAAGCGATCCTTTGCTCTGATCTGGGATTAAACCCGAGCAACGATGGAAAAATGATCCGCCTTGTTTTCCCGGAGCTTACCGAGGAGCGTCGTAAAGAGCTGGTGAAGGACGTTAAGAAAAAAGGTGAGGGTGCCAAGGTTGCAGTAAGAAATATCCGTCGTGATGCCAACGATGCATTTAAGAAGCTTGCAAAACAGGATGTTTCTGAGGATGAGATCAAAGAGCTTGAGGATCAGATTCAGAAACTTACAGATAAGTACATCAAGGAAGTTGACAAGGCGATCGAGAACAAGTCTAAAGAGATTCTGACTGTATAAGTGTAAGAAATACGAGGATAGAGAGGGCTTCTTTGAAGAAGCTCTCTTTCTGTATGGAGGAGATTTATGAACGTACCAAATCATATCGCGATCATTCTGGACGGAAACGGACGCTGGGCAAAGGAACGTGGAATGCCGAGAACCTACGGACATGTAAAGGGATGTGCCAATCTGGAAAACATTTGTTATGATATCAAAGACCTTGGTGTGAAATATCTTACGGTCTACGCTTTTTCCACAGAAAACTGGAAACGATCCAGAGAAGAAGTGGAGGCACTGATGAAACTGTTTCGTGGTTATCTTAAGAAATGTATCAAGATTTCCAAGAAAAATAATATGAAGATGAAAGTCATCGGAGATATTACTGCCTTTGCACCGGATATCCAGAAGAGTGTCCGGGAATTAGAGGAATATTCCAAAGATTTTGACGGTATTTATTTTCAGTTGGCATTAAATTACGGAAGCCGTGATGAGATCCGCCGTGGAATGCAGAGGATGGCACAGGATGTAAAAGACGGAAAAGTTGAGCCGGACAGCATTACAGAAGATACTATTGAGAGCTATCTGGATACTGCAGGTGTACCGGATCCGGATCTTTTGATCCGTACAAGCGGGGAGCAGCGGCTTTCCAATTTTCTGCTCTGGCAGCTTGCTTATTCCGAGTTTTATTTTACACCGGTTGCATGGCCGGATTTCAATAAAGAAGAGCTGATCAAAGCCATCGAGAAATACAATCAGAGAGACAGACGCTACGGTGGCGTCAAGGAGGAGTAGATCATGTTTAAGACAAGACTGATAAGTGGTATCGTCCTTGTCATTATTGCCCTGGCAACTATCATTTCCGGAAGCTGGATCTTATTTTTTACACTTCTGGCTGTTTCATTGATCGGAATGAGAGAACTTTACAAGGTAATGAAGGTAAGTGATGAGCATGTTACCGTGCTGGAACTTGTAGGATATCTTGGAGCAGTGCTTTATTATATTGCCATGAAAGCTGATTTCGGAAATTACGGAACTATGGCGATCATCATCAGTATGATTCTGATCCTGTTTGTTTACGTATTCGGTTATCCGAAATATCATGCGGAACAGGTGATGGCAGCATTCTTTGGAGTTGTATATGTTGCTGTGATGCTTTCCTTTATCTATCTTACCAGAAGCCTTCCGGATGGAAAATTCCTGGTCTGGCTGATATTCCTGTGCTCCTGGGGATGTGACACCTGTGCTTACTGTGTGGGAATGCTTATCGGAAAGCATAAAATGGCGCCGGTTTTAAGCCCGAAAAAATCCATCGAGGGAGCTGTAGGAGGCGTTGCGGGAGCGGCGCTTCTTGGAGTGATCTATGCAGCGGCAACACAGGGAAAAATGGCTGAGTATGCCTTGATCTGCGCAGTTGGAGCTCTGATTTCCATGGTGGGTGATCTGGCTGCATCTGCGATCAAAAGAAACCAGAACATCAAGGACTATGGAAAGCTGATCCCGGGCCATGGAGGAATCCTGGACCGTTTTGACAGTGTGATCATCACAGCCCCTGTTATTTACTATCTTGCAAAAACGATTCTTGGAATTTAGGAGACATTGAAATGAAGAATATTGCAATCTTAGGTTCTACCGGCTCCATCGGGACCCAGACACTGGATGTGGCAAGAAAAAACGAAGATATTCGTGTTGTTGCAGTCAGTGCAGGCAAAAGTGTGGAGAAACTGGAAGAGCAGATCCGGGAGTTTCATCCACTTCTGGCAGCAGTCTGGGATGAAAAAGCAGCCCAGGATCTGAAAACGCGTATTGCGGACACGGATACAAAGGTAGTCAGCGGAATGGAGGGACTTCTGGAGCTTGCGTCCATGCCGGAATCAGAAATTCTTGTCACTGCGATCGTGGGAATGATCGGAATCCGTCCTACGATGGAGGGAATCCGTGCCGGAAAGGACATTGCCCTGGCAAATAAGGAAACCCTTGTCACAGCCGGTCATCTGATCATGCCGATGGCAAAAAAGTATGGCGTATCTATCCTTCCGGTAGATAGTGAACACAGTGCTATTTTCCAGGCTATCCACGGAGAAGAAAACAAAGAGATTCACAAGCTTCTGATCACGGCATCCGGTGGCCCCTTCCGCGGACGTACCACAGAAGAGCTGCGAAAGGTCACTGTTGCAGATACTCTGAAGCATCCAAACTGGGTAATGGGACGAAAGATCACCGTAGATTCTGCAACCCTGGTAAACAAAGGGCTGGAAGTTATGGAAGCCAAATGGTTGTTTGACATGGATCTGGATCATATTCAGGTGGTGGTGCAGCCACAGAGTATCATCCATTCCATGGTGGAGTTTAAAGATGGTGCGATCATGGCACAGCTTGGAACTCCGGATATGAGACTTCCGATCCAGTACGCTTTGTACTATCCACACAGACGATATCTGGACGGAGATCGCCTTGACTTCACAAAGCTTCATGAGATCACATTTGAGGTTCCGGATATGGAGACATTCCGGGGACTGCCTATGGCGATCCAGGCGTCCCGGGAGGGCGGAAGTATGCCGACTGTCTTTAATGCAGCCAATGAGCTTGCAGTAAAGAAATTCCTGGAGGAAAAGATCGGTTTTCTGGATATTTATGAGATTATTGCACAGTCTATGGAAAGACATAAAAAAATCGCACATCCGGATCTGGATGAGATCCTTTCTGTAGAGCAGGATACTTATCAGTGGATCGAAAGCAGGTGGTAAATTGAGATTTGTGATTGCTGTAATTATTTTCAGCGTTGTGATACTGATCCATGAGCTGGGACATTTTCTTCTGGCAAAAAAGAATCACATCGAGGTATTGGAATTTTCTCTTGGTATGGGACCCAGGATCATAAGTACAGTAAAGGGTGGTACACGTTATTCTGTGAAATTGTTTCCTCTTGGAGGCTCCTGTGCCATGGCCGGAGAGGATGCGGAAGATGACAGTCCGGGAACCTTTAATTCTGCTCCTGTGTGGGGCAGGATCGCAGTGGTTGCTGCCGGTCCGGTATTTAATTTTCTTCTGGCATTTATTTTGTCTGTGATCATTGTGGGCTGTATGGGCTATGATCCGGCAACCGTATTAGAAGTAACCCAAAATTCTGCTGCGGATAAGGCAGGATTGAAAAAGGGTGATGTGATCACGGAATATCAGGGCTACCATATTGATCTGGGGAAAGATCTCTATGTATATTCGTATCTCAATGAACTGAAAGAGGGAGATACTATTCGGCTGAAAGTAAAACGTGATGGAAAGAAACTGGAGATTTCCTATAAACCAGATATAAATGTGCGGTATCTTCTTGGCTTTAACCGTTCTGATGTAAATTCCATGACTGTGGAATCACTGATCAAGGGAATGCCTTTGGAAGAAGCAGGTCTGGAAGCCGGTGATGTAATCACGAAGATCAATGGTGTGGAGGTTCCGGACGGAAATGCATATGAAAAATACATCGAAGAGCATCCGTTATCCAATGAACCTGTGACGATCACCTATGAGCGCAACGGACTGGAATATGAGGCAGAGATAACGCCAAGGGAATACAGAACACCGGTTTCCGGTTTTGGATATAACACATACAGTGAAAAAACTTCCGGCTTTAATGTTCTGAAATATGGTGCTGTGGAAGTAAAATACATGATCCGTACTACGATCTTAAGCCTGAAAGAGCTTGTGACCGGTAACCTTGGAATGAAAGACTTAAGTGGTCCTGTGGGTGTTGTGGATGCCATTGGCGACACTTACGAACAGTCCAAAAGTGAGGGAACGCTGATGGTCTGGATGAATTTGTTGAATATGGCAGTCCTTCTTTCTGCAAACCTGGGAGTGATGAACCTTCTTCCTCTTCCTGCGCTGGATGGAGGGAGGCTGGTATTTCTGGTGACAGAAGCGATCCGGAGAAAACCGGTAAACCGTCAGGTAGAAGGCATGATCCATTTTGCGGGACTGATGCTTTTGATGGCGTTGATGGTTATAGTTATGTATAATGATATTCTGAAGATATTCTGATGAGGATTATGGAGTAAAGATATATAAAAGATGGAATGGTCAGGAAAATGTCCGGATTGTTCCATCTTTTTTTAGTGAAACATATGAAACCAAGATGAAACACATGAAACAAGATTGACATTTTATTTGGGACTTTGTACAATCAAAAATGTAGATGACGATATTAAATCGTGTAAAATACCAAAAGAAATAAAAAATAAATTTCAAATAATAAGAAAAATCACATAAGGAGATGAGACAATGGCAGGTACAATCAGAAAGATTGCACAAATGGCACATGTGTCTCCAGCAACTGTTTCAAGATATTTTTCAGGACAGAATGTGGTGAGTGATGAATTATCCAGAAGAATTGAGGAGGCAGCTAATACGGTTGGTTATGTGCCAAATCATCCAACGCGTAAGTCAGATGGTGTGATCGTAGTTCTGATTCCTAATCTGGAATTTGGATATTTCAGTGAATCCATAAAGGAGATTATCCGGCAGATGCCAAAATACAAATGTAGAGTGATATTTCTTCCTACATTTCCGGGAGATGACAGTTATAAGAGTATCCTGAAGGAATTGTATGTGATGGGAGTTATTTATCTGGAGGAGGAGATTGACCGTGAGGTGATACGATATATCCGGGCAAAGAATATCAAAGTGGTTATGCTGGGAGGCGCAGCTTTTGATAGTAGATGCGATATGGTACACATTAATGATATGATGGCTGCTTACGAGGGAATGAAATATCTTCTTGAAATGGGACACAGGAAGATACTGATTCTGACTGATCTTTCTACAAGCATCAGTTCAGGATTCCAGCGGTTAGTTGGCTGTAAGAAGGCAATGGAGGAATATGGACTTATGTTCAGTGATGACATGGCAGAATACGGTCAGCTTACCTTCGAAAAAGGCTATCGATCTATGAACAGTGCATTGCGAAAGAAAAAGAAGTTCACTGCAGTATTTGCTTTTTCCGATGAGACTGCGGTAGGAGCAATTACAGCGTTAAATGAACATGGCCTGAAGGTTCCGGAAGATGTATCCGTTTTGGGATTCGATGGATTAAGTATATCAGAGCGGGTGGTTCCTAAACTTACTACGATTTATCAGCCCCTGGATAAGATGGTGGAATGGACTCTTGAGATTTTGTGTAACAAAAGTAGAAACAGAGAAGAAAATATAGAGTATACACTACCCTATAAATTATTGGAAAGAGGAACTGTACTCAGAAGGGAGGAAATATAAAATGGGGGGGAAGAGCTTTAAAGATATTCTTTGGAGAATATTTAGATTTGTTTTCTTGGGATTTATGGCACTGATCTCAGTAGGACCATTGGTATGGATCGTGATGTCATCCTTTAAATCCAATAAGGAGATCCTATCATCTGCATTTGCACTGCCTACATCATTAAGCTTTGATGGTTATAAGGCTGCATTGGACTTGGCTCCAATTTTTAAGTTTTATGGAAACAGTGTTGTGATTTCTTTTACAAGTACCCTGCTAAATATCCTGATTGTTTCCATGGCTGCCTATGTGTTGGCCAGATATACGTTTAAGGGAAGTACCTTTATCACACTGCTTTTATCTGCGTCTCTTCTTGTACCTACTTCGGCACTTCTGATGCCAATCTATAAGATCATGATGGGAATCGGATTGTTTGATACAAGGTCAGGGCTTGTACTTGTGTATGCGGCACTGGGACTTCCTACTTCACTTTTTGTATTCAAAAGCTATTTTCAGGGCATCCCCAAGGAACTGGAAGAAGCTGCCTATATTGACGGAGCCGGGTTTTATCGGACATTCTTTGTAATTGTATTTCCGCTGGCTAAATCAGGACTTGCAACAGGGGCAATTTTACAGTTCCTGACGTCATGGAATGAGTTCATGTTCGGACTCGTTCTTACCAAGAGCACAGAAGTAAGAACCCTTCCTCTTGCTCTGAATTATTTCACATCTCAGTTTTCGTTTAACTATACGGCGATGTTTGCGGCATTGACTATGGTAATTCTACCAAGCATTGTAATCTATGTATTGCTGCAGGAACAGGTTACTACCAGTATGGTAGCTGGATCTGTCAAAGGTTGAAGATGAAATTTTATAAATCAAATAAAAGGAGGCAATTAATATGAAAACAAAAAAGGTGATGGCCACAGTATTGTCAGCAGTGACAGCATTATCCATGGCAGGAGGCATGGCCACAACAGTAAAAGCGGATGATGTGACAGAAATCACATTTCCTACATCCTGGGTTGGTGTCAGTGTTAATACAGAATGGTTCCAGGATCGTCTGGAAGCTTTTAATGAGGAGTACGGTGACAGTATCAAGGTCAATGTGGAAGAAATCGCAGGTGATCAGAACTATGTGGATAAGCTGAAAGTTCTGTATTCTTCCAATTCTCTTCCAGATACATTCAGCACAGGTGGATATAATCTGATTGATTCAATGAAGGATCAACTTGTCGACCTTACTGATTATGTAGATGATGACTGGAAAAAACTTGCAACTGACACATGTTGGGATGTAAACTCCCGCGATGGTAAGATTTATGGAATTCCTTATACCAGACAGGTAATAGGATACTTTTACAACAAAGATCTCTTTGCTCAGGCAGGAATTGAGAAACCGGCAAAGACATGGGACGAGTTCTTTGAGCAGTGTGACAAGCTTGTGGATGCAGGCATTACACCACTTTCCATGGATACCGCCGATTCCGGTTGGGTAACTTCACTGATGCTTGGTGCTATGATTGGTGAGAGCGATGAGGGAGAACAGTTTATGAATACAATGCTCCCGACAGATTATAATACAAAAGAATTTATCGATGCAGCAACCAGGATTCAGACCATGTTTCAGAAATATACAACTCCGGATGCAGTTGGTGGAAAATATGAGAATGCTGCAAGCAACTTCTTTATGGGACAGACAGCTATCATCGCAAATGGTCCTTGGATGATTAGCGATTTCTATGATACTTCTATGGTTGAAGATGGATTTGCAGATAAAGTCGGTACTGCAATGTATCCTGGTGATGTTATGTATAACAGTGGAAAAATTGGCTTTAATGTTGCTTCCAAGGACGAGAAAACACTGGATGCAACTCTTAAATTTGTTAAATTCCTCACAAACGAGGAGAGCCAGCTTAAAATGCTTGAAATTACAGGCGATATTCCGGCTATGGAGGGTCTTACATCTGATAATGTAAAGCCACTTGTAAATGAAGTCATCGCAAACGGCGATAAAGCAGCGCACAGCATTAATGATTTCCAGAGCCTTTGGTATGCAAATGTAGTGGATGAGATCAGTATTCAGTATCCGCTCCTTGCGCAGGGAGAAATTACTCCGGAAGAGTTCGCACAGGCTCTTACAGACGCTGCACAGAAAAACTGATAATTATATGATTTCCGCGGCTTCGGCAGGACATACCTTCTTCTGAAGTCGCCGGAGGTTAAGAACAGACTGAAACAGGAGAGATGAGAAATGAAAGTTAAAAAATGGAAACTGGCAAGCTTTCTTTTGCCGTGTCTGCTCCTTTTTGCATTGATTTACCTAGCTCCGATGTGTATGGTGTTTGGAAGTTCATTTTTTGAATGGAAAGCAGGCGGTGTATTTAAATTTATTGGACTGGATAATTATATCAATGCTTTCCGGAACGACGCACGAATGCTTACAGCACTGAAGAATACGGGAATCTGGGTTGTGCTTCAGTCTGTTGTGCATGTGATGCTAGGAACTGTGATCGCGTTTATGCTTTCAAAAAGAAAAAAAGGTTGGAAAGTCCTCAGAACTATCTATATGATCCCGAATGTGGTATCTGCAGCGGCACTGGCTGTTATTTTCTTGAATGTATTTAATGCGCAGTATGGTATTATCAATTCTTTTGTAAAAACAGTAACCGGGAAACCATTTATGAAAAACTGGTTCTTTGATCAGAACAGTGCCTTTATCACAGTTACATGGAGCTGGCTTCTGTATACGGGAATGATCATCATTCTTGTGCTTGCAGGTGTTCTGTCCATTCCCGAGGATGTTGTGGAAGCGGCCAAGATCGATGGTGCCACAGACATGCAGATCAATATGAAGATTCGTCTCCCGCTGATCCGTACTATTATTGGAACCTGTGAGATTCTGGCGGCAACCAGTATGCTGAGAGAATTTGAACTCATTTATCTGACAACCAACGGAGGTCCGGGAGATACAACACTGAATCTTCCGCTATACCTGTACAAAACATCTATGACAGATAATAATTATGGTTATGCCAACATGATGGGAGTGATTCTTATTATTGCAGGGGTAATTGTAGTAAGTGCCATTAATCGGTTGTTTAAGATGAATGAGGCAGACTACTAAAAAGACAGAAAGAGGAGGAATTACAGATGAAAATAGCAGTAATCGGCGGTGGTGGAGTACGTTCTATGTTTTTGGCAAAAAGCCTTGCTCAGAGCAGTTTGGAATTGGGGATCAACCAAGTGATTTTTATGGATAATGATCCAAAGAAGCTTAATATCTATGGTAAAATGGCACAGCAGGTTGCAAAGCGTCTGCAGCCAGCCTTGCAGCTGGAGCTTACAGGAGATCCTGTAGAAGCCATTAAAGATGCAGATTATATCATAACAACGATTCGTGTTGGAGAGGATGATATGCGTATCCAGGATGAACGAGTAGCTCTGAATCTGGGGGTTTTGGGACAGGAAACTACCGGTGCGGCAGGTTTTTCTTTTGCTATGCGTTCTGTGCCGGCTCTGGTAAAATATTGTGAGCTTGCAAAAAAATACGCTTCTCCGGATGTAAAGATCTTTAACTTTACCAACCCGGCGGGAGTAGTATCCCAGACTCTGCGTGATATGGGATATGATTTTACCTATGGTATCTGCGATGCTCCAAGCAGCCTTCTCCATTCCTTTGCAAAAATGTATAAGGTTCCGCAAAATTCTGTGACGGGAGACTGCTATGGATTGAATCATCTTTCTTTTTTTGACAGTATTAAGCTGGATGGAAAAGAGATTTTGCCGGAGCTTTTAAAAGATGAAAGATTGTATACGGATACGGATATGCGTTTTTTTAAAAAAGATCTGGTAGAGCATATGGGATGTATTCTTAATGAATATTTGTACTATTTTTATTACAGAGAAGAAGCAGTTCAGCATATTCTGGATGCGGGTATCACCAGAGGAGAAGTGATCCGTGATGTGAATATCCATATGACGGAGGAACTGTCACACATGGATGTTGAAAATGATTTTGAAAGTTGCCTGAAGGTTTATGATAAGTGGTATGGCAAACGTGAAGATGCTTATATGGCAAATGAGACTGGCGTATCCAGAGCAAAAGAACCCTATCATTTTGATATTTATGCAAAGGATGATGGAGGCTATGCAGGTGTTGCTCTGAAATATATCCGTTCCAAATTAAGTGGAAAAGACAGTGAGATGATTCTTTGTGTACCGAATAACGGAGCAATTCCGGGACTCCTTGATACAGACGTTGTGGAAGTTACATGTGATCTTAAAGATGGTGAGATGATTCCGCATAAAGTTCCAAATCCCGGGGAATTGCAGATGGAACTCATTCGCAGGGTAAAGGTTTACGAAAGGCTGGCTTCTGAAGCAATCCGCACAAGAAGCATAAGTAAAGCAATTGACTGCCTTATGGTGCATCCTCTTGTCAATTCCTACTCACTGGCCAAGAAACTGGTGGAAACATATTTAGCCACAAATAAAGACTATATGGAGGAATGGAACTGATATGAGTTTTGTAGGTGGCGTAGGCTATTCCAATATCGATCTGATCTATTCTGGTCTTGATAGACTTCCTGATAAGGGAGAGGAGATTTTCGCCAGAGGATTTTCCATGCAGTTTGGTGGTGGGATTCCGGCTACCATGATCAATCTTTCAAGGCTTGGAGTTGAGTCCAGAATTATTACTTTTGCGGGGCATGATCTTTTTTCGGAATTTGTGAAAAAAACACTGAATAGCTATCCGGTAAAAACTGTGAATCTTTATAAAGGAAACAAGATGCCGGTGGTGCTGTCTTCCACCTTGCTGTATTGTGGTGACAGAAGTTTTATTTCCTATACAGATGGAATGGATATTAATGATGCTGTTATGGATGAAGTTTATGAAAATCTGAAAGGCGCATATGTGGTAGATATGCATGTTGGATTTTTAGATGTGTATAAAAGACTGAAAAAAGATGGTTGTATCCAGATTTTTGATACGGGATGGGAAGATGATCTGACATTGGAAAAATACAGGGATTATCTGGAAATCGCAGATTATTATATTCCCAATCAGAAAGAGGCCATGAAGATCACAGGAACGTCCAGTGTGGAAGCGGCTGCTGACGTTCTATCGGAATTTTTTTCTGACGTGACGATCAAAATGGACAAGGAAGGGTGCCTACTTAAAAATAAGGATGGAATAAAAATCATATCTTCTGTACAAAATGTAAAAGCTATTGATGCAACAGGAGCAGGAGATGCATTTATGAGTGGCTTTATTTATGGACTTTATCATCATCATCCAACTGAACAGTGTATTAAGTTTGGAAATGTAACAGGAAGTGCGTGCGTTCAGGGAATGGGTTGTATCAGCAATTTTGTCAATGAAGAACAGCTCTTGGAAATTGCGGAAACGCTAGAAGTCAGGGAACTTTGAAGAGGTGGAAAAAATTTATAATTTGTAACTGAAGAAGATGTCTCTTATTTGTATATCAGGTAAGAGACATTTTTTTTATGCAAACATATACTAGCAGAGAACCAGTGTGTTTTCAGGCACAAAAAGGAGCCTCTGTTTATGAAAAATCATTCTTATATTTCAATGCAGCAGGATATGCCGGATCAGGGACAGCTGCAGGTGACGGTGCTGGACAGTGCCAGTAACCGTCCTGTGGAAAATGCTGCAGTGCGGATCTCGTACACAGGAGTCCCGGACAATGTGATCGAAGAAGTTCACACGGATTCCTCCGGAAGAACGCCGATGCTGGAACTGGCAGCTCCTCCGCTGGAATACAGCATGAAACCGGTGGAGCAGCAGCCCTATGCAGAATACACAGTTCAGATCAGTGCGGAGGGTTTTACACCAAAAGAAATAGCCGGGACAGAAGTTCTTCCCTATTCCATTGCTAGGCAGGGAGCATCCCTTAGCAGACAGCAGGGTAATGGAGTGGATTATCAGCGGATCGTCATCGGACCCCATACGCTTTTTGGGGAATATCCTCCCAAAAATCCAGAAGCAGAGATCAAGCCGATAAATGAAACCGGCGAGATCGTATTAAACAAAGTGGTGATCCCGGAATATATCGTAGTCCATGACGGACCGGTAGGGGATACCTCTGCACAGGATTATTATGTAAGATACAAGGATTATATCAAAAACGTGGCCAGCAGTGAGATCTACGCAACCTGGCCGGAGGACACGATACGGGCTAATGTGCAGGTACATAAAGGCTACCTACACTTACTTTTGCTGGATTTTTGGATAAATATCTAAAGTAAAAGAGATGTCATCGCCATTTTTCCATGTATTTTTTGCGTTTTTAGTATAAACAGCCTTTTCTATCAGTTCACGGAGAAATCGGTTCTTTGTAGAGGTATCCCACGTCCAGTAATTTGCGAGAAGATCCTCGCACTTGGGAATAAAAGAGGAACGTTGAAACTGAAGTTCCTGTTCATGTTCAATTTCTTGCTTCAGAGAAAGAATTACTGCATCGCAGGCAGACAGCTCGGCAGCAGTAGCACGGGAGCGTTCAAGAAATTCTTCCGTGGAGTAAATTCCCTGTTCAAGAAGATCATACTGCCTTTGTTTCCTTTTCTTTAAAATATCAATTTCTTTTAATTTTCCTTGAATCATTTTTTCTCTTTCAGAAATAGAAAGAGAATACTCCTGATCGGAAACACTGTTATTTAGTCTGTAGCCATCTACAAGCTCCTGGATTCCGTCAAGAAGAGCCTTTTCAACAAGAGGAAGCTTGCTGCTTATATTGCTACAAGAACTGTATGGGCACCGGATCAGATCACCCTGTCTTCCATTAGGGGATTTACGAGTCATAACATGATCACATTTTCCACAACGAACAATACCGGCAAGAGGGTTACGAAGAACATGCAAAGAGTTAAGCGGCCGTGCAGGATTTTTGTTTACGATATCTTGAGCTTGCTGAAAGAGTTCCCTTGATACAATAGCAGGATGCCTGCCCTTGACAAGAATATAATTCTGAGCGAAAGGACGGGAGATAGTTATTTGCCCATCTTTTATATGCTTTACTGCTTTCCGACTGTTCCATCGTATCATTCCTTCATATACTGGATTTCTGAGGATTGCCTGCACACGAGAAATGGTCCATAGGCCACCATCCATGGTCTTGATTCCGGAATCATTTAATTTACGGCAGATCTTAGCCATTCCAATTCGTTCGCCGGATACTCCATGGACATATAAATTGAATATAAGCTTGACAATCTCTGCCTGGTCAGGAACAGGCTGCAGTGTCCATCCTTTTTCACCAACAAGTTTTACACGGGAATATCCATAAGGCGGCTTACTGCCGCAATATTTTCCTTCTTTTGCGGAAGATTCGCGACCTGCAGTGAGACGGCGGCGAATGGTCTTGTATTCACGCCGGGACATAAAAAGTCCGAATTCAAAATACTCTTCGTCGTATTCGTTGTTTGGATCGTAAGTTTTAAGTGGAGTAATGATTAATGTGTTGGAGTATTGGAAAGATCTGGCAACAACACCCTGGTCAATGGTATCGCCTCTAGCCAGACGTTCCACTTCAACAACAAGGACACCATCCCACATACCGGATTCAACTTCACGAAGAAGTTGTTGCATAACAGGCCTTGCAGAAATCGTCTCACCGGAAACAATCTCTTTATAGATCGCCCCTACATTATAGCCACGCTTTTTTGCAAGATCCAGCAGGATCCGCTCGTGTCGGGCGAGAGTTTCGCCTTCACCTCGGGCTTCAGCCTCCCGATCAGCACGGGACTTACGCAGGTAGATACATACATTTAAAAGTTCCATAATATCACCTCGGTTTAAAATATGTAAAAATGGGTACAAAAATAACGACCACACAAATGTTCTGATTGTGCAGCCGCTCCGAAGATGATACAATATTTTTGCTGAAAACGGATATCTCTTCGGAGATCCACCACCGTCCCGGTATTGGCGTACTGGGGCGGTTTTTATATGTTTAATTGATTTTTATATTAAAAATTGCGGAATATTTTTTGTATGTTGTGTTGGTATATTGATCAACATAAATCTTGAAGTTTCCGGCATGATCAACACCGATGATTCCCTGAGCGTGACACTTGGCACCAACAGGAAGTTCCTGAGGATAATATGCCTGATCGTTTGGATAAGAATATCCAGTATAGCCTTTTGCGTCTACAATTCTTTGAAGATCCATTGAAATATATAATCCATCACCATATCCAAGATTTTCATAAGTATAATCAATGAGATATACAGCGTCCGGATAAACATCCGAATATGGATTACGTTCGTCCATTTCTGTGACGGAATTGATTCTTAAACTCCACTGACCAGGAACTTTCCAGGTCTGTCCTATATTATACGTTTTTACAACAGTGGGTTTCGGATTGACATTTACATAAGATTCAAAATGATAAGTTCCGAAAGTTGCTGTTATTGTTACATATCCAGAACGTTTTGCGGTAGCCTTTCCTTTGGAATTAATAGAAACCACAGAGTTATTTGAAGATTTCCAGGCGATTTTCTGTTTTGTTCCATAAATAGAGTACTGATAGGTTTTTCCGACAGTCATTGTAGATACGGCTTTTCCTGCTCTGGGTGATTCTGTTATAAGTTTACACCTATATACATTCTTTCCCTTTTTTGCTGTAATGATTGTAGAACCATTTTTTTTATATGTTGCTACACCGCGGGAAATAGTAGCGCATTTTTTATTCGAACTACTCCATTTGTAACCACTTCCGGGAACATTGAATCCCATACGCTCTGAGCGTGCAAGATAAGCCGTAACAGTTTTACCTTTTTTTAAGGTGATAGGTTTTCGATAACCACCGCCACATGAATAATTCCAACCACTTGCAGCTTGAACAGGGATGCTACAGAAGAGCAGGCATAAAGCCAGCAACAACGAGATACACCAGGTTTTCTTTTTCATAAGAAACGCCTCCTTTAAATTATAATATCCACAAATAATACGATATTCATCATAGAAAATTGCTTATTTGTATTTTTTATTATAGAACGAAAAAAGGTGTTGCCATAACGACAACACCTTTAAGATAATCCAAGTAACAAGATGGGCGGCGTATCTATCATCTCAGGTACTCTTGCGAGTGTGTCGGGAGCCTTTCCGACCTTTGCTACTTGGTTATTACTCTATGCCATCATTATGCATTTATTATAAAACATCAATTCTCATCACGGCCAGCTGGGGAACAAAATAGATCATATAATTATCCACAGCAACATACTGCCCATATTTGGAACGGTAGCAGTCGATCACTTCAATGAGATAATCCTCCGGTACATCCAGATACTCAGCCATCTCATGAAGATTCCGACAGCGGGCTTCGTAAGCCTTAATGATCCCGATCAGGCCAACACGGAGATTATAGCCGTAAAGCCTGGCGCGGTATTCCTGCTTTCGGTTCATCACATCAGATGCCTGTTCCAGGATATTGCCGGTAGTGGTGTAGTGGTGACCAAGTTCTTCAGCCAGCACACAGGACTTTTCAGCCTGAGTGTCAATACTTTTTCGAATAGCGATACGATTGCCGCGGATCAGCCCATCATGTTTTTGGAGCGGCCGTTCCTTTACTGTAAGGCCGGCCTGATCGGCAGTACTTAAAAGTTGTTCGTAGGTCAAATAAATCAGTCCTTTTAATTCAAATTGCGGATTTTAAGGACGGATACGCATAACTATGCTCGTACATATATTCAGGAGCACAGTCAATATCTTCGTCCATCCAGGTGACAACTCCATCTACGATTTTGCAGTCTTTGAATATTTTTTCATCAGTTAATGGAGCGAAAGCGGGGCCGTTTAATACCGAAGCATCAAAAAGTCTCTGCTCACCAGTTGAAAAAGTGAGAAGCATCATCATATCATCCAATGGCTTTACTGCAATAATCTGTACATTTTCCGGGCGTTCACTAGCGTAAACAATTCCATTTGAAATAAACATAAAGAATTCCTCCTTACTGTAAAGGCTTAATCTTATCAAAGTGTTCGCCTCTGACAGCTTTGTTCCAAGCTGCATAAGCTTCATCTTCGTGCAGAGCAAGCCAACCGACCAGCATTTTAAACTGTTTTTGCGGAAGCGATCCAGCAAGCAGTTCACCGTCAATACCAACAGAAGCTCTGTATTCACCGTAAGTAACATGGACATGCGGCTTATTATGCTGGACAGTGTCATTAAATAACATTTTAATAACCATCCCCTCAAATCTACTTAATTCTGGCATTTGCATTTCCCCTTTCTATTTCCATTGAGAATCATCGTTCATAATATCCAGATCATGCTGAACACCTTCAGGAGTTTGTTCTACATCTGTACGAGTATGAGCGGCGAGAGGTGTGAGATCAACAGTGACAATGTTATCGGGATCTTTACCTATATATTTAGATTGCGGAGCAAAATCACGCAATTCAATAATGTGCTCATATTCTTTCTGAAGAACAGTATCAACCATATCTTTACCGTGGGTGTCAAGCTCACGGTATTTTTTTATAAATTCATGATTATTAGTTGAGACAGGTTTAACGTCGGAAGCTGAAGTATTCGTATATCCGAAAGTTCTTAATATATCTGAAAGATTATAAGCTTTGCACATAATTAAAAACGCGTCAGGACTAGGTTGGCTATTACCACTTTCCCAGCTGTAGATTGTTTTTTCAGATGCTTTGAAACCTTTAGATATTAATAAATCAGAAATTTCTTTTACAGATTTCCCTGCGTTAAGCCTGCATTTTTTTAATGTTTCACCGATAGAACTTTTCATAAATAATCCCTTCGTTTCTTCTTGGTATCTTGAATATATCATTATGTTTTTAACGTGTCAATAAGAATTCTAAGAATATTAGAAAAAAGTATTGACATTCTGAGAATAATAGAATATTATACAGATAAATTCTTAGAAACTTAGAAAGGAGGCGCGGATATGGATGGAGCAACACAGAGAGTTTCTGAGTATATAAGACACAAAGGGTTCAATCTATCAGATATATCAAGAAAAACCCATATTCCATACATGGCATTGTATGACAGTCTTTTTAATGAGAAAAGAAATCGCGATTTGCGAGTAGATGAATTTTTAGCATTATGCAAGCATCTCGATGTGAATCCGATATTTTTCTCGGATGAACAGAGAAAGGCGGTTTAAATGGAAGAAATGGAAAAAGAAATTATTTACCTGCGTAATCAGATAAACATGCTTAAGATCTGTCTGGTAATTACGCAGGTAAGTGCAATTATTGTATTGGTTTCTTTGCTGTATCAATATTCTCGACTGTCTCGTGATTATCAAGAGCTTCTTCAAACTTGTCAAGGGTTTCTTGACACTGTGAAAGCTGTTTACTTTGCTCTTCGACAGATTGCTTCAACTCATTGATCGCTTCGATCTCACTTGAGGAAGAAGTATCTATATTGTTAAGTAACTGTTGAAACATTATGTTTTGAGATTTTAAAAGCTGGATTTGAACATTTTCTACTTGCAACTGCTTATTAGCTGATTCAGTTGAAGAACAGGACTGTGCAAAAGTAAGAGAGAGCGTAATGACAGTGCCGATAATGAATTGAACAATAGCAACAAATAAAGATGTTGGAAGTTTGATTCGACAGTTGCCAATAGGTATAGCAACAGAATCCGGCAAGTTATAGGTCTTGATTGCTGATTTATCAACAATAACATAGTCGTCATTCTCAGAGATTCCACCTAAATCAGTTGGAAAATCATATGTGTGAGAATGGGATAAAAAAGTTAATTCAGGTGTTGCCCTGTTAAGTGTTAATGATAATTCTGTAAAAGCAGGATTGTTTTTTAGAGAATTAGAAAAACTTTTGTGTATGCTGTCAGAAAGGGACTTTGCCAATTGTTGTGATAAACAAGGACCTATAGTTTTGGCAATAGAATCTGAATAAGCGGTTTTGAAATTTTTACACAAATTTCGATACGGCTCCATGATTTTAGCTACACTTTGAGTAGTAGCAAAAGCAGTAGAAGAAGTTACGGCTTTATGAAATTGTGATGTACAAAGCAAACTATCAGACATGATTTTAGTCATGCGTTTGAGAGAATCATTGTAATCCGACATAAAATACCTCTTTTCATTATATTATGAAAGAATTTTAGCATTTTATGAAAGATATTACAACAGTATTACAGAAAAGAAGGCTTGTAGAATAACCATTGAGGCCAGTAAGGCTGGATAGGAGGTAAAAGAAAGTGAACAGATTTGATCTCTTGAAACAGACAAATATAAAGCTTGCAGCCCGTGTAATTATGGAACTCGGGGAAAGGTTTCATAACAATCCAGAAGCTTTGGTGGAACATCTGGAAGGCAAGATAACAGAAGAAGACCTGCACCAGATTAATGATGCAGGTCGTAAGGAAGGGTTAAGACCGATCGTCTTTATCCCGTAGGCAATAGTAACAGCCATTTCCGTTTGGGCATCCCATCATTTTTGCATAAATCAAACAAGACATATAAGAATTATCCATTCTAATGTGTTCTGGCTTAATTTTATCAATTTTGCATTCTGCTGTTTCATTATCCAAGTCGTGAATTTCGCCGGTATTGATATTAAGCAGAAAACGTTTGCCATTAAACGGCGTCTGAGATCTTCGCATAATCAACCCTCCTTCCATATGTACTCGGGTGTGTCAGCACCCTGTATATACAGAATAGGAGCGTACTGTCGAAAACACAAGAAAAAGCGTTCGACAAAGTAGTAAAAATTCTATAAACACAATAAACATAATCTTCATACGATAAAACAGGAGGTGAACTAGATGGCAGTTATCAAAGAAATCAAAAACGGATCCGGAGGAGTAATCCGGATTCATGACGACTACTGCAAGAACAATACTCCGGAAGACAACCAGAAGATCATAGATAACATATCTCGGATAGTCAATGATTATTACATAAGAAAATCAGTGGGGTAGAGGAGACGAATAAAGATGCAGAAGAACTTAATCATCAGCCTGATTACAGGCCAGCTCGTAGCATTACTTCCACTCTGGGACTGGGGCGATAAGCTCACATTCCTGACAGGAAGTATATGCATAACGATCGTGGCCATGATCACAATCACATGGCTGGAGGATAAAACCAGAACAATAAAAAGAGCCCTCACATCTGCAAATGTAAAGGGCTTGCGTAATTAAAGACAACTTCAGTATATCAAATTCACAGGAGAAATCAAGAGGTAAAAATGATTAAAGTAAAAACAACAGATGAATGCGCACAAACAACGTTCGAAGGAGACAGCCATCTCCTTCTGAATGAGCTGACAGTTGCCGTTGCAGCCCTTATGCAGATTCTTATTGAAGATCGTGATGCGACAGCCGAGGAAGCTGAGCGGGAAATAAAGAAAAGCTGCATAATCGGTATCTGTTTCACAGAACATCGATTAAAACACAAAACGAAATAAAAAAGGCTCAGGCGGTGCAACACCTGAGCCAGGACCATCCGGTCCCTGGAGTAAATTAGTTTACATAAATATAACACCAGGGAGCCGGAAAGTCAAGCATCCGGCGGTTATGTACCGCTATATTTTTAACCTTTTTTTTGAGGGGACAAGATCCCCTTGCAGGCTTGATTAAACGTATTAGAGATGAGACGAGGGACACTTTTATGAAGTGTGGGTATATAAGGCAGACCTGGGACTGTGGGAACACCAGAGAAGTAGAAGAAAAACATACAGGAAGATATGGAGCCAGGGGACAGAAAAGACAGAAGAGGAGAAAAGCCACTCCAGAAGAGATCGCTAAACAGAACCAATGGAAAAGGGAACGGGATGTCCGCCGTCTGATTAAATGGAATTTCGGAATAGGAGATTACTGGTTCACACTGACATACAAGAAAGGATCACGCCCACCTTGGAAACAGATGCAGAAAGATATGTCAAAGTTTATCCGGAAGCTCCGGGACAAGTATAAAAAATATGGATGGGAACTGAAGTATATATACCGGTTAGAAATCGGGAAGAATGGAGGACCCCATGTACATATTTTAATCAATCGGAAGTCAAACGATGAAACAGACACAGGCCTGCTGGTAGAAACACTCTGGGAACATGGCCATGCACAGACAAAAAGGGTGTATGACGTTGATTCTGGAGAACTAGCACAGTACATAACCAAGCCGCTGCAGGATCATGAGCCGGAAGATCTGAAACGGTATCACCCGTCCAGGAATCTAATCCGCAAAGATCCAGAAAAAGAAGAGATAAACAGAAGAAGCTTGCTGGACAAGCATGGAAGGCCGCGAGATCCGAAGCCGCCAAAAGGCTGGGCGATCGTGCCAAACTCAGTAAAATGCGGAAAAAACAAGATAACAGGATACGCATACCGACATTACATATTGATCAAAACAGAAAAGAGAAGGAATTAACATGCAGCAAGTAAATGTTTTTATTGAGACAAGCAGCCGGTTTCGCGGAAATGTGGAAAGAAAATGCGGATATGTGCTGTCGACTCAGCTCCGGACAGGGAAAGCGACAAGGGAGCATTTTGGAAGGGTAACTGGAACATATCATCAGGCCATATTGCTTACCATGGTGGATGCATTGGATCACATGACGAGAACCTGTGACGTGTGCTTTTACATAAGCGATCTGTATGTTACAAGTCGCCTGGGAAAGATCACGGAAATGGCCGGATCCGGCTGGTTGGACACAAAAGGAAAGCCAATCGCGAACAGAGAGGAATGGCGCAGACTGTTTAAAGCTATAAATCAGCTTCCGGATCCACACAAAATCTCTGCAAAAACAGAGAAACACAGTTATTCCGCATGGCTGCGAGAGGAGATGAAGCACCGTGAATGTGGAAGAATACTGGGGCAGGGGCTGGAGCCTGCGCCCGGAACAGGACATATTAACAATGGAATGTCTGGGTACCATTACTAAATCAGGTACCCGGTTTACATACTACAAAGACGAAAAAGGAGGAATATGGTTTGATGATGAACCGATCGGAGGAAAACCAGAATGGATGCAGAGAGCAGACAAGGAACGAAGACGAAGGCATAGACGGCATCCTTGAGAAATTAATGGCATATGTCTGCGATGAATTGTGCTGGTTTCGAGAAGAAATGCAGGGAGATTTGATGGACAGGATATGCGGACGTTGCGGATTACAACAGTATGCTGACAGAATCCGGGAGGAATATGAGAAGATCAATAACTTTGATAAGAGCCAGACCGGTCAGCTTATGAACAGATATCGTAAGATCACACTCTGCAAAGACTGCAGGTACAGAGCTAAAGGAAAGTCAGGATATCACTATTGTAGAGGGTTTGGCCTTCCAGCTGTACAGTTGAGAGAAAATGATGGATGCAGCATGGGAGAGGAAAGATAAGGAGGATATCATGAGAACAATAGCAATCATCAATTTAAAGGGCGGTGTGGCCAAGACCACATCAAGCATTAACATCACATACATACTGATGCGGAAAGGATACAAGGTGCTTCTGGTTGATAATGACAAGCAGGGGGACTGTTCACGTGGAATGAACCGCCGTACCCAGGATGGGGAAGGGATTGACCGGATCATGGTAGACCGGCATCCGGATATGGAAAAACTGATCAACAAGACTGACTATCTGCATCTGGATATCATCACAGCAAACCTTGGTCTCCTGACTGCAAACATGGAAGTAACCATGGACCGTGTACGCCCACAGCAGAACCGGTTGAGAAAGGCACTGCAGCAGGTAGCCGATAATTACGATTTCTGCGTGATCGATAATGCTCCGGATATCAATGTGTCGGTGATCAACGCCCTGACTGCCGCAGACGATGTCCTGATTCCGGTAGAAGTAGATGATAACACGCTGGAAGGTATGAACGAGCTTCTGGATCAGATCGATGATGTAAAAGAAGAATTGAATCCGGATCTGAAGAACGTGCGCTGCTTTATAACAAAATATCAGAAATTCAACCAGGCGCACCTGCAGGGAGCGGAGATCATAGAAGAACAGTACCCGATCATGAGAACGAAGATACGCTTTTCCGGTGTAGTAGCAAGGAGCACATTCGTGCGCATGCCTGTAGCCCTGCACAGTCCCAGATCAGCGGCAGCAGAAGACTATGAAACCCTTGTGAATGAGTACCTGGATATGATTGGAGATGAAGACGATGGCGAAATTTGATCTGAAAGGACTTCTCAATGACAGATCAGTCCCGGACCGGCAGCAGGACCAGAAGATCGTATACCGAAATCCAAAAGATCTGATCCCGTCAGAAGAAAACTTCTACAACACAGAGAAGCTTGAAAGGCTGAAACAGTCGATCAAGCTTCTGGGGATCCTTCAACCGCTCCTGATCGAGAACAGGGATGGGAAGGATTACGTTATAGCCGGCCATTGCCGCCGGAAGTGCTGTATTGATCTGCTCAATGAAGGAAATGACAGATTCAGCCGGGTTCCATGTATATATAAAACACAATCGAAACTGGAACAGGATGCGGGTCAGGAAAACGACATAGTACGCCAGATCATGATCATCCAGGCGAACTGTTATCGTGATAAATCCGACTGGGAAAAAATGACTGAAACGCTCAAGATGGAAGGCCTTGTGAAAGAACTCCGTGAGAAATCACAGATGGAAGGAAAGACAAGAGACATCCTGAAAGACCTGATCGGAACATCCGGTGGCCAGTTGGGAAGATATCATGCAATCAGCACAAACCTCTGCGAACAGCTGATGTCAGAATTTGAAGAAGACAGGATTAAGATTTCCGTGGCCTATGAAGCGTCCAAACTCAACAGAGAGTATCAGAAACAGGCCTGTGAGTTATACGAAGAAACAGGAATCCTGACACTGGACGATATCAGAGACCTGTACCGGCAGCAGGAAGCAGAGAAAGGTATTCCTGGCCAGATGACCATCGAAACAGCAACAGGCCAGAATCGGCCGCCGGAAGATGATACGGAGATTCCGGCAGAGACACAGATTGAGCGTTTCTATGAGAGCACAAACAAGAACATGAAGAACTACATCATCCAGGAAGACAAGAACATGACCATCTTCATGCTTTCGAACTTGTATGGATCAGCACGTGTCCGAAACGGACACCTCAATTACCAGGGATCAACCGCCGGGATCACCTTTAATCCAGGAGGGGTATTTGAACACGAGCTGTCCTGGCAGTCCCTTGCCAAGATCCTGATCGGGAAGTATGGGCATAAGAAACCGGTCAAGATGGTACCTGTAGATACACCGGATAATGCAGAATACACAATATCGGCAGCAGTGAAAGCATTCTGTGGGGCATATCCTGAAAAATTAAAAACAATCATGAGAATATGCAGGCTATACAATAACAATGGAGAAGCTGCCAGAGCAGTGCAAAAGAGGATTGCGCCGCATGGATATCACGGATGTACCGGACCTGAGGTAGGCTATACATTCATGAGCTTTAACGCAGGACTGGAGATTGAGGTTGGCAAAGAAAAAGTGTCCATGAAGTACGGAAGGTTGATTGCAGAAGCAAAGAAACTTTACGATCCATGTGATTCTAAGTTCAATGAAGAAGAACGCTGCCAATCAGTAGCGGAAACACCGGACGAAAAGCAGCACGATTTTGTTGAAGATACCAAAATCACAGATCATTTCAGTGATACCACCGAGATGCCAGATGCCTGGCCGCCGGAACTGAAGGACATCCCAATTCCAACGGAAACAGAAATAATGGGATATTTGTACGATGAAGAGCGAAAACTCAGGGAAATTCTTGAAGTGGAAAAAGAAGAACCTGGGATGCCGCACATGGAGATTATGAGACAGCAATTAATCACAGCAGGATTGAGATTGATCAAGAATCTTGTCGAAGATTGTCGAGAAGAATAAACAAGGGTGTTTTCGAAAAACCGATTAACATATAAACCCATCAGTCCTGCCGCATGAGCCTGTCAGAAATGCGGCAGGGGAAAGGAGGGTGTCCGATTCGGACACACGGAAAATGAATTACGATAACTTGAAATTCCCAAAACAGGGAAAGAAAAAAAGAAAGAGGTCAAAAGCTTGGAAATATCCATGCAAAAGAAAGAGGGAAAGTATTATTCCTGGAGATAGAAAAGATAGATGTTACATATGCGGAAGTCATATAAACATAGAAAATCATCATATTTTCTTCGGAAGTAGAAACAGAGATAATTCAGACTGGTGTGGCCTTACGGTTCATCTGTGTCTAGAACATCATAAAGAAGGCAGGATATCTGCTCATAAGTACCGGGAAGTTAACGATGCACTAAAGCGGATTGCACAGAAAGCGTTTGAAGAGAAAATCGGCAGTAGAGAAGATTTTATGCGAATATTCGGAGAAAACTGCCTGGAGGAAGAAAATGAGAAAGAGGATGAACCTGTATAAGGTAGTAGACCAGAACGGGAAGCAAGTGTTTGAGAATCTTCTGACGGCTAAACAGGTCACAGAAAAGACCGGCTGCACAAAGAATAATGTAGCACAGGCGGCAGCCAATTTTGCTCTTGTGAATAAGAAGTATCGAATTATCCCGGAAGACATCAAGCTGAGTAAAGCATTAGATGTTGAGCTCCTGGCAGAATGGGACAGGTATCGGAAGTGGATGCTGAAGGCAGTAGGGAGGATGAAGTGAACAAAAGGCAGAAAAAGAAACTGTTCAACAGAAAATGTGGATACCGGCTTGTAAAGCTCCCACACAATTTCCAGACGTGGGTATTCCAATACTACACTGGTATCGGAGCAGTAACATACAAACGCATTTGCACAGAGAAAATCCCAGACAGAGCGAAATGCTTGATAAACACCAGAAACGTGGAGAATTTCAACCGGATCATGGCAGAAAGGAGAAAATGATGGAGAACACATGTAAAACCTGCATCAACAACGATGATGGTCTTTGCGACCGCAAAGGAATCCTTGTAGAAGATGAAGATTTCTGTGAGTATCACTGGGCAGCAGGAAAGAAGATCAGAATGAAAAGACATGAGAAGAAGATGGATATCACACCAGAACTGATGCTGTCAGCATATAACACGCTGATACAGGGATGTAAAAGCCGGCCGGCCAGTGAAGATGGAACCTGCAGCAACTGCATCTTGTATCAACACTGTCCAGGTACATCAAATCTTCTTCCGGAAGACTGGCAGGAGATACACTATCCGTTTTTGACAGGAAACACACTGCATTACATAAAAGCCGGCAAGGTCAAGCAGATTGTATTTGCCAGACGGGAAGATGCAGAGGAAAGACTTGCGGAAATGAAAGAAGGTGTGAAATGAGTTATAAGAACAACGAAGGCTATCCAGATCCGACAGCTGGCAAGGCAGTCCGGTCAGCTGGTAGGATGCCGACACATATCTACAATGCCTTTTGTGTCCTGAATAATACGGCAGGTCTGCTGGGGTTGGAGATTACAGGGCTGAGGGATAAAAAAACGGGTCGTGAATGGCCACAGAGGAGGTGAGAATGATGTGGGTAATATTTCTTGGTTCCGGCATGGTGTTCGGAGCCGCAGCCCTGGTACTGATCTGGATAGGAAGCAGAGTGATCCTGTCAATTAGGCGGCAGCAGAAGAAGTTTGAGATTGAAGATGAAACATACAACAAAGTAAAAGAAGCTATCAAAGAAAAGGAGAACAAAAATGAAAAGTAAGATTATTATCGGAACCGTGGCAGCAGTAGCAGTTCTTGGCGGAGGATACACTGTATCAAGAATGGATTTTATCGGCACAGGTAAAGTTGGTATCGTCTACAACTATAAAGATGGAGTACAGGACACAGTACTCACCCCGGGAATGCATTTTATCGCACCGATGAACAAAGTAAAGGAATTCAGTACCAGCAACGAGATCCTTGTTCTCACAAAGGACAAAAGGGACGGCAGTAAAGAGGATGATTCTTTTAAAGTGGCCACATCAGACGATGCCAGCATTGCAGTATCTTTCCAGATGAGTTACCGATACGATCCGGATACAGTGATTGATACATACAAACGTTTCAAGGGAATGGACGGGGAAGATATTATCGAAAACCGTGTCAAAACTGTTTTGAAGTCAAAGATTTCTGAGGTTACAACCGATTATTCAATGATGGACATCTATTCCGGAAACAGATCCGAGCTGAATAACGCTATCACGGAATATCTTAACAAAGATTTTCATAAAAAATACGGCATTGAAGTCCTGGATGCTTCCATCGTAGATGTGCATCCGGATAAAAAGCTGAAGCAGGCCATTGATAATAGAGTGACAGCCTTGCAAGAGAAACAACAAGCTCAGGCAGAGCAGGAAAAGGTTAAAGTCCAGAAAGAAACAGAAAAACTCCAGGCTGAAGCAGATGCCCAGATCGAACTGACTAAGGCAAAGGCAGACGCAAAGAAAGCTAAGGTTAAAGCAGCAGCTGAAGCAGAAAACACAAAAACCAAGGCAAAAGCACAGGCAGAGGCTAATAAAGAACTCAGTGCATCCATTACAGATGAATTGATCAAAATGAAGGAGGCAGAAGCTCACTACAAAAACGGCTGGGTTACAGTCCAGGGAGCCGATGCCGTGATCGCGGATAAATAAAAGAAATGCAGAGAAAGCCGGGAGCATACACGTTCCCGGCTAAAAGCATCGAAAGGGGAGGATACCAGTGGGCGAGATCAAGATCACCAGGAAGCTTCTGGATAACTACAGAAAGTTAAAGAGGGAAATACCGGTCCTCAGCATGGAACTGGCTGAAATGAAACAGGGGGAGGCTGGTCTTGGAAACAGTACGATATTTGACTACACCACCGGCTTTGCGCGACCACAGAGTGTAGTTGGATTCGACCAAGCACGATATGACCGGAGAAAGCACACATACGATCATAAAATGGCACAGGCGGCAGCAGTGGAACGATGGATCCAGAGCATTGAAGATGGCCAGACAAGATATGTGTTCAAGGCATTTTACCAGCAGGGAATGACCTGGGAGAAGATAGCAGAAAAGACAGGATATTCCCAGAGCCCGGATTATCCAAGGCTCTATATCAGAGATACATATTTGAAAAAATGTGAGATTAAGTAAAAAATATCGTTTATATCGGAAATATCGTTATAGAATACAATAGAAGCCAAAGGCATAAAGGCCGGCGGCTTTCAGATATTGACTGACAGGGCCGACCACCCTGTAATGGAACGTAGCTTAGTGGCAGAGCAACTGTGTAACCAGAAATTGACTGATGAAGTCGATGGCGATGGTTCGAATCCATCCGTTCCGATCAGGTGTACACACCTGCATATATAATATTCCAATCATCACAAGAAAGCATCTGGCAGCGGGTGCTTTTTTTATATAAAAAATGACAATAAATGCGACGAAAAATATAATAACTTGACAAAGTGATAATTGAATGATATAGTATGGATGTAGCAATCGATTGCTAATAAGGAGGAAGACAAAATGGCAAGGGGCATAGCAGAGCGTATGGCAGAAATAATTTCTGACCGTAAAATGACGCAAAAGGATCTGGCATTTTTATCAGGAGTGACAGAATCTGCCATTTCCCATTACTTAAAGGGAGATCGCATACCGAGAGGCGCCACTCTGATTAAAATTGCGAAAGCACTTGATACATCAACGGATTATTTATTGGGCCAAGATAATACAGGTGGCTTACAGAAAGAGTTTGATGATGCACGAGTGATTTTAGCACGAAATGCTTCAAAAATGAGTAAAGAGCAAAAAATGGAACTTATCAATCTTTTAATGTAACAAGCAGGAGAACATATGCGTCTGGAAGATGAGCAGTATGAAGAGATTAAGAGGACAGTGATAGATACCTTTTCTGTGTATGGAATCAGATGCATTCCAATTAGTGCATTTGAAATGGCTACAAAAATGGGAATCAAAGTTATTCCGTACTCGGCATTGAGTGAGGAAAAGAGAAGTGCAGCAATGCGTGAAAGTAAAGATGGATTTTCAATAGGCAGTTCTCGTAGCCAAGAGTGGATGATTTTTTATAACGATGCTTGCGAAAGTTATGGAAGAATCAATCAGACCATAATGCACGAAATTGGTCATTACGCAATGGGCCATATCAAAGATGGAGAAGAGGAAGAATCGGAGGCAAAATTTTTTGCTAAATATGCACTTGCGCCGCCGCCGTTGATTCATACTTTCATAGAACATATCACTCCAGATTCGATAAGAAACGTTTTTGATCTAAGTAATCAGGCAGCGAAAAATGCTTATTGGTATTATCGAAGTTGGCTGTATAATAGCGGAAGTTATTATACAGATTACGAAAAGAAAATACTTGAGTTATTTAAGGCTGAATGTTAAGTAAAGGTGTATAAGTCAAAAGGCTTTATACATAAACAAAAAACCAAGCACCCATTTATATGGAGATGCTTGGCTCTTGCGAAAAATGTAAATGCAGTTGTTCAACTGGTTACAATTCTCTCTCGACAATTGAATTGTAACACTGTATTTATCCTTTTGCAAGAGTTACTTGCGAAAGGAGGGGATATTCATGTGGATTTTTAGAACGTGGATTACCAGGAAAGATGGCACGAAAGATTATGCCAAGGATCATGGTAAAAAAGCCTTTAGATTCTGGGTAGGTCCTGGACCGGAACCAGATAAAAAGAAGAATCAGTAGTATTTTAATTAAAGAGGCGTATTTACCAGTTGGACGCTTCTACCCAAAAGAAAGGCATAGGTAGAAGAATATGGCTAAGACAAAATCCAGTGTTAGAGGAACTCAGAATAAAAAGATCGTGGTTGTAAAACCATATACACGAAGTGATGGTGTAAAAGTCAGAGAACATAGACGATCAACACCAAATTAGATATTATGTGATAGGAGATAGGTTTATGAATTTAAAAGAACAGATTTTAAAGGATTTAAATGAGATGGACGGAAGCGCAGTTGATAACAAATATAATAATATATATGGGAAATACAAAATTGCAGTAGCCGAATTGCAAAAAGATGGACTCATTGTTGGCGCAACGGTTTTTTATTACAAAAATACACAAGAACCGGAAGTTGTTTCTTTAAAAACAGCTGAATTGACGCAAAAAGGAAAAGCGTTGTTAAGTGTGTAAAGACGATGCATACAAAAAGGCACCCTACGGGGTGCTTTTCTAATGCAATTTTTCCTACAGCGTGCACGGCACCAGCACATACATACCTTACGCATGGATTCACTGTATGTAAGTGTTTGCGCACCTCCTTTCGGCGTGGCAGCAATCGGCTGTCACTATGGTGCCGGCAGGACTGTAATTTACAAATATAAAAAACGAAACGAATGAGAGGTGGTGAGGCTTGCCAAGAGCACCAGATCAGAGAATTGAAGAGGCCAGAAAGATATATGCTTCTGGAGCGAAATTAATTGAAGTTTCTCAGAAGCTCGGAATCCCGGAGGGGACAATCCGAAGCTGGAAAAATAGATATAAATGGGATGATGCAACGTTGCAAAAGAATAAACGCAACGTTGCGAAAAAGAAGGGCGGACAGCCCGGAAATAAAAATGCGGAGGGGCATGGAGGAACCGGTCCGCCGGGAAATAAGAATGCAGTCAGGACAGGAGAGTTTGAAACTCTCTTTTTTGATACCCTGGAACCGGAAGAAAGAACATTGGCAGAGATGATCCAGCCGAACAAAGAGCAGCTGCTTCTCAGAGAAATCCAGCTTCTTGCAGTCAGAGAACGCCGGATGCTGAAAAGAATCCAGTCTCTCCGTGAACTGGAGGTTCAGACCGGATCTGAAGAAGATTCGGTACCATGCGGAATGTCTGTAACGGAATATGCTTCCGGTATTGAAAAAGGAAAACAAACAGAACTTCGAAAGTACGAAGGCATTCTTGGCCAGATCCAGGCTATAGAGGATGCTCTGACTAGAGTGCAGGCCCGGCAGCAGAAAGCAATCGAGATGCTGCATAAGTTTGGTTATGACGATGCAAAACTGGAACTTGCAACCATGCAGCTTGAATTTGAGATGCTGAAGCAGGATAACCAGGCAGAAGAGACTACCGATGATGGTTTCCTGGAGGCAATGAATGCAACAGCGCAGGATGTCTGGGGTGACGAGAATGTATGAAAAACTCAAAACTCTGAAAGATAAGCTGCAGAAGATGAAAACCAACAGAGCCAACAGGCAGATAGGCCAGACGTTTCATTTTTCTCCGTTCTCAAGAAAACAGAAACAGGTCCTGACCTGGTGGTGCAAAGAATCCCCGGTTCACGATATGGATGGAGTTATTGCCGATGGAGCAATCCGATCAGGAAAAACAATCAGCATGTCTTTATCATTCGTTATGTGGGCCATGAGTACCTTCACTGGCCAGAACTTTGCCATGTGCGGAAAGACCATAGGATCCTTCCGGAGAAATGTTCTGTTCTGGCTGAAACTGATGCTCCGGTCAAGAGGATATTCCATCACGGATCACAGGGCAGACAACCTTCTGACCATCCGAAAAGACGGAAAAGAAAATTACTTTTACATATTCGGCGGCAAGGATGAAAGATCTCAGGATCTTATCCAGGGAATCACTTTAGCCGGCGTGTTCTTTGATGAAGTTGCCCTGATGCCGGAATCTTTTGTGAACCAGGCAACAGGCCGATGCTCTGTAAAAGGTTCAAAGTTCTGGTTTAACTGCAACCCGGATGGCCCGTATCACTGGTTCAAACAGAACTGGATAGATAAATCTACCGGATATCTGGGAAAAAAAGAAACTGCCCGGAGGATGCAGCAGGCGGCCGCGGAGGGGAAAGATCCTGGTCTGAAAGATATTCTGTATCTCCACTTCACTATGGACGATAACCTGTCCCTGGATGAAGAGATCAAAGCCAGATACAGGAGCATGTACGTTGGAGTATTCTTTAAACGTTATATCATGGGGCTTTGGGCGGCAGCAGAGGGAATCATTTACGACATGTTCGACGAGAACAAACATGTCCAGGATATCAGAGATTTCTATCAGCTGCTGATCAACGGGAACAGGTATGTTTCCTGCGATTATGGTACACAGAACGCAACGGTATTCCTGCTGTGGAATAAAGGAACCAACGGGAAATGGTACTGCATCCGGGAGTATTATTATTCCGGAAGAGACAAAGGTAAACAGAAAACAGATTCAGAATATGCAGACGACCTGAAAGAGTGGCTGGATGGAACCAGGATCAAAGCGATCATCGTGGATCCATCGGCTGCTTCTTTTATTGCAGAACTCCGGAAACGGGGATATAAGGTCCTGAAAGCCAACAATGATGTTCTGGATGGAATCCGGCTGGTTGGAATGTTTCTGAACCTGGAGAAGATTGTCTTTGCTTCTTCCTGTAAAGAAACCATAAAAGAATTTGCTTCTTACATCTGGGATGAGAAAGCCCTGGAAAGAGGAGAAGACAAACCGGTGAAACAATTCGATCATTGTTGTGACGCTGTGAGGTACCTATGCAGCACCATAATCGGCAGAAAAGCAGCACGTTTCCGAGAGATAAGGAGGTGAGAAAAATATACACATTTACAATACCGAGAGAAAGCTTTGACGAGTTAAACCCAGACAAACAGATACTCCGCCAGCTGATCAGCAAACACATCAGTAAGGTGGACCGGCTGAAGAAGAATATGTCCTACTATGAAGGAAAGCACAAGATCCTGGATGAAACCAAACGGGAAAACCGCCTGGTGTGCAATCATGCAAAAGACATCTCTGATACAGCCAGCAGCTATTTCATCGGCAATCCGGTGACGTACAAATCAGAGGGAGACATCAAGGTCCTCACAGACGCACTGGAGGTGGCCGGAGCGGATGAGACAGACGGGGATAACGGCCTGGAGGCATCCATCTACGGCCTGGCCTATGAATATGTCTATGTGAAGGAAAACGAGAATAATCTGCAGACCAAGAACCTGTCTGCGGAGAATACCTTCATGGTAAAAGACGACAGCATAGAGGAAAACGAACTCTTTGCTGTCTATTATTATATCCGGAAAGATGATTCTGAGAAGCTTCCGGACCACTATATGGCCACAGTAGTGACCACAAACTATAAGTACGAGCTGGACATTGAGAACAGCAATACGATCCAGGCAACCACAGAGCCGGCGGTGCCCCATTATCTTGGTGAGATCCCGATCATTGAATACCTGAACAATAAACTGGCCATCGGAGATTTTGAACTGCAGATCCCACTGATCGATGCATACAATGCGCTGATGAGCGATCGTGTGACCGATAAGGAGCAGTTTATTGATGCGATCCTGGCCATCTATGGAACATTGCTGACCGATGAGGACGAACCGAACACTGAGGATGGAGACGAGAGCATCCGAAAGGCCAAAGCCCGTCTTAAAAAGTACAAGGTTCTTGAGATGCCGGACACAGCCAAAGCAGAATATCTGACCAGGACTTTTGATGAAAGCGGTGTGGAGATTCTTAAGAAAGCCATTGAGCAGGATATCCATAAGTTTTCCCACATTCCCTGTATGTCAGATGAAAGCTTCGGAGGGAACGTCAGTGGTGTGGCTATGGAATTTAAGCTCCTGGGCATGGAAAACATCACAAAGATTAAGACCAGATATTATAAAAAAGGTCTGAGAAAACGAGTTCGGATATTCTGTAACTATCTGGCTTTGCATGGGATCAGCATCGATCCATCCGGGATCACGATGACGTTTACCAGAGCATTGCCGAAAAATCTCCTAGAGATATCCCAGATCGTGGCAAATCTGTGGGGAAAGGTAAGCCGTAAGACCTTGCTTTCCCAGGTCCCGTTTGTGGATGATGTGGATGAGGAACTGAAAGCCCTGGAAACAGAGGAAGAAGAGAATCTGAAGCGGCAGCGGGAAGTCTTTGGACTGCAGGACAATACGCCACCGGAGCAGGATTCCGATGATAAGGAAAAAGTAGATGAGTAGGAAATACTGGGAGCAGAGATCTGCCTGGGATATGTATCAGTTTATGGAGGATGCAGAAGAGACAGCAGATCTCATTGCCAGAGTATACCGGAAAGCCTCTCTCCAGCTGGAATATACCGCAAGAGATATCTTTGAGAAGTTCATGACAAAATATGGTCTGTCAGAAACAGAAGCCTGGCAGATTATAAATTCCATACAGGATAAAAACTCCATTGATCAGCTGAAACAGGAACTCCAGAACAGGAAAAAGGACAGTGAGATTCTGAAACAACTGGAAGCTCCGGCGTACCGTGCAAGAATGGAACGCCTGCAGGATCTTATGACACAGGTAGATGCAGTGATGCAGCAGGTATATCAGCAGGAGAAGCAGTTCGATACCAGACTTCTGGAACAGCTTGGAGAAAAAGCCTATTATCATTCCATCTACAATATGCAGAAAGAAACCGGCCTGGCATTCAGTTTTTCTCATGTAAGCAGGAAACAGATCGACCAGGCTCTGCAGATGAAATGGTCCGGAAAACATTTTTCAGACCGTATCTGGCAGAACACACAGCAGCTTGCAGATTCCTTGAAGGATGAATTGCTGATCAGCCTCCTTACCGGCCGGACAGACCGGGAAACAGCGGAATCCATCCAGGCCCAGTGCGGAGGGGGAGCAAAGCAGGCCAGGCGATTGGTAAGAACAGAATCCTGTTACATGGCAGGAGAATTGACTGCACAGAGTTATATTGACTGCGGGATCAAGAATTATCGCTATGTGGCAGTGCTGGATCTTCGTACCAGTGAGATCTGTCGGGAACTGGATGGAAAGGTTTTTTCGGTGAAAGACCGGAAAGCCGGAGTGAACTATCCTCCCATGCATCCATATTGCCGCTCTACAACGATTTCTGTCATAGATGATAAAATCCTCAGGAACATGAAAAGAAGTGCTTACAACCCGGAAACAGGGCGTACAGAGATGGTTCCTGCGGATATGACCTATGAACAGTGGTATGAGAAATACGTCAAAGGAAATCTAAAAGCAGAAGCCCAGGAGAAAGCAGTCAAGAACGCTTCGTCAGACCGGAAGCAGTATGAGCGGTATCGGGAACTTCTTGGAAAAGACATGCCGAAACATTTTGCAGACTTCCAGGAAATGAAGTATAATGAACCTGAGAAGTGGGAACTGCTCAGGACTTATGCACGTTCTGTAGATAAAGGCACGATATCTCCGTTATCTGGATTCGAGAATTATCAGAAGATTTATGATGAAATCAATGAAAAAGTTGTTGGTATAAAGACTTCTGAGGGAACAGCAGTAACCAGACAGAGTAAACATTTCATGGACAGAGTAATCGGAACCATGAAAGATCCAAAAACGGGAAGATCACGATCAGGAGTTACCGTGGAAGGAATACGGGATGCGCTGGAGAATCCGGCGAAAGTATTTCCTACGAGAACGGATCCTGATTCAAGAAAAAGCCAGAAATATATTGGCAGACATGGAACAGTCTCATTAGATCCTGAGACGGGGATTCTGATTCAATGCAATCCAACAGATGCAGACTATGTAAGGAGAATAGCAAATGGAAATGCGAAGATTTGAACTAAAAAAAGAGCAGATCGAATTTCTTAAAGAAATGTATCCTGACAATGAGCTGGTTCAGAGAGTACTGAATTGTGAAAATAATGGAGTATTTGAAGTAGATGTGGATACCAAAATTGATTTTATGCTTTTTGTGGAAGATGAGTCGGTATATTGGATGGACGCAAATTATGAGCCATCAGCGAAAACATATATGCTTGAATCAATAAGGGATGATATTTATTATCAGACCAACTGATACCACCAGTCAGAAATGGCCGGTGGTCTTTTTATACCCATTTTTAAGAAAGAGAGGATCAGAAATGAAGTTTGAAGAAGCATTAAAGGCAATGAAAGCAGGAAGTAAAGCAAAATTACCGTCCTGGGGAGGATATTGGTATTGGAGTCCAGAGAAAGAAACAATCATCATGCACACAAAAGATGGACAGGAACTGGATATCCGGGAAACCCAGAGCGTTGTATATACGCTTCAGAATATTCTTTCTGATGAATGGATCATTGCAGATGAAGTAAACTGTCCGCAGTTGGGCGGAGAAGCAACATTTTCTTTCGGGGAAGCTATCAAGTACCTGAAAAGAGGGTCCAAAGTAGCTCGTAAAGGATGGAATGGTAAAAAACAGTACATTCAGCTTGCAACTGGGATTTCTTATAAGGCAGCAGATGGCGAAGTTGTAAACTGTGAGCACAATGCTATTGGCAACATGGCAGTGGCTTTTGTAGGAACATCTGGTGTGCAGATAGGATGGCTTGCATCTCAGGCAGATATGCTTGCGGAAGACTGGATTTTTGCGGAGGAGTAGAGAATGAAAAACGAAGAATTTTTAAGGCTTTGTAAGGCGAAAGTAGCTGAATATACAAACTCCCATATGGATAAGACCGATGGAAAGCAGATCACAGTACAGGATGTGTACGTGGTATGGAGTTGTAAGACATTACAGAACAGTAAAGCACTTCTGAGCACGACTGTGCCGGATGGAATGTATTATGAGCTGACATATAACGGAGATAAGCACGAGTTATACCTTGATGCTTATAAGAAGTTTCAGAACATGTGCTTTAAACTGTAATTGCGCCGGCGCAACGGAGGGGAGGTGAAGAGAATGAAAGTAAAATGCATCAAAAGATACAGCGACATCTGCTTGAAAGAAATCGTCGAGAAGGGAACTGTTCTGGAAGTAACAGAAAACAGAGGGGAACATCTGATCGGCGAGGGTGTTGCAGAGGCAGTAAGAGAAGCAAAGGCAGCAGCCAAAGGGAAGGAGTAGGTGATCCAATTATCTCCCGATGAGACGCAGGTGAAGCGTCTTATTTTTTATGCCTTTTTCCGCCAGGCGTTAAAGAAGCGGATTCCACAAACTGAATGGCCCGGGCGTGAGAACGAATAGGCTGGGCAGAAAGGAAAAGACATGAGAAACAAAGTGTTCAAAGCAATGTGTAAAGTTCCGATGAACCTGCAGTTATTCGCAGAAGGCGGAGACGGTGCTGGGGCCGGTGAGGGCAATGGCGGCGGATCTGGAGAAGGTACGGGCGGCGAAGGAGATAATCCTCCATCGTTTGATGACTTCCTGAAAACAGGCAGTAATCAGGCAGAATTTGACAGACGTGTCCAGAAGGCAGTCAATACGGCGGTGACGAATGCCCAGGAGAAGTGGCAGGCACTGACGGATGATAAGCTTTCCGAAGCTGAGAAGCTGGCCAAGATGACCAAGGAAGAAAAAGCACAGTACATGCAGAAGAAAAAAGAAAAGGAACTTTCCGACAGGGAGGCAGCAGTAACCAGAAGTGAGCTCATGGCAGAAGCAAAGAACAACCTGTCAGACGAAGGACTTCCGGTGGAGCTTGCAGAAGTACTGAATTATACAGATGCAGATGCCTGCAAGAAATCCATGGAAACCGTCAAAAAAGCGTTCCAGACTGCAGTTGAGAAAGCAGTCGATGAGAAGCTGAAGGGCGGCAAGCCTCCGAAAAAAGCACCAGAAACAAACACACAGGAAGCCCTTGAAAAGCAGGTATACAATGCGATGATGGGTATTTTTTAAAGGAGAGTGAATAAACAATGGCAATCAATACTTTAGCAACAGCAACCTTATTTATGACACAGCTTGATAAGATCGCTGTCCAGGAAGCAACCACTGGCTGGATGGATGCCAATGCCGGTCAGGTGATCTATAACGGTGGATCTGAAGTAAAGATCCCCAAAATGAGCGTTCAGGGAATGGGCGACTATGACCGTGAGGCTGGATACCAGCGCGGCTCCGTTACCCTGGAGTACGAGACCAGAAAAATGACACAGGACCGTGGCCGTCTCTTCCAGCTGGATCCGATGGATATCAATGAGGCAAACTTTATCCCGACTGCCGGTGCAGTTATGGGAGAGTTCCAGAGGACACAGGTAGTTCCGGAGATCGATGCGTACCGTATCAGCAAGCTGGCTACAGAAACACTTACTGCAGATAAAGCAGGAATGATCGGAGAATCTTATGTACCGGGAACTGCTTCTACATCTGCTCTGCGTAAGCTGAAAGAAGGGATCAAAGCGGTAAGAGAAAACTATAACGGAGCTCTTATCTGCCAGGCAACACCGGACTTTATTATGGAGCTGGAACTGGAACTTGCGGGCAAGATCACTGCAGTGACCTTCTCTAAAGGTGGAATTCAGACACAGGTTCCTTCTGTAGATGGTGTACCGCTGGTTTCCACACCTTCCAACCGTATGTACACAGCTATCAAGATCAATAACGGTAAAGATAGCGGACAGGAAAAAGGCGGATATGAAAAAGGAACCTCTGCAAAGAACCTGAACTTCTTCATCTGTCCGGTAACCACGCCGATCGCTGTGACAAAACAGGACATCATGCGTATCTTTGATCCGACAACAAACCAGAAACTGAACGCATGGCAGATGGATTACCGCCGTTTCCATGATATGTGGATTCTGGATAATAAACTGGATTCCATCTATCTGAGCATCCAGGAGGCGAAAGCATGAGGCTGATCCGTAAAAATGTAGAAAGAGAAGCGGAAGGATCTGCAGCAGAAAAGCTGATCAGTGATGGCTTCACACCGATGAAAGAAGCCACACCAGACACGGTACCGGAAGAGAAAATCGGTAAGGATATCGAGGACATGACAGTTGAAGAACTGAAAACTCTTGCAAAAGAGAAAGGACTGACCGGCGTATCCTCCTTGGCAAAAGCGGACCTTCTGGCAATCCTGAAAGGGTGATACGATGGCATCAGCAGAAGATATCAAAAAGCTGAAGATCCTGACTGGAGAAAAGAATGAGGAACTTCTGTCTGTTCTTCTGGATGAAGCTGAAGCTTTCGTGCTGTCCTACACTAACCGCAAACAGTTAAGGACCGGGCTGGAAAAGGCAGTCCGGGATTTTGCTGTGATCGCTTTGAACCGGATGGGAACAGAGGGGGAAAAGTCCAGAAGTGAGGGTGGAGAGAGTTATACCTTTGAGGATGCACCGAAACAGATCTACGACACACTGAACCGGTATCGCCTGGCCAGAGTAGGAGGAAAGACTTATGAGGTTGAGAAGAAGCAGACTTGAGGGATTTTTCCATAAGAAAATGACGGTAAAGAAAGATAAGGAAGGCAGTACCAGCGAGGAATACGGTACTGCCTCTTCTGTTACCGGAGAAAGCTGGCCGGCATCCGGAAAAGTACAGGCTGAGCAGTACGGCCAGAAACTGAATTATATCCGGAATCTCCGGATACAGGGAAGCTATAAAATCCAGACGGATGAAAAGGGCCGGCTGCATTATATCCTGGAAGATGGAACGGATATAGAGGAACGGGACGGGATTTGTTTGTATGTGGCAGCAGATCAGCTTCCGGATTATCGGATCATATCCATCAAACCATATCGTTTTCTGACCATGGAGGTGGAAAAGATATGAGCGTAAATGGATTCGATGAAGTAGAGAAAGCTTTGCAGGAGGTGTCCGAGTTGGACACCCGGCAGGCAGTTGGAGAAGCAATCCGGTTTGTACGGTCAGCAGCAGTTGAGAATTGCCATGCAGATACCGGAGAACTCCGGCAGAGCATTTTTGCGGAAACCACAGAGGAAGAAAACTCTGTCACAGGGATCTGCTGGACAGACAAAGCTTATGCTCCGTACATAGAGTTCGGAACCGGACCGAAAGGCCAGGAGAAACATGCCGGCATCTCTCCGGAAGTAACTCCGGTCTATACTCAACAGCCATGGTGGATCCATGAAAGCCAGATAGACAGAAGAGTGGCTGAAAAGTACCGTTGGCCATATATGGACACGCCGGATGGAAGATTCTATAGATGCAGCGGAAATCCGGCCTATCCGTTCCTGTATCCGGCTATGAAGGATAACGAAGAACAGATCTTAAAGGTGCTGGGCGGAAGCCTTGCGTCAGATTTGGAGGATATATGAAGAATGTAAAAGATCAGGTGTACGCGGCACTGTGCACGGTGTCCGAAAATGTTTCAGATGCTTATCCCCGTTCCTGGGCGGAGGGCTCAACGCTCCAGTATACCGAAGAGCAGAACGATGTATACGAAGCCAGCTCCGATGCTGAAGGAATGAGAGAGGATAAAGCCCTTGTAAGATACCGGATCGATATCTGGAACAATCACAGCACTTCAGAAGCAGCTCTGCAGGTAGATGAAGCGATGAAAGTGACAGGCCTGAAACGGATCGCATGTGCAGATGTGCCGGATCCGTCAGGGATGAAGCATAAACAGATGCGCTACGAAGGGATCATTGATATGGATTCTGACAGCGTGTATTGGAGATAAGGAGGAATAGCGATGTTAGCAAATGGAGCAACATTAGGTTACAGAAAACACACAGCTGGAGAAAACTCTGCAGCTTACACAGATCTTCCAGGACTGAAAGAGATCCCGGAAGTCGGAGTGGAACTGGATAAGGAGGAAAACACCTGCCTTACAGATCCGCACAAGATGTACGAGGAAGGCATTGGAGACCTTCCGGATATGAAGTACAAATGGAAGTACGACAACAGTAAAGCCGGAAGCCCGTACAGGCTTATGAGAGATGCAGCAGACAAAAAAGAGATCTGGGATTTCCAGGAAAAAACAAAAGATGGAACAGTTACCGAGTTTACTGCACAGTTTTCCGTAAAACGTACAGGCGGTGGAGTAAATGGTGTGATCGAGTTTGAGGTGACCATGGCCGTACAGTCTGAGATCAAACAGACAGATCCGGCGTAAGGAGGAATAAAAGATGATGAATTTTGAAGGCATTCAGGATCTGGGCGGAGCTTCTGCCCAGAATGAGACACAGGCTCCAGAGGAAAAAGTAGTCAATCTGGAGGAACAGAAGAAAAAGAGACAGCCCTTTGCTTATTGGAATGTAGGCGGCAGGAGCTTCAAGATGAAACTGAAAGCTTCCGGAATCGGACGCCTGGAAAATAAGTACAGACAGAATCTCATGAATATGATCGATGATATTCCGCCGCTTTCCGTGATGCTGACGATCATCCAGGAAGCAATGTCACCGTGGGAGCATGGGATTGATTATCAGGATGTGCAGAAGCTGTATGACGCATGGATCGATGAAGGGAACAGTCAGCTGGAACTCTATCAGAAGATTTTGATCCCGCTCATGGTGGTATCGGGTTTTTTACCGGAGAAAACAGCGGTATCCCTTCTGGAGGAAATCGAGAACGCCTGATGTCAGAACAGCTCTCGGAGCTGTATCCGGTAGCTCTTGAGATGGGGATCCTGGCGGAAACATTCTGGAACCTTTCTGTAAATGAGATATTCGATACTTTGGCAAATATAAGAAGGCGGTTGCTCAGAGAAGAAAAGCAGCGGATCATGGATAATTTCATCCAGGCCCAGGCCATAGCAGTAGATATCTCAGCGTTATTTGCTAAAGATGGCAAGATAGCCCATCCCTGGGATTATTATCCGGAACTGTTTGAAAAAGAACAGAAGGCATACGAAGAAGCAGAGGAAGCCCGCCAGTGGGAAGAGTACATGGAAAAAAGAAGGGCGTACAACGCCGAATGGAACTATAGACATAATCATTGATTTGTTGAGAAAAAGAGAGGAGGTGAGCCCATGGGAGACACACTTCATAAGATGCAGGTGATAATTGAAGCTACAACAGAACCATTGAAAAAAGGAATGGAAAACAGCCGGCGGGAAGTAAAGAAAAGCGTTGAAGAAATCCAGAAGGAAACTGAGAAAGTAAAGAATCCGTTCAAGGGAATGGAAAGCAAGGCGCTGCAGCCGGTAAGGAATACTCTGAATAAGATCAGGGAAATGCTCAGCAGGAATCCTGTGAAAAATTTCCAGATCAAGGCAGGCATCAAAGTTCCAACGGAAGAGTATGCAGAATTGCAGAAAAATTTATCAAAAGCACAGCAATCATTGGAAAAACTACAAGAAAAACAGCACAAATTTGAAAACACGGGTAAATCTAAAGAGAACCAGCAATGGAAAAGCCTTGTAGTTGATATTACTCGAGCTGAAAAAAAACTCAGTGAATACAAAGATGCTGCAGCCAAAATGGAAACGTCAGGAACTGCTTTTAAACAAACCCCTACAGACGAATATCGTGAAATCAGAAATTCTGTTAAAAGTTTAAACGAAGAAATAGAAAAATATGAAAAAAAAGGTGAAAAGCTTGAGGCGATGGGCGTTAAGAAAGAAAGCAAGCAATGGAGAAGCCTTATATACGATATTGAACAAGCTCGCGGGAAGCTGTTTGAGTATGAAGAAAAAATGAAATCGTTAGAAAAATCAGGAAAATCAACTCAGCAGGTGCCAACAGAAGAATATCAAAAAATACAAAAAGACATTTTGAAAGTAAATAAAGAACTTGATGCTTATCGCGAAAAAAAGAATAAGCTCCAAGCTTTGGGCGTATCAAAAGAAAGTCAGGAATGGAAAAGCCTTACATATGACATTGATCAAGCGAAAATAGCTGTAGAGGAGTATAAAACAAAGGCCAGACAGATGGAATCCTCAAATACAGATGTAAAGCGGCCGGTATCTCTTCCGAAACAGGCATTGAACTTTGGGACAGGAATTTTCAAAGGAATAGGAGCAACTGTTTCGAAGGGGTGGGGAGGCTTTACAAAGCTTCTGGGAGGTGTTGGAAACGTTGCATCTTCCTTCACCGGTGTGATCCGGAAATGCTCCGGTGCTTATGCTGCACTGATCCAGAAGTTCACATCCGGAATCCCGTTTCTTAACAGGACAAAATCTTCGTTCAATGGTCTGGGAACATCCGGACGAGGCTTGACAGGTATACTGAAGACGATCGGAATGACTGCAAAATTTATGTTTGCAAGTTTTGTGATCCGTGGAGCTGTAGATGGCGCAAAGCAGGGATTTCAGAACCTTGCACAGTACAGTGGAGAAACAAACAGAAGTCTTTCTCTGCTGATGTCTTCTCTGACACAGCTCAAAAATTCACTGGCCACAGCCTTTGCACCAATCCTGAATGTTGTAGCACCAATTCTGAACAGTTTCATTCAGACGGTTATCAACGTGGTAAATTCCATAGGCCAGCTGATGGGAGCCCTCACAGGCAAAACCACCATGGTCACGGCCAAGAAAGTCAATCAGGATTATGCTGCAAGTCTTAACAGTACCTCAACGGGTCTGAAGAATAATGTAAAGAACGCGGATACGGCATCAAAAGCGGCAAAACAATATCAGCGCACTCTTCTGGGATTCGACCAGATCAACAAGCTGAACGATGATTCAGACAGCTCCGGATCAGGAGGAACAGGAAGCGGAACGGATACATCACCGCTTGGTGGTGTTAATGATATGTTCCAGACAACGGCCATCAAGAGCCGTTTCAAAGATCTTGCAAAACTGATCAAAGATTCCTGGAAGTCCGGCGATTTTACAGAACTTGGCGCCATGGTCGGCAATAAGCTCAACGAAGCACTGGAACGTATTCCGTGGGGTAAAATCCAGAATACCTGTAACAAGATTGCAAAAAGCATTGCCACTTTTCTGAATGGCTTTATTGAAGTTGCGGATTGGAGCTTAGTTGGTAATACATTCTCTAAGGGACTGAACACAGCCTTTGGATTTGTAGATACCTTTGCAAAGAATTTCCACTGGAACAGTCTTGGGAAAGCTATCGGAGATGGGATTAATGGTGCTCTTGGAGGCCTTGACTGGAATCTGATCAAAGGAACCGTACATGATACCGTATTTGGCCTGGTAAGCACACTGAATACAGCGATTGCGACAACCAATTGGAGTGTAGTTGGAAAAACAGTTGGAGAGTGCTTTAACACACGACTGGAAGCACTTTATACCACAGTTCATAACTTTAACTGGAGAGGCTTGGGCACTGCGCTGGCTGATCTCGTAACCAACACGGTCAAAACCATTGATACTGGAAAAATAGGACAGACCTTATCCGATGGGATAAAAGGCTTTTTTGAATTTGCAATCTCAGCGATCGAACACATGGATTGGTGGTCCATGGGGGACACCATCTATAACAAAGCAAAAGATCTGATGGTAAACATTGACTGGAGCGGAATTGCTGACAGAGTTTTTGAAACGATTGGAGCTGCATTTGGAGGTTTTGCTGCATTTATTGGCGGTATCTTTAAAAATGCAGTTGCAGATGCAAGGAAGTATATTATAAAGCATTTCACAGAAGCTGGAAAATTCACCTGGGAAGGCTTTAAAAATGGTGTTGTGCAGTCATTTAAAGATATAGGAACCTGGATCAAGGCACACATTTTTAAACCATTCATAAACGGATTTAAAAAAGCTTTCGGAATCCATTCACCATCAACAGTCATGCGTACGCAGGGCGGATATGTTATATCTGGCCTGTTCAATGGTATGAAAGCAGGATTGCCAGCTGTACTGTCTTGGATTGCTAAACTCCCAGGGCAGGTAAAAGAGAGACTTGGAAATGCCAAAACATGGCTACGTGGGAAAGGAAATGCTGCGGTCATCGGTCTGAAAAATGGCTGGGAAGCTGTAAGGGAATCAACATTCCTGAGCAGAGTAAAGAAAATCGGTTCTCAATCTTTCAACGCTATCGGAGATATCAAAAGCAAAGTAACGCCGAAAGGCAGGGATATCATCAGCGGAATGAGAACCGGCCTGAATAATAACTGGAGCTCTCTGTCTGGAATATTAAGTAATATACCAGGCAAGGTGGCAAACGCAATTCCAAGCTTATACACAGTTGGCCAGAATGTTATTCAGACTTTTGCAAATGGATTTTCAAGCATCCATATCCCTATGCCACATATCGGCTGGGATTGGGAAGGTGGATCTATAAAAATCGGTAACTTCAAATTTTCGTTGCCACGTTTTAATCTGAGCTGGTACGCAAATGGCGGATTCCCTGGTATGGGAGAAATGTTCGTGGCAAGAGAGTCCGGACCGGAGCTTGTCGGAAGAATGGGAAACCGTTCTGCGGTGGCAAACAATAATCAGATCATTGCCGGAATCCGGGCAGGTGTATTTGAAGCAGTTGTGAATGCTTTTGAAAGCATGCAGGGCAGAAAAGATCGTGGACAGGAACTTCACATCTATCTGGAAGGCGATGCAAAGAAATTGTTTAAGGTGATCCGCCAGGAAGGAAACAACTATCAGAAACAGACCGGAAATCCGGTATTTGGATAAGGGGGCGGTAAAGTGACAGATGATATCATTATTGACGGAGTTACGATGCCGACTCCGGCCCTCGGGGGCTTGACCATTAAAAAAGAAAAAGTGTGGTCAAATAATACAGGGCGTGCTGCAAACGCAGAAATGATTGGTGATGTGATTGCTATCAAGTATACACTTGAGTGTACATGGACGATGCTTAGTAGGGCTGATGTCGCAAAAATTGATGCGGCAATAAGTCCTGCTTTTTTTAGTGTAACATTTACAGATCCTGGAACAAACACAAGAACAACGAAAAAATTCTATTCAAATACGCCATCTTATCCCGTATACAGTTATGTTAATGGCGTGAAAACATATAAGGGAGTAGGAGCAACACTAATTCAGAAATAGGAGGAAACAAACATGTTAAAAGGTACAAAATCAATGAATCTCAGTTACAACTCCATCATCAATGGAAAAAATGTGGTATACATGTCTGCACAGGTTCCGGAAACCGGAAAGAGCAACTGCACAAAGACCATTCAGGACCAGGAGATGTATGAGGCGAACAAAGCAGAATGCAGAAAAGACATGGCTGCATTTGACGAGCTCCTGTGGAAACTGGAAGATCAGGGGACGGTAGACACTGCAAAAGATACTGATACGGAGGAACAGGGAGCATGAAGATGAAGAACAGTGAGATTGTAGCATTCCTTAACACCTGTGCAGGCTTAAGAGAGAAACATTTACCAGTTCGTCTGGCGTATGCGATCAAGAAGAACATGGCAGCAGTCCAGGAAGCGGCAACTGCATACATGGAAGAAAGAGAAGAGCTTATTGCCAGATATGCGAAAAAGGACAAAAAGGGAGAATATCTTGTCAAGGATAGCTGCTATGTGTTCGAAAACAAAGATGAGTTTGAGAAGGATATGAGTGAACTTTTAGCGATTGAAACTGCAGTGAAAATCCACACGGTATCAATTGATATTGTCGAAAAATGCGATGACGATCAAAAGTATGATTCACTGACCATGGAAGAACTGGATGTCATTGAGTTTATGATTACAGAGTAAGGAGGCGGTCCTGTGTATCAGTCAACAGCAGAATTCGGAAACCTGGTACAGCAGGATTCCCGAACATTTAAGTGTCTGCTTACTTATGACAAGGTATCGATCACAAAGGTTAAGAGCATCAAGCTCACCGGAGGATCTGAGGCAGAAGATGATTTTTCCCTAGGATCGACCATGTCCCAGTATATCGAGGTAACGATTCCGGATGGCAACCTCCTGATCGAGGGAAAAGAAATCCTCCTGCAGATCGGGATGGACGTGAACGGTCTGACAGAATACATCCCGATGGGATACTTTACCGTAGGGAAGCCAAAGAAAGCGGACGATCAGATCACATTCACAGCTTACGACCGTATGATGAACACAGAGCGGACGTTTTCCATGGATGGCACAACCACAAATACAGTGGCCGCACTGAAGAAGATTGCGGATATCACAGGTGTTCCTGTAGTGACAACCGGATTAACGGCGATATCCATGAAAGTGCCGAAAGGATATAGCTGCAGGGAAGTCCTTTCTTATGTGGCACAGCTTCATGGCGCGTTTGCTGTATGTAATCGTAGAGGTCAGATCGAGCTGCATACCTATGTGGATTCAGATTATAAGGTAAAACCAAATCGGTACTGGGGAAATTTTGAACATAATGATTACAATTTTAATGTTTCAAAATTTGTGTGTTTTACGGGCCAGGACAAAAATGGAAAAAGCATATCAATATCTTCAGGATCCGGAGCAAGGTCCGTGTCGTTTTCCAATCCATTCATGACGCAAACGGCTCTCAATAATATCCTGGCATCGTTCAAGAGTTTTTTCTACATGCCGGGTACTTTGAAAATGATGGGAGATCCCCGCGTGGATCCATGGGACGTCCTGACAGTAGAAGATCTGTCCGGAAATACATATAAAGTCCCGGTCATGAAACTGGAATGGGAATATGACGGAGGCCTTACGTACTCTGTCGAGGCGGTAGGTCTGTCAGAAGAAGAAACCAATGCAGATTATAAAGGCCCTCAGACAAAAGAAATGGAACGGTATTACGCACAGCTGGTAATGATTGACCAGGCAATGATCAACAAACTGGATGTGGATACTGCAAACATTACATATGCTACTATAAAAAACCTGAATGTAGTAGAAGAGAATGTGCAAAAAATAAATGGAGAGGTTGGTAACTTCAAGGAACTGACCGCTGCGAATTTTAAAGCAGCTAACGCGCAGATCGATATCCTGAATGGAAATTACGCAAATATCAAAGTACTTTTGTCCGGAGGGGCAGGAATCGGAGATCTGCAGAACATCCACCTGACGTCTCAGAACGCAGTCATTGACTCAGCATTGATCCGATCAGCCGTGATGCAGACGGTATCCGTAGCAGATCTTCTTGCCGGTACTATCAGCACAAACAAATTCCTGATAGCTTCCGACGACGGAGGTATCCGTATCAAGGGAGCAACGCAGCAGTGGTCCGATGAGAATGGTACAATCCGGATGCAGGCCGGCCGGGATGCAAATGGAGATTTCACCTTCTCCCTGTTTGATAAGACCGGAAAAGGCATCCTGATCGATGCAACAGGTGTTAAGCCTGATGCGATAGCAGATGGCCTGATCGTCAATAAGATGGTCGCAGATAATGCAGCGATAGCCGGTTCCAAGTTAGACATCCCATCCGTGATATCAGCAATCAATGACAGCTCGCAGACTATCAAGAGCAGCCGTATCTGGTTCGATGACCAGAATCAGTCCCTGAACCAGTCATACAGTCAGCTGAATCAGAATGTGATAGAGATTCGTTCAACAGCCTCATCAGCAGCCAGCAAGGCAGACGCAGCAAATGAGACAGCAGGAGCTGCTTCGAAGACCGCACAGCAGGCGTTATCTGTTTTATCCGGAATCTCCACACTGGATGCCATCGGAGCTACGTTGAATAACGATGCACATGTGGTTCACACAAACACAGATGGTTCTGGTGGAGATTATAGTGATTGCTCTTCAAAGATGACGGTGTATTTGGGAGATACAGATGTATCAGATGATAGTATATTCACTGTAACCGTATCTGCAGGCGTGACCGGACACTGGGATGAAACGAGCAGAACATACTATGTCACAGCTATGAGCGCTGACAACGGGTACGTTGACATTGACGCATTGTATGGCACAGGAGACCGGTACCTGACCACAAGGAAGGGGCTGCGGCTCACAACCAGAGCAGGAAAATACATCCTTGTACAATCCGGCGGAGCGCACATCCGAAAACGTTTCAGCATCAGCAAGGCGAAAGACGGAAAAATTGGCCTGTCTTATGACCTACATAGCTCCACACTGGCAGTCCGGAAACAGAAAGATGGAAAGACACTGATACCGGCATCTATCACATTCTCAGCAACGCAGAATGATAATGGACTGGTCAGGAGCTATTCCGGAAGGTACAGCATCCAGGAAACAGAAGATGGGACAAACTACATGCTCAAATATGTTTCCGTAGCTGATGAGATCCAGAAAATCTACACGCCATCCAGTGCGAATATAAAAGCAGTCAGGTGTACTCTCCTATCTGCAGGAGGGGTGTCCGAATTGGACACACAGACAGTGATCATCCTTGTAGATGCGGAAGGCCTGTCTGACGACATCAAGAAAGCACAGGACACAGCAGATGCAGCGAAAGAAGCCATAGTGACAACGAACCAGAACGTAGCAAACATCGAATCCGGGATGGATGGATTCCGGGCAGAGCTTAAGCAGACCACTACAGATCTCCATGGATTGACGGACAACACCTTGTTATACAATGTGAAATATCAGGATAACGGGAATGACACTACCACTCTGAGTGCAGTGCTGTACAAAAACGGAAATGACGTGACAAAGTTATATCCGGCTCGTTGGTATACCTGGAACAGAAAGACTGAATCAGGGCAATCTTATCTGGGTTACGGATACAGCATAACCGTAAAGAATTCGGATTATGAATTTGGCGGAGTCACTATAGGAAGCTTTACTACATATGACACAATGAATCTTACAACTCGATCAGGAAATCAGTTGACAACCCGATCCGGCAACCATTTAACAGTATGGAGGGAAAATTAATGGCAGATCAGAATATAACAGCGTTACCGGTATCAACTACACCGGAAACTTCAGACCAGCTTTTGCTCGTAGGAGCGACCGAAGAGAAGCTGATAGACTACGATAAGCTTGCAGATGCGATACTCAATAAATTGACATCGAAAAAATTCAGCCTGGATCAGGGAACTATGCCCTTGATAAGTGCTCTTAATCAATTAAATAGTAACTCGCTGAATGGCTATTTTCATTACGAAAAATTTGCTGATATACCTAAAAGGAACATTCTGTGCGATGTTCGTTATGAGTCAGCTTCTGATCCAGAAGCGCCTGATGTTACTATGGGAACGTACTGGTGGAATATCATTCAAGTTTGTCTGGCAGAAAATCGCATTCTTCAAATAGCATCTAGTGCGTTTAACCAAAGAGATGTTTTGTATTTTCGCGTAAAACATGATAATAACTGGTATGGATGGTACTATGTTATAGGCCAAGAAAAAAGATAATTTCCCGTCTTCCCATTTAATTGGTTTGTGAACAGAGCACTTCCTGTGGCAAAATAAAGGTAAAATAAAGCTATAGGAGGTGCACTTTTTTGACAAAAATCGAAATGATACAATCGAGGATAATGGAGAGGATGCAGGATATACTTTCGAACGAACAGTTGCAGCACTTGGAGAACGTCTTGGCGATAGAATTCCACGGGATTGAGGTGCAGGAGGAGTGTACGCAGCTAGTAACGTCAGAAATTCACTGGCAGAAGATTCTTAGGACCTTCATTGCTTCGAAGAGAATCGAGAACTGCAGTCAGGGAACATTGGAAAGATACAATGACTGCGTGGTTAAACTTGTTACGGCTCTGAATAAGCGGCTGCAGGATATCACAACGAATGATATTCGATACTATCTTGCGATGTATCAGGAACAGAGGAAGATCTCTATGAGCTATATGGACACAATCAGACGGTATCTGAGTAGCTTCTTTGCATGGATATCGGATGAGGGGTATATTAGCCGGAATCCTATGCGACGTCTCAAGAAAATCAAGGTTCCGCGCATGATTAAAAAACCATTTACGCAGGCCGAAATGGAGCATCTGCGCTGTAATGCAGAGTGCCAGCGAGATATAGCTATTATGGCATTCCTGTACAGCACAGCAGCCAGAATCGGCGAAGTTGTACGGCTTAATCGGAAAGATATAGATTGGGGTAACAAGGAAGTGATTATATACGGAGAAAAAGGCAAGAAAGAGAGAAGAGTGTATCTGACGGATGACTGTGCATATCATCTTCATAAGTATCTGTTATCCAGAGATGATACAAACCCGGCCTTGTTCGTGAGCAATAAGCGGCCACATACCCGACTTGGGAAGCAGGCTATTCAATCTATGCTGCGAACATTAGGCCAGAAGACGGAAATCCATGCACATCCGCACAAATTCCGTCGCACATTACTGACGGATGCCGGAAACCGAGGAATTCCACTGCAGGAAATCCAGATGTACGCAGGTCATCAGAAACCAGATACGACGATGATGTACGTGACGGTGAGCGAGGAAAACGTCCGAGCATCATTCAGACGGTATATAGCCTGATAGCCTGATTTGTTCTAAATAATATGATTTTTTGAAGCTGGCAGAAATGGCAGCCTTTTTGTTGTACCTAAAAAACTACAAAAAGACAATGGAAATCGGGAAGATGTTCAGAGAGACGATATTATACAAAATGGGAAGAGGCTCTTGAGTTTTAGCTTATATTAATTAAAAAACATAAAAATGTTTGAGTATTAGTTATAGTAAGACCAAGAATTATCTATCGTTAATCGACCGTATTATTTACGAAGTCTTTCCATTTTTCCCAATCAGCCATTTTCCAGACTGGCTTCGTTCGTTCCGGAAATAATACGATTTTGCATGAACTTGAATTACGGTAAAAAATAATTCCAGATCCATATTTATATGTCGCATCAATAGGAAGATCATTCCCTGTATAGTTAGTACCAGAGAGGTGGAACAGAATGTACGTGCCAGGTGAAGCTTTGCTTATCAAAGCCTGTATATCGGTCACGTTTTCTTTCAAGGCAAGCTTTGAGGTGTTACTATTTTATAAAGCTGAAAGAAAACTTATTTCCAAAAATCAACCTCTAAACCATAAATTATTGTATCGGGTTCTCCGATGATATAAGCTCTTTGAGAGCTTGCATATATGGTTATAGCTGTTTTGGTATTTATGTTTGCATAGTTCACTATGGTAGCGAATTTACATTCTGAGAGGTCTATATCATTTTTAGCCAATGACGCATAGCCATTTGCATTGATTTTTAATTCATTGTATGTTCCTCGTGCGTAGGCGGTCAGCCGGTTACTATTTAATCTGTCCATTCTGACCAAGAATCTGTACTTTTTGAATATCGAATCTTGACTTTGCCAGACATATAGGCTCTTTGAATTACACTTCCGCCCGATGTGTCATTCCAGGGAGTTATTGTTTGTAAAACTAAAAACGCTGCAGCCTGAAAAGGGTCGTCTACTGATATGCTCTCTTTAAGCTCATAAACAACTGTTTGAGGATAATTTGAGTAATAGTATTGCGGTGGCTTGTTTGTTGATCTTGTATCAATAATTTGCGTTTTGAGCAGGTTACTATTTTATGTCGTAACGATATGTCCAAGTGCCATTCATCCGGTAGGCTGCTATTACTTTGCCAATTCCAACAGCTATCAATCCAGCATCCCGTCCGAATGGAATGTAGATGCAGAATGTCCACGGAGGTATAGTAAGATTTTCGTTTACTACAATTTCGTTTTCACCAGCACGGAAAAAAGCAATTTCGTTGCCATCTGGAATCTTGTCGGAGGCGGCACTTGCATAACTGGAAAGACGGTTACTATTTAATATCACAGAAAGGAGGTGAGAAAAAATGAGATTTCAAAAAGAGATAAACATTTTTGCCAAAGATGCCATACTGAAGCGCTTCCAGACAAATGAGACAAATTTTTCTGTTGTCAAAGGCAAGATAGAGGCCTTGATCAGCGAGAGTGAAATCCTCGAATTGCAGAACAGCAAGGTTACTATGTATAGCAAACTTGCGAATATAAAGCTTACTGTAGATGGACTGGAGCAGACCTATACAGATATATCATCGAAATATGATTCCGTAACCGGAAAGTATACGGATCTTGATGCCAAAGTTGCTGAGTATAAGTCAACTGTAGACGGATTCTCCTCAAATTTATTTCAGGTCAAATCAAATCTGAAGGATAACTATAGTACGACTACGACCATGAATACCGCGATACAGGGAAAAATAGATGAACTTTCACTGTCTGTATCTAATACATACGCCACAAGAGATGCGGTAGGAGCACTTGAAACATGGAGAAACGAAGCTTCGCAGAAGATCACTGACAGCGCTATCGTATCAACAGTCACATCGAGCACGGAATGGACAAAAAAGGCTGACAAAGCATCACTGATCAGTCAGATCAATCAGTCGGCAGAACAGATCAAGATCCGTGCAAGCATCATAGACCTGCAGGGCAACATCAGTATCACGGATATATCTAACGACGCTATGGATATTATCAAAAATTATAGCATCACAGCGCTATCAGATGCGAAAAAGTATACAGATGACTGTGATGTACTGGTTCTTAAAGACTCACAGGACTATACACGGACGTATACGCTAGCGGAAATCGGAAAGCTAGAAGCGTCTGGCGGAAACCTTGTGAAAGGATATCGGTTATCAGCGGATAATGTAAAAACGTACTGGAATACAGTCGGGACCGTGAAAACAGGCCAGAATGATCCAGATGGTGGGAAAAATGCGGTAGTGATTACTGCCGATGTAGACAACTGCATTCTTGCTGCAAAGCGGGACACAAACGCTGTACTCAATGCCACCGGACGATATACTATAACATTCTGGGCAAAAGCGTCAAAAGCACAGTCTATAGCATTCTATTTCAACAAAGTGCGAGAAAGCATAGTGCTGACCACATCGTGGAAAAAGTTTTCATTCGTGAAAGATGTCACGAGCGTGGAAAAGACAGGAAGCCTGATCATGTTTGGCGGCGGGAATACGATTAGCACTGGCGATGGGAACATATACATCTACCGTCCAGATGTTCGGCATGGATATACATCAGAAGATGTTTTTAACCTTCTGACTAATAATGGAAAAATCGAGGGTATGTACATGACCGGTGGCAAGTTGTACTGGAACGGAGCTTACATTAAGTCCAAGTCTATAACCACAGCTGCACTTGCGGCCGATAGTGTAACCGCGGAAAAAATTAAAGTAGACGATTTGTACTCCCTGAAAGCAAGCATAGCCGGATTCAAAATCTCATCAGATACGATATCACATCAGAGTACTACAAAACCTGCAAGTGGCATCGGACAGACTTATTACGACACATATTTTTCATCCCAAAATAAACGTCTTACTTTTCGAAAGGGCCCCGGAACATCTGATTATATGACGTTCGGCATAAATGGTCTAAGAACCAGCAACTGGAAATGCTTAGATCTGATATCGGATGCGGATACAGAGGCTGGTGGTGATTTTACCAGCGGAAACCATCACTCTTTAGGATGCACAAATATTTACGGAACACTATATGTTGCAGAAGGCCTCAGAGTTGCCGGAACTAAACAGGCAGTTCGCCAAACAGAAAACTACGGAGAAAAAGGAGTTTACTGCTACGAAACTCCAACACCACTGTTTGGAGATATCGGATCCGGAGAGATATCAGAAGATGGAAAATGTTATATTGACATCGAAGATATCCTGAAAGAGATGATCAACACAGGAATACAGTACTATGTTTTTTTACAGAAGCGCGGAGAAGGAGATCTGTATGTTTCGGAATGCCGTCAGGATTATTTTTTAGTAACCGGTACACCTGGTCTCAGATTTTTTTGGGAATTGAAAGCAAAACAGAAAGGCTATGAGTACAACCGGTATGAAGGCGAGGATAGAATGGTAGGATTTAAACAGATAGCATATGACGATGAGTACCTGAACGATATAGAAAAACTCATCGAGGAAAGGGAGGAAATATGAAAGTATTAACAAGCTTTATAGTGCTGAATACAGGAGAGGGAGAAAGAATCTCTTTTACCTATTCGGAAGTAGCTGAAGACGGAACAATCATCAGTCAGAATAACAAGAAAAACTTCCTCGTACTTAATAAAGACCTGAAAAATCACATCAGCGAAATCAAAAAGTACATCGAAGATACGCACCTCACAGAGTAGGAGAAAAACATATATGAAAATCAGAGCAGAGCCGGAAGGCTCTTATTTTTATACTTAAAATTGCGCCGGCGCAATACCGGAGAAAGGGAAAATAATGAAAGAAAATCACATCAAAGCAATTTTTACAGCTATCTTTGCACTGATCAGTTCCGTACTGGGGGTACTGACAGTGCCGGTCCTCCTTATGGTGGCCTGCAATGTTCTCGACTATGCCACAGGTCTTATGGCATCTACATACAGAGCTGAGGATATCAATTCATACAAAAGCATTCGTGGAATCATGAAAAAAGTGAGCATGTGGCTCCTGGTGATTGTAGGAGCAATCATTGATCAGCTTCTTTTATATGCTTCCCAGACTGCAGGCATCACTTTACCATTTACATTCCTGGTGGCCTGCATTGTGGCAATCTGGATTATATGCAACGAGATCATTAGTATCCTGGAGAATATCAAAGATATGGGAGTAACAATTCCAACATTTCTGATTCCGCTTGTAACACATGTAAAGTCTCAGGTGGAAGATAAAGTTAATATCAATCCAGAAAACGAAGATTCAGAGGGCGAGTGATCGTCCTCTTAGGAGGAAGAACATGTTAAAGATCATGGAAAAATCACAGGCCAGCATTGACCAGATGAGGGCCTACATTAAAAAAGTAAATCCGCAGGTGTCCGATTCGGTCACAAAGATGATTCCGTTATATATCACAGAAGGAGCTGCAGAAGGAGTTCGCGGAGATATTGCCTTCGCTCAGAGCTGCCTGGAGACAGGAAACTTCACATTTACAGGTTCAGCAGTAACTTTCGATCAGAATAACCTCTGCGGTCTTGGTGTAACTAAAACCGGTATGAAGGGCAACAGCTTCAGAACACCGGCAGAAGGCATCCGTGCACAGATCCAGCACCTGCAGGCCTACGCATCCACAGACCGACTGAAGAACCGTTGCGTGGATCCGCGCTATACATACGTCAACAGAGGCTGTGCGCCTTATGTGGAGTGGCTCGGGATCCAGGAAAATCCAAAAGGGCAGGGCTGGGCAGCTGGCCGAAATTACGGTCAGAAAATCATCAGCATTTTGAATAGCGTATTATCTATCAAGACATCAAAAACAGAAAAGGAGAGTAATACCATGAATATCAACACAAGCCTTATCAGTAACAACAATAGCTATGCAGGTCAGAAACCGGCATATATCGTAATTCACAACACGGATAACTATGCCAAGGGTGCAAATGCGAAAGCGCATGCAAAAGCACAGCATGATGGCAACTTTAAGGGATATTCCGCACATGTATATGTGGACGACACAGAAGCATACCAGGCGCTTCCGTACAACCGTGGAGCATGGCACGTGGGCGTCAACTACGGCGGTCGGCTGTTCGGTACTGTCAACAACAGAAATTCAGTAGGAATCGAGATGTGCGTCCAGGCGGGCTATAACTATGAGAAAGCTTTCCAGAATACAGTCCAGGTGTGCAAACAGCTTATGAAACAGCTGGGAATCCCGGCAGACAGAGTTGTGCAGCATTATGATGTATGTGCAAAGAACTGCCCGTCAGCAATCCGTGCAAAAGGTGACTGGAACCGGTTCAAGCAGCTGATCGGAGCTAAGACCGCCACACCGACGGTAGATAAGTATTATCGCACAAGAAAGTCCTGGGCTGACAGCAAGAGCCAGATCGGAGCATACAAGAGCCTTGAGAATGCAAAGAAAGAGTGGAAACAGGGATACACCATCTATGACTGGAACGGAAAAGCAGTGTATCCGGTACAGACTTCAGAAAAGGCAGTAGTTCTGACAGGAAAGTTTGAGACCCAGCTTCCGATTATCCGGAAAGGGAATTCCGGCGTTGCAGTTTCCGTGCTGCAGTCTGTACTTGGTGTTACTGTGGATGGCCATTTCGGAGACGATACAGAAGCATCTCTGAAAGTTTTCCAGAAAAACACAGGCGTAAAAACAAGTGGAACTTGCGGTATTGATTCCTGGAAAAAGGTGATCGAACATGTGAAGGCAAACACAAAATAACTTCCTATTATAAAAAAGTCCGGCAGGTACCCACTGCCGGACGGATATTGCATCATCTGGATTATATAATATCATCATTTATGTGCCAATGTGCTGGCGATCATGTCGTTTACTCTGAACAGAGTTTATACAGAGTGGTACCGGAATAAAGGTTATGATTTTACCATTACGTCCTCCACAGCATACGACCACAAATGGATCTATGGCAGGAATATTTTTGAGAGTATCGACCGGATCGTGGATGAACTGTTTGAAAACTATCTTTCCAGACCGGATGTACGTCAGCCGATCCTGACCCAGTACTGTGACGGACGGCAGGTGCAGTGCAGGGACCGGGGATGGATGACCCAGTGGGGAAGCAAAGCTCTGGGAGATCAGGGATATTCCGCGATTGAGATCCTGCGAAGTTTCTATGGAAACGATATGTATATCAATGTGGCGGAAGCAGTTTCCGGGATTCCTGCATCCTGGCCTGGATATGACCTGACTATCGGTGTTACCGGAGAAAAGGTACAGCAGATCCAGGAACAGCTTAATGCCATAGCAAAAGCCTATCCTGCCATCCCGTCAGTGACTGTGGATGGTATTTATGGTCCGGCTACTGCTGCATCTGTAAAAAAATTCCAGAATATATTTGGGCTTCCTGCATCCGGAGTGGTGGATTATCCAACCTGGTATAAGATACAGGACATTTATGTAGCAGTGACCAGGATAGCAGAGCTGCAGTAAATATATAAATATAAAAATGTTCTCGGCCGTTTCCGGAGTGATCTGATCGGGGCTGAGGTGTAATGCGTGAACATGATTTCAGAAAAAATGTTTGACGTTTCAGAATAAACCAAGTATAATGGCTGTTTGTATCTATGAACGTAAATTGTAAAAAGATTGCGTTTATGAGCATGTGAAAAAGCGAAATGAGAATGTCTGCTTTACAAAAGGAGTGATGAAAATGACATTTTATCAGGAACTGCAGTTAAGCTCAACCGGATCAAAACAGCTGATCAGAAATACCACAGACAAAAAGGAAAAAAGAAGGCATATTCTGATCTATAATTTTAAAGTATATCTTGTCATGGCATTTTGTGTGGCGGTTGTGACATTGTACAGTAAGATAACCGGCAATGACAACAGTGTTGTAGGAGTAACCGTACTGCTGGCAGTGCTGGTTTTAAGACAGGCGGATTTCGGGATCCGGACGTCCCACGGATTGTTGTCCATTGCCGGGATTTTCTGTATTCTGATCGCAGGACCGAGATTATCCAATATGGTTTCACCGGTACCGGCATTTTTTGTTAATGCGATAAGCATCCTGTTACTGATGATCCTGGGATGCCATAATGTAATTATGTATAACCATTCCACATTTGTTCTCGGATATCTGCTTCTGATGGGATATGACGTAACCGGAAAGGCGTATCTGCTTCGTGTAGAGGGGCTTTTGGCCGGAATGGTTTTCTGCATGGTAGTTTTTTATAAGAATCAGAAAAACCGCCCGTATCGCAGGACATTTCTGGACCTGTTCCGGGAATTTAATCTGCATTCTGCAAGAGGCAGGTGGTATTTAAGACTGACGCTGATCGTTTCCAGCGCTATGCTGATCATGTCTCTTCTGGGACTTCCGAGAGCAATGTGGGCCGGAATTGCCTGTATGTCCGTGTGTCTGCCGTTTACCGCGGATTGCAGGGGAAGAGCTGGAAAAAGAGCTATGTTCAACATCGTTGGCTGTATTCTGTTTGCAGTGCTTTATCTGATACTTCCGGAATCTATGTATCCCTATATTGGAATGATCGGAGGAATCGGTGTAGGATATTCCGCAGGTTATGCGTGGCAGACTGCATTTAATACATTTGGAGCATTGTCCATTGCATCAGGACTGTTTGGAATGCCGGCAGCAGTGCTGCTCCGTATTGGAGCCAATGTATTTAGTTCAATTTATACTATGCTCGCAAATAAGCTTGGGGATAAGCTCGTGCAGCATATGTGGGTACGAAAGAGTGCAGAAATCTGAGATATTGCCCTGAAAAAAGTTTTGCCGTATAATGGGTAATAGCATAACAGCCCGGATATCACCGGGCCGATAGAGGAGAAGATTATGTACGAAGAAACAACAGAAAAACTGCTGGAATTTATCAGTAAAAGTCCTACAGCCTTTCAGGCGGCAGAGGAAACAAGAAGACGTTTTTTGGAGGAAGGCTTTACAGAATTGAAGGAAGAGGAGCGCTGGGAGCTGGAAAAGGGCGGAAAGTATTTTGTCATGAGAAATCATTCCGCGATCATCGGATTTTCCATTCCTGTCAATGACTGCAGGAGATATCATATCATTGCAAGTCACAGTGACTCCCCGTCTTTTAAAATAAAAGAAAATCCGGAGATGTCTGTAAACGGAGCTTATGTGAAGCTGAATGTGGAGCGGTACGGAGGAATGATCCTTTCTACCTGGTTTGACCGTCCCCTTTCTGTTGCAGGCCGCATGCTCGTCCACAAGAACGGAAAAATCCTGGAAAAGCTTGTAGATATCGACAGAGATCTGGTCATGATCCCGAGTCTTGCTATCCATATGAACCGGGATATTAACGGAGGCTATCATTACAATGTCCAGAAAGATATGCTTCCATTGTACAGTGGCAGTGGTGAAAAAGGAAACTTCATGCGGATGCTGGCAGAAGCGGCAGAGGCCCGTCCGGAGGATATCCTGGGCCATGATCTGTTTCTCTATAACCGAATGCCCGGAACAATTTGGGGATCCAGGAATGAATTTGTTTCCAGTCCAAGATTAGATGATCTGCAGTGTGCGTTCGCTTCAATGGAAGGCTTTCTCCAGGCAGATAGGAAGAAGGTTATTGCAGTCCATTGTGTACTGGATAATGAAGAAGTGGGAAGTACTACCAAGCAGGGAGCTGCATCCACATTTCTTAAAGATGTACTGTTTCGTATCAATCTGGCCCTTGGCGGAGATCAGGAAAGTTATCTGATGGCCCTTGCGGAGAGCTTTATGATCTCTGCGGACAATGCACATGCATTACATCCGAATTATACAGACAAGGCAGATCCTGTAAACCGTCCGGTGATGAACGGTGGAATTGTGATCAAATATAATGCCAACCAGAAATATTGTACCGATGGGATTTCCACAGCAATCTTCAAGGAACTCTGCAGAGAAGCAGATGTGCCATATCAGACATTTGTGAACCGTTCCGATATTGCCGGTGGTTCCACTCTGGGAAATATTTCCAATACCCAGGCAGCCATGAATACGGTCGACATCGGTTTGCCGCAGCTGGCGATGCATTCCGCTTATGAAACGGCCGGAGTAAAAGATACAGAAAGTCTGATCCGTGCGGCAAAGGTATTTTACAGGTGATATCGGAGGACAGGAAAATGAGCAGAAAAGCAGTATTTTTTGATGCGGACGGAACAGTCTGTGATATGAAAAAAGGAGTGCCGGACAGTGCCATAGAAGCCATCCGTGCGCTGGTAGATAATGGACACGAAGCGTGGCTCTGCACAGGAAGAAGCCGTGCGTTTGTATCCTGGTATCTGGAGCAGGTTCCTTTTACAGGAATGATCAGTGCCTGCGGATCCACCATTGAGAAGAACGGGAAGAGACTTTTTAATAAAGAGATGACACCGGAGGTTGCAAAGCTTTCTGTGGAGGTTCTCAGAAAATACGGACTGATTCCGGTGATGGAAGGCGCGGATTTTATGTATTATGACAAAGAGGAGTATACCGATGAAGTGAACTGGTATGCCAGTCTGATCACAGAATCCCTGGGTGATAAATGGAGGCCTATCCGCGGAAATGAGGACTGTATGCGGATTAATAAGATCAGCGCAAAAATGACTGAGGGATGTGATGCAGAGGCAGCGTTATCTGTTTTATCAGAATACTATGATATCATTCGTCATGAAGGCAGCAGTTCGTTTGTGGGAAATACCATTGAACTGGTGCCAAAGGGATTTAACAAGGCTGTGGGGATCGCGGCTGTGATCCGCCTGTTTGATATTCCGTGGGAGGATACCGTTGTTTTTGGAGACAGCAATAATGATCTTGCCATGTTTGAATACGCTGCAACAAAGGTTGCTATGGGAAATGCTTCTCCGAAGATCAAAGAACTGGCAGATTATGTTACGTCTGATATGTTCCACTACGGAATACAGGATGGATTGAAATATCTGAAGCTGATCTGAGAGGATATTTCATTTGCTTTGCAGGGTATGTGACTGTAAGAACAGGAACATCCACATCAGGAATGATAGCTTTATGTGAATATGCTTTTATAAAAAATGCTGTAAGAACCAGAAATCATAGTTCTTACAGCATTTTATGTTACAGATTTTTCCGGGTAGATAATATGCAGAAGCTGCAATATCAGATCAGTCCCAGACCTTTGCAGATAAACAGCCAGAGTGTCAGGGTAAAGGCACTGAATAATGTGGTAAGAAGCACGACTCCCGAAGAAAAAGAGCCCTCATGTCCCATGTTTTTTGCCATGACAAAGCAGGTAACGGTGCTGGCGGACCCCAACATGATAATGATGGAAACCAGCTTGTCCTTTGTAAAACCGCAGCGGATGGCAAGAGGAAGAAAAAGTGCTTCATAACCGACAAGTTTCATAAATGTACAGGCAACAGATGCTTTCAGCCGGGAAAAGGCTTTTCCGAAGTGCAGAGATCCGCCCATGGCCATGAGGCCAAGAGGAGTGGCGGTTTTTGCAAGATTGCCTGCCGTAGAGTCCAGGATTTTCGGAAATGGAAGACGAAGAAGGGACCAGAGTGTACCGGCTGCAATGCCAAGAATGATGGGATTGGTGACAATTCCCTTTAAAGTACGCTTCAGAACGGTATCATCTATTTTTCTCTGACCTGGTTTAAAGACAGAGAGAATTACAACAGCCATTACATTGTAAAGAGGGACGCTGGCAATGATCATCAGTGGTGCCATACCCGCATTTCCGTAAAGGTTCTGGATAATGGCGATACCAAGGATCGCCGCGCTGCTGCGGTAGGATACCTGGATAAACTCGCCCCGGATATCGGAAGGATGGAGAAAATGGGACAGGAGCACGGAGATCATAATACTGAGCGATGTGATCGCAAAACAGAAAAGAACCATTTGGGGATCCCAGGCCTCATAGATATCAATTTTAGCGATGTCCTGAAACAGAAGCACAGGCAGGGGGATGACAAACACAAATTTGTTCATACGGTTGACAAATGCCTCATCAAATAGCCCGATCTTCCGGAAAAAATATCCCAGGAGAAGTGTAAGAAAGATGGGCACGGTAACATTCAGACAGAAAATAAGATTGTCCATAAAAGAAAGCCTTCCTGTGGTAAAATTTCTCTGTTTATTATATCCAAACTACGAAAATTGTCAAACGAGGTATACGGGACTGGAGATTTCTGGTATGATAAAAAGTGTTGCGAAGAAAGCAGCACAGGGGTTGAGAAGGAGAAAGGAAAGAAAATGAGATACGGAAAAATACGGATTGAAGATGGCTTTTTTGTGTTTACCAGACATATGATGCTCAACAGTCTTCCGTGTAAAGATATTCTCTGGGCGTACATGCGCCGTGAGGGAACCGATAAAACCGGTGAAAAGCAGCTGATCATCAATTATCTGGTAATCATAACCAGACGTCAGAAGCGTTATAAATTTGATATGACAGAGCAGGAGGTACAGGATTGTCTTCAGCTTCTTAAAGTACTGAATCCGGATCTTGCGGTTGGCTTTCCAAAAGGAAGCAGGCTTCCGCTTCAGAATCTTCCGAATACAAGAGATCTGGGTGCATTGATGACAGTAGACGGTTCGCATATTCTTCCCAGAAAGCTTTTGCGCAGCGGAGAAATCTATCATGCTTCTGCTGCAGACAACCGGATCCTTTCAGAAGAATATAATGTAAAAACAGTGATCGATTTCCGGTCAGCCGCAGAAGTAAAGAAAAAACCAGATGATATCATGGCAGGAGTGGAATATTATCATATTCCGATTCGGGATGAAGACAGCAGTGGAAACAGTTTTTTTGAACATGTGATGTCCTGTTATGGTGATGTAGACCGATATATGCAGGATTGGTACCGGAATTATATTACGGATGAATATTCTTTGAAGCAGTATGCACGTTTTCTGGATGTCCTGCTTCACGTAAAGAACGGAGCTGTTGTTTTTCACAGTGCCACAGGAGAAGACCGGACAGGAGTTGGAACGGCACTTTTGCTCTTTGCTTTGGGTGTACCTAAGGAAACGATAAGAAGGGATTATATGCGGTCGAATCCATGTCTGGAAGACGAACTGAAGTATATGCGCAGGCTTTACCGGGCAGACCGGCCGGAAAATAGCCGGAAGCTTGCAGATCTGAATGCCTTCTATCAGGTGAAGGAGTCTTATATCAATACAGTTTTTGATGTCATCGAAAAAGAAAACGGGGGAATTGAAAGATTCCTTCGGAAAAAACTCTACCTAACATCAAAGGCATCCGAGGAGCTTAAGAAAAAATATCTGATCTGAGGATAAAAACATTTCTTATCATCCTGAATGGATTTTGCAGGAAATTTTGATTGACAAAATTTTCGAAGTTGTTATAATGGTAAGAAAGCAAGGGTTTATTAGATTAAAGCGTTAACTGACGAAGTCGGTTTTCTATACATAAAAGTGTTGAAAGCAGGTGTATTATGGAAAAGAGAATACTATCCATCCTTGTGGATAATACCTCCGGAGTCCTTAGCCGTGTGGCTGGCCTTTTCAGTCGCCGTGGTTATAATATTGACAGCATTACCGCAGGAGTGACTGCAGATCAGAGATATTCCCGTATGACAGTTGTTTGTGAGGGAGATGACCAGATGCTCCAGCAGATCACTAAGCAGCTGGCGAAGCAGGAAGATGTACGGGATGTTAAGGTCCTTGAACAGGACGACAGCGTTGCCCGTGAGCTGATGCTCGTTAAAGTTGCTGTGAAGCCAGAACAGAGACAGGGAGCTCTTTCTGTTGCAGATATCTTCCGTGCAAAGGTTGTGGATGTAAGTAAGGATTCACTTATTATGGAGATGACCGGAAGCCAGAACAAGCTGAAAGCGTTTGTGGAGCTGATGGCTGACTATGAGATCCTTGAGCTTGCAAGAACAGGAATCACAGGTCTGTCACGAGGCAGTGACGATGTCCGGTACCTGTAAAAATTTTTACATATGTTTGCTAGGAGAGCAGATACTCTCTTAACGATAAATAATTTTTATGAAGAAGATGTTGTAAACATCAGAGGAGGAAAGTAAAATGGCAAATAAGATTTTTTACCAGGAAGACTGTAATCTCGGATTATTAGATGGTAAGACAATTGCGATTATTGGATACGGAAGCCAGGGACATGCACATGCATTGAACCTTAAAGAGTCCGGATGTAATGTAATCATCGGCCTTTACAAAGGAAGCAAATCCTGGAAAAAAGCTGAGGAGCAGGGCTTTGAGGTATATACAGCTGCTGAAGCAGCTAAGAAAGCAGATATCATCATGATCCTGATCAACGATGAGAAACAGGCTGCACTTTACAAGAATGATATCGAGCCGAACCTTGAGGAAGGCAACATGCTTATGTTCGCTCATGGTTTCAACATTCATTTTGGATGTATCAAACCACCGGCATATGTTGATGTTACAATGATCGCTCCGAAAGGACCTGGACACACAGTAAGAAGCGAGTATCAGGCTGGCAAAGGTGTTCCTTGTCTGATCGCTGTAGAGCAGGATGCTACAGGTAAAGCTCAGGATATCGCACTTGCATATGCACTTGGAATCGGCGGAGCAAGAGCTGGAGTTCTTGAGACAACATTCCGTACAGAGACAGAGACAGACCTCTTCGGTGAGCAGGCTGTACTTTGCGGTGGTGTTTGCGCACTTATGCAGGCTGGTTTCGAGACACTTGTTGAAGCTGGTTATGACCCAAGAAACGCATACTTCGAGTGTATCCATGAGATGAAACTGATCGTTGACCTGATCTATCAGTCAGGATTCGCCGGAATGAGATATTCTATCTCCAATACAGCTGAGTATGGTGATTACATCACAGGACCGAAGATCATCACAGAGGATACAAAGAAAGCAATGAAGAAAGTTCTTTCCGATATCCAGGATGGTACATTCGCAAAAGAGTTCTTACTCGACATGTCCGATGCAGGTGCACAGGTACACTTCAAGGCTATGAGAAAATTAGCTTCTGAGCATCAGTCTGAGAAAGTTGGCGAGGAGATCCGTAAACTCTACAGCTGGAACGGCGAGGATAAGCTTATTAATAACTAAGCAAAATTTATTGCAGGTGCAATAAATTTTGCGCTACTCGAACGAAGCGCAGCGAAGTTTGAGACAAAAAAGTTACATATGTAATACAGTGGCAGGAAACTTTTTTGAAATCTAAAACCCCCATCTGATCACAATGGTCAGATGGGGGTTTTTCATACTTTATCTATCCGGATGCCCTGTTTCATCATCGAAAAACGGCGCGATTAAAGCCGAATCAGCATCTTTCTGTCTGCACACAAACCCGATCTCACGCAGCGGAAAAGAAAATCCTACCGGTACTTCCACCAGAGTCCCTTCTTCCAGCTCTTTTTTTACAAAATCGCGGATCACACAGGCAATCCCAAGACCGATTTCCGCAAACTGGATCAGAAGATCCATAGTTGTTACTTCCAGAATGTGGCTTAATTCCACATGATGTTCTTTTAGCTGAGAGTTCACAGTCTGACGTGTAATATTGTCCTCATCCAGCATCATGAAAGTTGCTGCCTGAATCAGAGGTTCATCAGGATAGAGCTGTTTCTGGTTTTCCAGATACTGTTGTGTACAGACAAAGGTATCCTGGATTTTCAAAAGAGGTTGAAAATAATATCCCCGAAGCTTCTGCGGCCGTCCGATGAGTCCCAGATCGATTTTTTCCTCATCCAGAAGCTGCAGAGTCTGATAAGTAGACTGGCAGGAAATTGTGATACGTACATGAGGAAAACGAGCGATATAGTTTTTCAGGTGGGAGAGCAGTACATATCTGGTAAGAGTAGAACTGGCACCCAGACGCAGCTTTGGAATGTCCCGGGAACGGTTATGGCGAATGGAATTTTCTCCTTCATCCAGAAGTGAAAGAGCTTCTTTTACTTTTTCAAAAAGAAGCTCACCGTCCGGGGTCAGAGTGACACCCCGGGAACTTCGTTTAAAAAGAACGGTATCCAGATTCTGCTCCAGCTTCTGGATTGCCTTGCTGATAGCGGGCTGACTGATATAAAGATCCCGGGAACTGTGGGAGATACTGCCGGTACGTGCTACCGTATAAAAAATATGATAAAGAGACAGATTATCCTGCATGTAAAACCTTCCTTTCGAAAAATAGTAAAGTAATAAAGGTAATAAAAAAATCCGAAGTCATCAGACCTCGGAAACCTTAGCTGTTATAATATCTATAATTTTCAATCGGGGCAACAGGATTTGAACCTGCGACCTCACGGGACGCAATGGAACTGAAACCTCTTGATTTTAAAGGTTTTCCGAAGGGTAAATTTAAAAGGTAATAAAAAAGGTAATAAATTCAAAAACAGAATAAATATTCAGGAGGAAATCCGCATATTGTGATAAGAGTATTGGCATAAGCTCATGAACGTAGACAATCTATAGTTCATGGGCTTATTTTAGTGCTTTTATCAAAGAAACCATGAAACAAACTTAAATCCTGGATAAAAATTCGGTTAAACGCAAAATAAAGCATTTTAAGAATATAGCATCTATAATAGCACAAGATAAGAAGTTCGTAAACAAAAATTAAGGAGGAAATGACAATGAACAAAACAATATATGAAGCAGAGTTTACCAAGATGGTACATGACAAAATGAGAGAAGCTAATAGATTTAAAGAATATGCGAGAATACCCAAAAATAGGATAGGTGGAGATTACTGGAATACATACTGGACAATCCGTTATATGCTTCGCACAATAGAGGACATTTTGGCTAATGGGGATAAATTGTCATTAAATGGATTTTTCACTGTAGCACCTAAACTTTATAAAGAAAGAACAGTACGTTCGGGGATGGAAAGAACAGGAAAAAATGTGTATGAGATTCCAGAAAGATATAAGGCAAAGTTTAAATCTGGTACTGTGTTAAATCGTGCTTGCGAAGCGTATGGAGATTACCTCAAAGAAGAAGCAAATAATCAAGATGATGAATACGAAGAAGGAGAAGAAGAATGAGATGTAAAGATTGTAAATATGTAAAATGTTACGCTGTTAATAAGAGAATGTATTATTGTGACCATGAAAATAGAAAAGATTTCATAGGTAAGCTGGATGAAGATGTTCTACCAGAAACAAGTCCAAAGTGGTGTCCAATGACTGACAGGACAACTACTGCTGTTGAAAATATTACTGATGGGAAAGGATTAGAGAAATAATGGAATTAAACAATACAGAAATGAAAATGCAATATATTCTTAATGAGAATAAAAATCTGGCAGAGATACCACTAACAGATATGATACCTGTAGAATATCCAATTAAATATAAATTAATCAGTGCGTTTGAAGTATTTGTAAGAATACCGCAGACAGAAAACTATTGGATTTCTAATTACGGAAGATGCGTAAATAACCACAGAAACCCAAATAAGAATAAATTTTATGAGCACAAACAGGGGCAATGCCATTATACTGTTTATGAGATAGAACGAATAGAAGAAAAAGTTAGAGGGAAAAAGACTGGGAAAACGATAATTGAAACTTGGAAGAGAGAAACTAGCCCTGAAGAATTAGTAGCAAGAAGTTTTCTGAAACCGTATAAATTCAGACATAAGATATGGCATAAAAGTGGTGACTTTACAAATAACTGGTATAAGGATCTGATTTATGTTTCCGAATCTGATTTTAGAAATCTGAAAGCAGGTAAGATTACATGGCAGGAATTAGGCTATGAGCAGGAATATATTGAGTATGTCAACAATGCCAAAAGTCAAGCTATGTCTGCATATGGGTCAATTTCCAGTCGATGTAAAGGAGAAGATAACAGTAGCAGTGCACACAAGTGTTATGATGATGTTGAAATGTGTCAAGAATGGAAAGATGATCCGCAGTTATTTGTCAAAAGATACTTGGAATTATATTATGAAGTACCAGGCGAATCAATGGCTGTAGACAAGGATTTATTTGGTAATGGTAGTAAGGTGTATTCTCCAGAGACAATTTGTATTCTGCCACAAGGATTAAATACATTGCTTGCTAACAGCAAAAAGCATTATAAGGATGGAGAAACCCCAGATAATGTACTTCCTCTTGGTGTAAGATATAATGGTAAAGTCAATAAATATTACGGACAGATTACTTATTTTGGCACAGAAGATATAATTGATTTACCATATCGGAACACAATAGATGAAGCTTTTGCAGATTATAAGAAGTTCAAGGAATGTGATATTGCAGTCACAGTGTCGAAATATAGAGACAAAATACCAGAATACATATATGAGAAACTGCTTACGGTGCGAGTAGAGCCATATTGAGATAATTATAGGCATATCAGGGAAAATAATCCTTGGTATGCCTATTTTTTTACATTTTCATAGCGAGGAAATAGAATTTATGTCGTATAGAATATAAGGATTATAATGGCTGATCGTCATCGGATGGGACATATACACAAATATCCTGTATCTGACAATTAAGGATACGGCATAAATCATTAACAGTACGCATGGAAATATCCTTATTGTGTTTTAGACGGTGCATGGTACTATGTGATAGGTGATGTTTATTTGTCAGTGTATACCAATTTTCATTTGAATTCTTGAGCGTTTCCCAGAAGGGAGAGTAATCAATCATTAGTTATCCTTCTTTTTTCTTGATAGAATAACCATAAAATATCTTTTTACTCTTGAATATCTTCGCAATGACGAATATAATGGAGCATATAAGAAATTGTGAAAAAAGTGTGAAATAGAATACGGCAAACCCAGAGAAATCTGGCGGCGCAAAACTATAGGGTCTAAGCAGATGTATGACAGCCAGTTGCAATTTGGATGATTAAGGCATTGCTTTACGATGGAGCAGTGTTTTTTTATATTGGGGAGGGATTTATATGCTTATAACTACAGGGTACAATTTTGAGGGGTATGATATTGTTGAATAGATAGTTATTGCAATTATAAGTGACATTTATAATACTAGGGAGTATATGTATACTATTCCATATTTGAGGTAATCTTATGATGAGAATAAAATGTCCGCATTGCGGAAGAAAAGAATCAATGCAAGATAAATCAGGGTATTATAGATGCCCGTATTGTGGTAAAAACATTGATTATAACGGTAATCCTATTATTGAACCAACAGCATATGAGCAAAGAGTAATGATATGTCCTTCTTGTGGATTTATTGCTCTTAGTGATGGATATGATCCTGATAATCCACAAATGAAATGCCGAAAATGCGGAAGGGATATGGTTAATACAAAAATGACAGGCTATACTTATGGCGAAGCGTGTGTAGCTTGCCGTCAAAAAGAAATAGACCAAAAACTTCGTGAATCATTTGTTACTAATAATCCTGATTTTAATTCTGAAAAATACAATGAGAATATACAAGATGAAAAAGAAAAAGAATTAAATCGAATGATCGAAACAGGAAAAACTATCGAGCAAGAAAAGGTGGAATACGATCAAAAACAACAAGAAATTGCGTCAAACAGAAATATCCCAAAATGTCCTACATGTGGAAGTACTAATATAGAGAAAATATCAACTGCATCTAAAATTACTGGTGGATTTTTATTTGGAATATTTAGCAATAACATAAGAAAAACATTTCACTGTAAAAACTGCGGATACAAATGGTAGATTTGATCCAATTGTCTACGATTTTCAATACTCATTGTTGAATATATGCGCCAATATGATTTTTCATATTCGGTAGAAGAATTATTTACTTAATCAGAAAAAAGTTCCTGTTGTTGTTTTAACTCTAACATTTTTCTTTTAATTTTTATATATTCTTCTTTAGGTTTATGATGTTTTGAAATTGGATATACTAACCAGTCAAACATAGATTTGCATTTTTTATTTTAAACACCTACTTTCTATTTGGAGGTTGAAACAAAAATGATGGAAAAGAATAAAAAATTAAAATGTTCTAAATGCGGGAAAAAAGGATTATATTTTAATGAAGAAGACAATATTTATTGGTGTGTGATGTGTGGAGCGAATACAAACTCTGACGGTACTCCATATATAGCACCTCCACGACAATATTACATTTGTCCTAGATGTGGTAAGGGTTGGAACTATGCAGAAAATAATCAACATATCTGTAAGAACTGTCATTATGAACCTATGATTAAAACTGAGTTTTCAGATGAAGATTATGAAAATGCAAGTACTTCATCTCCAAAAGCATTTAGACAATTTAAAATAAATTTACGTGAAAAATATACAATCAACAGTGACGTATTCGATTCTGATTTATATAATACATTAATAGCAGAAGAATATAAAGCATCTAAAAAACTTAAAAAAATGGAAAAAGAAAAACGAAAGAATTTTGAAGCTAATAAAAACAAACTTCATTGCCCTACATGTAATTCTACAAACATTAGAAAAATTCCTACAGGTAAAAAGATAAGTGGAGGATTGATGTTTGGTTTATTTAGTAATAATGTCAGAAAAACTTTTGAATGCTTAAATTGTGGGTACAAGTGGTAATTACAAAAGGAGTGATATTATGGATATAAAAGATAGATGTCCACATTGTAAAAATAGAAAGACATTAAGCTGGACAGAAATATATGGAGAAAATGTAATGAGGTGTAGTTACTGCGGACATATGTACAATTCCAATGGAACGGAGCATTTTTTACCACAAGTATTTTATTATATGTGTCCTAAATGTGGAAATGATGAAACTTATTCAGTTAACGAAACTCCAATATGTAAAAATTGTGGATGTGAACATTTAATAAATACGAATTTTACATTAGATGAATATATGAAAATTGGAACAGGAGATAAAAATAAATTTCGTGAATTTAAAACTCATTTACGAGAAAGGTATGTCGTTGATAGTCCAGAATTTGATTCCAAATTATATCAAGAAGTTTTAGACAGAGAATTTAAATCATTTATGTTAAGTTCTTCATCTAATTCTCAAGATTATGAAGAACCAAAAGTTAGATGTCCGAAATGTGGCTCAACTTCAATTGGATCTACCACAAGAGGATATTCTTTATTTACTGGCTTTTTAGGTTCAGGAACGCCTATGAATGTATGCCAAAAATGCGGTTATAAATGGAAACCGTAAATATGATAATTATAATTTCAAAATCCTAAATATAAATCAAGTATGCAAATAGATTGAACAGATTACCCTTTTTATTATAAGTAGAAGAGGATAAATGAGATGATTAATGCAAATACAAAAATAAAGAAAATTTCTGATATAGAACAAAAAACAATAACTCAGAAATACTTTAAATTATGGTATGAAGAATATAAAGATTTTGTAAATGTTAAAGATTTACCAGATATAAAAATAGAGCCATTTATAGATACTGAAAGTCCACGATGTTATATAGATCCTAAAAAGTATAAAATTGTACATGCGAATCAGTTAAACTATTATGTTTTGGGAGAAAAATCAACAAAATCAATAGCATTTCATGAATTTACACATGTGTATGACCATTACTTATTAAAGAAAAACAGTATAGTAGATAAGGAAAATTATGCGTTGATATATCATGAATATCATGCAACAATACTTGAAATGATGTGTGCATTACAATTTAGAAATATTACGGAAAATCCAGAAATAAATATTTATACATCTAAAGTATATCTGGAAAGGGAACATAAAAATTTAAAGCAGTACTTACTGGATGAAAAAAAGAATAAAATAGAACTATTTGAAACACTTTTAAAAGAGCCATTAACGATTACATCTTGGGTTGAAGTTGCCCGTTTTATTGCGTATACATTGGGACGCATAGAATTTTTACGAACATATTGTAGAGATGCATTAGAAGTTTTCGATATTCAAAATTATTTGCAAGAAAATTTGGGGGTACAATTATAAAATTGCAATCTTTATTGTATCTTGCAAAACCATGTGATATGCAAGCTCATCAAATAATCACCAATGTAATGTGTGAGGCGGTATATCCATATATGGAAAAGTGATATAATAGCAGCAGACGTTCGGAACATTCAAATTTTACCTGTATCGTGAAAATTGAACACATCCACCCCATACAGTCACAAGCCCTTTTCTCTGAAATGTAAACCACCGGGGTATACCGTTTCTGTATCCTATTATCATCCAGACCATCAGAACGGATACCAGGACAGCATGACACAACTAGAAAACAGCTGTGTATACAATCTACAATCCATATTCTGATTCGTTGACTGTTAGAATACAATAAGCCCGTAACGTTCTGATCTGCATATCAGACAACACAGAGAAATCAGAGCGTCCCATATAGCTTATGAGAATGGACACAAGGCGGCAGACAGAGACAACGGCGGCTTACAGACAGGACATATACAGCAGTCCAGAATAAACAAATTATAACCAAAAAATAAAGGCTAGGAGAATCACAACGGATTCTCTTAGCCTATTTTTTTACGCTTCACCAATGATGAAATTAACTGCTTTTTCTGCCTTGCTGCTTGCTGATACTATAAACTTGTTGTCGTTCCTGAGAACCTTCAACCAACTCTGGATATATGCTGCACTGTTTCTAAATGTCTTAGGCGTTTCAATTCCTAACAGATTCATAAGGGATGCGCTTCCGATCTCTGCAACCAACTCTTCCTTGCTGTAAGTCTCTGATCCGAAAGCTGCAACTGCTCCGGTCTGTAATCTGTTTAATCTGTTATTGTGTCCGGTGCTGTGTGTCAGTTCATGAAATGTTGTGCTGTAATATTCGTTGATGTTCTTGTACTGCTGTTTCATTGGGACCACAACTCTGTCAAATGACGGGCTGTAATATGCCTGATTGCTTGCACACTCTTCAAAATCAATGTTTTCTCTTTTCACATAATCAGCTATTACTCTGTCCGCTTCTTCGATCGGTTTCACCTCTTCAAAAGGTTTCGCTAATGGCTTAACACCTTCAACCTGTGAAATATGAAATACGTTGTAATATCTCAGCATTGGGATCTTCCTGATCTCTTTCTCTCCGGTGTCTTTGTCTGTCTCTTCTTTTTCTAATATCTTCCAGAAAACAACGATTTCAGATTTCTCACCTTTACGAACATGTCCGCCAAGATCAGCCCACTGTTTAAATGTTGCATACTCACCGGAATGTTGGAGGAGCATCTGATTTAATAAGCTATATGGTCTCTTGCTGATCCGGTTAAATGCTCCTGATCTCACGCCAGTCCACGGCTTTTCCCACGGGATATTACCTTTTTCCAGTTCTGCAATAATTCTTGCTGTTACCATTTCATATACATTTGATTTTGCCATTTGCCTTACCTCCGTGTGATTTATTATGAGGTAAGTATACACCTAAAATAAGTGTATGTATATTGACAAAATAGATATAATATGAACTTGATTTTGGTGCATATTATACATATGAAACAAGTGTATATATTCTAATGTCTATTCAACAGCATCTTCTATATATTCAAGTATATCACCTGGTTGACAATGTAAAAGGTTACATAATGTATTTAAAGTTTCTTTGCTTGCAATTTCACCAGTTCGAATTTTTTGTATTTGTGCTTCACCAATGATCTTATCTTTTCTTAATTTATATGTTGTATAACCCTTAGTTTTTAATTCTTCTAATATATCTATTTTGTATTTCAGCATAAAAAATCCCTCCTATTTTGAATTGTAACATCTTTCTTTGTGGTTTACAAGTGAGATTTAATAAACACTTATAACAGGTGTATAATATACACAAAAAACAAGTGCATATTTTGTGCCATTTGTCAATGGACATACACTTAAAATAGGTGTATTATAATCTCAACAACAAAACAACAGCAACACACAAGCAACCGGATAGCCGAAAGCTTCCAATACTTGAATCCATATACCTGTGAGATCAGCAATAGGGCGTGTCAATAGTCAGGAAGATGATTCAAGGGTTGCAACATAAGAGATCAATTCACAGGAGGATAAAACATATGTGTAGAACAATGAACGAACTCGAGAAGGTTGTAGCTGATTACAGAGGACTGAAGGCTATGAAAGAACAGCTTGAAGAAGAATTAAAAGCTGTGGAGCGTGAGATCATCGGCTATCTTGATTCCAATGAGAAGCTTTCCGAAACTGGTAACGACTTCACAGTAAAGATTTCTACCTGTGAACGCCGTACAGTTGATGCCAAACGACTTGAGGCGGATCTTGGCAGCCTTGCAGAGTATCAGAGAGTTAGCCAGTACCGCAGATTATATGTTAAATAAGAAGCTGATCCTTCCGGTGGGGGTTAACCGGAGAAAGGTGGGAACATGGTGTTAAACATCTTTAAGCACAAGAACAAACCGGATCACAATAAACAGTCTGCTGAGATCAGAATGATTCAGAATGATATACAGACAGTTGCAGAGAAGTATGAGGCAACTCGGCAGCAGTTACTGAAGAATCTGGAACTGATTAACACGATTTTATAAATCCTATCTCTTCCGGTAGGTAGTCAGACCGGAGAAAGGTGAAAAGATGAGATTTAAAGATTTAATCTTTGAAAGAATCGAACATTATGATCCTTATAATTCAAGAGCTAAAAGTAATGGCATGGTATCCGAATGGGTTGCAAGAAATAGTTGGGGCAATGCTGTAGCCTTCGGCAATACTAAAGCTGAGTGCTTACAGGATGCACGAAGATATGTAGCTATCCAGAATATTTGATTAACAAGTGGTCGCAGCCACTATAAATAGGGCTTTAAGCTGTGAGCGTTGACCGTCACAACGGCGGTCAGGTAGTCAGAGAACAAGGAGGACAAGAGCATGTTATACAGAGTACATTTTAACACATCAAACGCCAGCTATTCCAGATGCTTCACAGACAGATCAGAAGCTGAGAAGTTTTACAATGATCTTCTTCATTCCGAGATCTACAGGAACGTTTCTTTTCAGGAAGGATAATCTTACCGCTGACCTATCGGCGTTACGGGGCTTTTATCAAATTGTTTATTGCTGTGCTATCGGCATGACGGGCAAGGAGGACAGAAATCATGAGAAAAACAGAAACAGTGATGACTTATGACCAGTGGGAGTGCAGATTTAAAAAAGCACTCAAAAAAACAATTAAGCAGAAACTGAATACAGCATTACAGTATGTTGCTTTTTTCATTCTCATGGTTGGCTTTCCTCTGGGAATGATTGCACACTGGTTATTGTTTGGATATTAAGAGAAGGGAGAAGCGTATGGATAAGCAGAAAATGCATAAAGGTTTGGAGAATACAAAAGTAACAGGAATGTTTGCTGTTACATCTAAAAACGGAATTATTCGTAATATTGGGAACAGCACTATCATGCAACCAAAGGTACAGTTTAGTGGAAAGCCTATGAAATGGTTTGATGACAGCAAATTATTGAAGAAAAAACAGAAATAAGAAGAGAAGTATATACATATGGGGAGAATGCTTGTGTGTTCTCCCTGAAATATAGACAACAGGAGGATTATAAGAAATGGCAGTAAAGTATCCAAAATTTAACGAGTTAAAGAAGGAACCAGCTTTTAACTGGTTGGTAAAATCCGAGGGGGAAGATTTTAAAACTAATAAGGCAATCATTCGCTTAGATATGTTTCATCCAAACAGGAAAGTAAGTATTTCAAACGATATGAAGAAAGCTATTTTAACACTGTTAAAAAAGTATATAGATGTAGAACACAATCCATGCACAGATGTAACCATTAATGTAGAGTTGCAAAAGGTATTTGATCGTAACAGCAAGCGGAAACCTAAAACGGAAATCTACTACATCCTGTGCGTCACTGTTAAGAAAATGAATGGTGAAAGTTGTAATCTGAAAAACACAATGGAGATTCATAACGTAAAAGGCTCTGGATTATTATATAAATCTTGTAAAATTTATGCCTATGACTCATTGAAACAGTTCATTCTTAAGTAAAGGATGGAGGTGTAGCGGTTGTGGCTATTGTATTGACAAATGGGCAGCATTATATTACTACGGATGATAGTGGAAAGATAAAAAAGGTACAGGATATTGAAAAAGCACAGACATTCTATTCTTGTAATGTTGCGATGCGTAAAGTAATATTCAATCCAAAAAAATGTGAAGGATTTTTTCCATATGATACGGATGATTTTATGAATGATCCATTATGCAAAAAAGACAATACTAAAAAGAAACTTCAAAAGATGAAACGCAGACAATATACTGCTTATGAGAGAGAATTAGTATATCGTAAAGGCGAATGTAAATGCTACATATGTGGGAAAGATTTATTATTATCAGATATGACCTTAGATCATGTTGTGCCATTAGCTAAAGGTGGAGCTGATTGTTTGGATAATCTTATGCCGTGTTGTAGGGAATGCAATACATGGAAAGCAGATAGTTATTCGGGTGATTTTGGAGAAAAGATAAGTAATATTTTTATGTATCAGATGGATGATAAAATTGGAAATAAGATCATATGGAGATTCATTAAAAAATACTTGGGAAAACAGATGAAAGATCTTTATGGTTAAGCGTAGATAAAGAAAAACCTACTAAGGGACTAGGAAATAAACTATTCTTTGTGATATTTTTGAGATATTTTTGAGATATTGCAGGGAATAGTTTATTACATATGGTGTTCGAGAAACCTAGTATATTCAATAAATACAAGGAAATTATGGAATCATATGGTATATAGATGTTGAATATTATGTAAACTTCGAGAAAAGCCAGTAATAGCAAGGAATTATAGGATAATTCCTAGTAAGATGGTATGAATTAATAAGGTGAAAAAACTATATACGTTGAAAATACAACGAAAAACGAAATTAAATACGAACTATTTTTCATGATTTTGGTATAGTGCAGGAAAATGAGAAAAGTGCTGAAAAGCCTTGATTAGCAAGGCTTTGATAAGGATGGTAGTAGAAAACCAGTAAAATCAAGGCTTTGCAGACAGCAGGCAGACGGTGCTTTTATAAAAAATGAATATGAAGATAGAAAAAGACGCATTTTTGAGATTTGCGTCTTTTTCTATTGGGCTTTCTGCTTTACCTTGAAAAATTAGCAGACAACAGCAAACGCCATTGAATGGACTTCCATTGATGGTGTTTTTTTATTGTCTGGAAAGGAACAGAAAAATGGAAACAACATACGAAAAAGAAAAGCGAAAGGCGGTCTATGTGTGCCCTTAAATTAGGAAGCCTGTTTGATGGAATCGGCGTGTTCCCTCTTGCGGCTTCCCGTAATGGAATCATTCCCGTTTGGGCAAGTGAGATTGAAAAATCCCCGATTGCCATAACAAAACGCCATTTCTCCGGCATGGAACATTTAGGGGATATTACAAAGATACATGGAGGACACATCCCTCCTGTCCATATTATTACATTCGGCTCTCCCTGCCAGAACCTTTCTAAAATCGGGAAACGTGAGGGACTGGCTGGAAGCAAATCAGGTCTGTTTTTTCAGGCTATCAGAATTATAGAAGAAATGAGGTGTGCTACAAATGGGTTATATCCAGTTATCGCTGTTTGGGAAAACGTCATGGGAGCGTTTTCTTCAAATGACCGGATGGATTTTAGAGCCGTGCTGCAATCATTTTCCGATACCGAAATTTCAATGCCTCCTACTGGAGGATGGGCTAACGCCGGTATGGTGCGAGGGGGAAAAACTGACCTGTGCTGGCGGCTCATGGACGCCCAGTATTGGGGAAAGCCCCGGCTTGTTCAGCGAAGAAAAAGAATCTTCCTTGTGGCAGATTTTAGAGGACAGCGTTCCGCAGAAATACTATTTAAGCCCCGCAATATGTTCCCGATTCCTCCGCCTTGCACAGACTACGGGCTGCCCGCCGCCGGAGCCAGTCGAATATCTCTTGATAAAACAAGGGGGAAGATACCCATCATCCGCCCCTTTCAGGAACGGCGTATGCGGAGTGCTGCAAAATCAGGAAACCAGTCTGCTTTCCTCGCAAGTTTCGGACGACCAGATGAACCTTTTCCAACTCTGCTGGCAAAAGCAGTCAATATGATTTCATTCTGGTATGAGGGGGAAGAAAAAGACGGAGTTCTCCGAAATTTGACACCTGTGGAGTGTGAGCGTTTGATGGGATTACCAGAGGGGTGGACAGCATATGGAAATTTAGGACAGCCCATCAGAGATAATGCACGGTGCAAAGCACTTGGAAACGCAATCGCCCTACCGTGTGCTGATTACATCATGGCAGGAATAGCAGAAACCATACACGAATAAGAAAGGCGGTATTGTATGACAGAAAAGAATCGTTCCCCTCCGCTGTCGGATGGAACATCAACAGAAACTATCGAACCAACTATATTATTTCAGAAAGGACAGGTACATCTATATGGAATTAAAATTCGTTATCCCCAACATGGAAAAGACATTCGGCAACTTGGAGTTTGCCGGAGAAGACAAAACAGAACAAAGAAGAATCAACGGACGCATGGCGGTACTCTCCCGCAGCTTCAACCTTTATTCAGACGTACAGAGGGCGGATGATATTGTGGTTATCCTCCCTGCCGAAGCCGGAGAGAAGCATTTTGACTTTGAAGAACGTGTGAAGCTCGTCAATCCCCGTATCACCGCAGAGGGCTATAAAATCGGCACAAGGGGCTTCACTAACTACATTTTACACGCTGACGATATGGTAAAAGTGTAAGGAAAAGGAGGACATCAGACTATGAGATTAGCAAACGGAATCGTGATTGACAAGGAAGCAACATTCGGGGCATTGAAATTTTCTGCCCTCCGCCGTGAGGTTCACCTCCAGAATGAAGACGGCTCGGTATCAGAAGAAATCAAGGAGCGTACCTATGACTTAAAATCCAGAGGACAGGGGCGTATGATTCAGGTTTCTATCCCTGCCAGCGTGCCATTAAAGGAGTTCGATTACAACGCAGAGGTGGAAATCATCAATCCTGTGGCAGATACCGTGGCAACGGCTACCTTTCAGGGGGCAGAGGTGGACTGGTACATCAAGGCGGATGATATTGTTCTGAAAAAAGGTGCTGCCATGAATCCGCAGCCGCCAAAGAAAGAACCGCCAGCAGAAAAATAAGTATGGACGCAATTACTGGATATGAAGAATACGAACAGGACTTCCGGCTGGTTTCTCTGCCGGAATACTGCTGGATGGCAGGTCAGCTTCTTATCGAAGCCCTAGAAGATTATCAGCCGCCGGAAAATCTGGCAGTTTATATGCCGGAATGTCTGTGCAGGGAGTCATCCGGCTATACTTTTTTATTTCAAGCCCATATGGAAGACAGCAAGAAAGGATATTCGCTGCTTTATATGGGCTATTTTTAATCACGGAAAGGAGGATTGTTCCCATGAAGCAGCTTTTCCCCCGTGGAAAACGTATCCGTCCCACGGATAAAGACCTTGTGTCCCATACTGCCCTTGCTGCCCTGTTCCCTGTCTTCCTGCTGGTTGTCCTACTGTTTCATATCCGGCAAATAGCCGGAACCAACTGGCAGGAAGTGCCCCTCTCCCAGATAGCACAGGATGTAAATATCCCTTACCTGTTATTCAGCATGGGCATGGCAGGGCTGGTGTGTCTTACAACAGTTCTTCTGTTCTGGCGATACCGCAGGGACGAAGTAAAGCAGCTCATCCACCGCCAAAAGCTGGCAAGGATGGTGTTGGAAAACAAGTGGTATGAATCGGAGCAGAGAACGGAAGACGCTTTTTTCAAGGACTTGTCTTCCAGCCGTTCCAAAGAAACCATCACTTACTTTCCCAAAATCTACTACCGGATGAAACAGGGCTTGCTCCATATCCGTGTAGAAATCACCTTGGGGAAATATCAGGAACAGCTCTTAAACTTGGAGAAAAAACTGGAAAGCGGCTTGTACTGTGAGCTGACGGATAAGGAATTAAAGGATTCCTATGTGGAGTACACCCTGCTCTATGATACCATTGCCAACCGTATCTCCATTGAGGACGTACAGGCAAAGGATGGCAGACTCCGGCTCATGGAAAATGTCTGGTGGGAGTATGACAAGCTCCCCCATATGCTCATTGCCGGAGGAACCGGCGGCGGAAAGACCTACTTCATCCTGACCCTCATTGAAGCCCTGCTCCGCACCAACGCCGTCCTGTTCGTGTTAGACCCCAAAAACGCCGACCTTGCGGACTTACAGGAGGTTATGCCGGATGTGTACTACAAAAAGGAAGATATGCTCGCCTGTATTGACCGTTTCTATGAGGAAATGATGAAACGCAGCGAAGACATGAAGCTCATGGAGAATTACCGGACAGGGGAAAACTACGCTTACTTGGGGCTTCCGGCAAATTTCCTTATCTTTGATGAATATGTGGCATTTATGGAAATGCTCGGCACAAAGGAAAATGCCGCTGTCCTCAACAAGTTAAAACAAATCGTTATGCTTGGGCGGCAGGCTGGTTTCTTCCTGATTCTCGCCTGCCAGCGTCCGGACGCAAAGTATCTGGGGGATGGAATCCGTGACCAGTTCAATTTCCGTGTGGCTCTGGGGCGGATGTCGGAAATGGGCTATGGGATGATGTTCGGGGAAACCACAAAGGACTTCTTCCTAAAGCAGATAAAAGGGCGTGGCTATGTGGATGTGGGAACCAGCGTTATCTCGGAGTTTTACACACCCCTAGTACCCAAAGGACACGATTTCCTCAAAGAAATAAAAAAACTGACAGACAGCAGGCAGGGAGTGCAGGCGGCGTGCGAAGCGAAAGCCGCAGAAACGGACTGACCTGCTGTGGCTGGTGTGCCGCAAGGCACGCTAGCATAAACCCCTCGTATCTAACAGAGGGGTACAAATCGACAGGCAACAACCAAACAACAGGGCAGAATCCCACGGTACACAAGGGATTTTTCCCATATCCGGCGTATGTCAACAAGGCTCCGAAAGTTGACATACGCTTTTTTAGACAGGAGGGATTTTCGCTGAACGAAGAAACATGGGTACGGGACATCAAAGAGAAACGGGAAGTTTACGGTATCTCACAACAGAAACTTGCCTTAGCTGCCGGAATTACCCGTCCGTACCTGAGCGATATTGAAACGGGCAAGGCTCACCCATCCGAAACATTACAGGAAACCATCACGAAAGCTCTGGAACGCTTCAATCCAGACAATCCCCTTGAAATGCTCTTTGACTATGTGCGGATTCGCTTTCCCACTACGGATGTGAAGCATATCGTGGAAGACGTGCTGCGGCTAAAACTGCCTTACTTTATCCATGAAGACTACGGCTTCTACTCTTACACGGAGCATTACTATCTGGGGGATATTTTCGTTCTGGTATCACCGGAACTGGAAAAAGGGGTGCTGTTGGAACTGAAAGGGCGTGGCTGCCGCCAGTTTGAAAGCTATCTGCTGGCACAGGAACGGAGCTGGTATGAATTTTTCATGGACGTTCTCATGGAGGACGGCGTGACGAAGCGGCTTGACCTCGCTATCAATGACAAAACGGGAATCCTGAACATTCCCAATCTGACAGAGAAGTGCCGGAATGAGGAATGTATCTCGGTCTTCCGCAGCTTCAAAAGCTACCGCAGCGGCGAACTGGTACGGCGTGGGGAAAAAGAATGTATGGGGAACACCCTGTATATTGGTTCCCTCCAAAGTGAGGTGTACTTCTGCATTTACGAAAAGGACTATGAGCAGTACAAGAAGCATGATATTCCCATTGCGGACGCAGAGGTAAAGAACCGCTTTGAAATCCGGCTGAAAAATGAGCGTGCCTTTTACGCCATCCGTGACCTGTTAGAACATGACAATCCAGAACGGACAGCCTTTCAAATCATCAACCGCTATGTCCGGTTCGTGGACAGGGACGATACAAAGCCCCGTTCTGACTGGCGTATCAGTGAGGAATGGGCGTGGTTTATCGGGGAACACAGGGGAAGCCTGAAACTGACAACCAAACCGGAACCCTATTCCTTTGAACGCACCCTGCACTGGCTCTCACATCAGGTAGCACCCACCTTAAAGCTGGCTCTCCGTCTGGATAAGATGAACCACACCCAGATTGTCCATGACATCATCACCCATGCAAGGCTGACGGAGAAGCATGAAAAAATCCTGAAGCAGCAAGCCGCCGCTGCAAAGGAGGTGGTGCTTTAACGGCGGCAATCTTGAAACATAAGGAATCTTACAAGAAAGAAAGGAGCTTTTATGAATTTCGGACAGAATCTTTACAACTGGTTTTTATCCAACGCCCAGTCCCTTGTGCTGCTGGCAATCGTGGTGATTGGACTGTACCTTGGATTTAAGAGGGAATTTTCCAAACTTATCGGTTTTCTGGTGGTGTCCCTTGTAGCGGTCGGTCTGGTCTTCAATGCGGACGGTGTAAAGGACATTTTACTGGAACTGTTCAATAAGATTATCGGTGCATAGAAAAAACATATCACACTTCCGTTATGGAGCAAGCTCTGATTGCTTCATAGCGGAAGTCCACTAGGGGCTTGGGGAGCGTAACTCCCCAAAAGAAGCCTGACGGAGAATGGAGGTGACACTGTGGAAGAAATGCGGATTTACATTGCCAACTTAGGAAAATACAATGAGGGCGAACTGGTGGGGGCATGGTTTACGCCGCCTGTGGATTTTGAGGAAGTCAAGGAACGTATCGGCTTGAATGATGAGTATGAGGAATACGCCATCCATGACTATGAGCTGCCCTTTGAGATTGACGAATACACCCCCATTGAGGAAGTCAACCGCCTGTGTGAAATGGTGGAGGACTTACCGGAGTACATTCAGGAGGAACTATCAGAGCTGCAATCCTACTTTGGCAGTATCGAAGAACTCTGTGAGCATGAAGACGATATTATCTGCCATTCCGGCTGTGACGATATGGCGGATGTGGCTCGCTACTATCTGGAAGAAACTGGACAGCTTGGGGAACTTCCGGCACACTTACAAAACTATATCGACTATGCAGCCTATGGGCGTGACATGGAATTGGAGGGAACCTTTGTTGTCACAAACCACGGCGTATATGAAATCTTACGGTAGACCCGTCTGTATCTCTTTCAAGAAATACAGGCGGCTTTTTTATTCAGGGGCGGCTTTTGCTGCCCCATCTTTTAGAAAGGACGGACAACATGAAAAAAATACGAAGCTATACCAGTATCTGGTCGGTGGAAAAGGTACTATATTCCATCAATGATTTTAAGCTGCCATTCCCCATCACGTTCACACAGATGGCGTGGTTCGTGGTATCGGTGTTTGCAGTTATGCTCTTGGGGAACCTCCCTCCCCTTTCGTTCATTGACGGGGCATTTTTGAAATATTTCGGCGTACCCTTTGCCCTCACTTGGTTCATGTGCCAGAAGACCTTTGACGGGAAGAAGCCTTACGGCTTCCTGAAATCCGTACTGGCATATCTGGTACGCCCGAAACTGACCTATGCAGGAAAGCCCGTGAAGCTGGAAAAGGAATCTCCGGCACAGCCCATCACGGCAGTAAGGAGTGATATTTATGGCATATCCGATTAAGTATATCGAAAATAACCTTGTGTTCAACCATGATGGGGAGTGCTTTGCTTACTATGAGCTGCTTCCCTACAACTATTCCTTTTTAAGCCCTGAACAGAAATATCAGGTACACGATTCGTTCCGGCAGCTTATCGCCCAGAACAGGGACGGGAAGATTCACGCCCTGCAAATCAGCACGGAATCCAGCATACGGGCGGCACAGGAACGCTCCAAACAGGAAGTGACAGGCAAGCTAAAGGACGTTGCCTGTGCAAAGATTGACGCACAGACCGAAGCCCTGATTTCCATGATAGGGGAAAATCAGGTGGACTACCGCTTTTTTATCGGCTTCAAGCTGCTTGTCAATGAGCAGGAAGTCACCATGAAGCAGTTTCGCAGGGAAGCAAAGACCGCCGTTTCCGATTTTCTCCATGAAGTCAACCACAAGCTCATGGGGGATTTTGTTTCCATGAGCAATGAGGAAATCTGGCGGTTTCAGAAGATGGAAAAACTGTTGGAAAGTAAAATCTCACGCCGCTTTAAAGTCCGGCGGCTTGATAAGGACGATTTTGGTTATCTGATTGAGCATTTATACGGGCAGACCGGAACCGCCTACGAAGATTATGAGTATTACCTGCCAAAGAAGCGGTTTCAGGAAGAAACGCTGGTGAAATACTATGACCTCATCAAACCCACCCGTTGTCTGATAGAGGAAAACCAGCGGTATCTGAAAATCGAACAGGAAGACGGGACGGTTTATGCCGCCTACTTCACCATCAACAGCATTGTGGGGGAACTGGACTTCCCATCCTCGGAAATCTTTTACTATCAGCAGCAGCAATTCACTTTTCCCATTGATACCTCTATGAATGTGGAGATTGTGACAAACCGGAAAGCCCTCTCCACGGTGCGGAACAAGAAAAAAGAGCTGAAAGATTTGGACAACCACGCATGGCAGAATGACAGTGAAACCAGTACAAACGTGGTGGACGCTTTAGACAGCGTAAATGAGCTGGAATCCACCTTAGACCAGAGCAAGGAATCCATGTATAAGCTGTCCTATGTGGTGCGTGTGACGGCTCCCGACTTGGAAGAACTGAAACGCCGCTGCAATGAGGTAAAAGATTTTTATGACGATTTGAACGTGAAGCTGGTTCGCCCCTTTGGGGATATGCTGGGGCTGCATGGGGAATTTCTCCCTGCCAGCAAACGGTATCTGAACGATTACATCCAGTATGTCACCAGCGACTTCCTTGCTGGTCTTGGCTTCGGGGCAACCCAGATGTTAGGGGAACCGGAGGGTATTTATATCGGGTACAGCCTTGATACGGGAAGAAACGTGTACTTAAAGCCTGCCCTTGCCAGTCAAGGGGTAAAAGGCTCTGTCACCAACGCCCTTGCTGCCGCTTTTGTCGGCTCCCTCGGCGGTGGAAAATCATTCAGTAACAACATGATTGTCTACTACTGTGTATTATTTGGGGCACAGGCACTCATTGTTGACCCGAAAGCAGAACGGGGACGCTGGAAAGAAACCCTGCCGGAAATCGCCCATGAAATCAATATCGTAAACCTGACCTCAGAGGAACAGAACAGGGGCTTACTCGACCCGTATGTGATTATGGAGAACCCAAAGGATTCCGAATCACTGGCAATCGACATCCTGACCTTTTTAACGGGCATTTCCAGCCGTGACGGGGAAAAGTTCCCTGTTCTTCGGAAAGCCATCCGTGCGGTGACAAACAGTGAGGAACGGGGGCTTTTCAAGGTGATTGAAGAACTACGGGCGGAGGGAACCACCATCAGCACCAGCATAGCAGACCATATTGAATCCTTTACGGACTATGACTTTGCACACCTGCTCTTTTCGGATGGGGATGTCACACAGTCCATCAGCCTTGAAAAGCAGCTCAATATCATTCAGGTGGCGGATTTGGTGCTGCCGGATAAGGAAACCTCGTTTGAAGAATACACCACAATGGAACTGCTTTCCGTGGCAATGCTCATTGTAATCAGCACCTTTGCCCTCGACTTCATCCATACCGACCGCAGTGTGTTTAAGATTGTGGATTTGGATGAAGCATGGAGCTTCTTACAGGTGGCACAGGGCAAGACCCTCTCTATGAAGCTGGTTCGTGCCGGACGTGCCATGAACGCAGGCGTTTACTTTGTCACCCAGAACACGGACGATTTACTGGATGAAAAGCTGAAAAACAATCTGGGCTTAAAGTTTGCGTTCCGTTCCACGGACATCAACGAAATCAAGAAGACCCTCGCCTTTTTCGGTGTGGATTCCGAAGATGAAAACAACCAGAAGCGGCTCCGTGACTTGGAAAACGGGCAGTGCCTTATCAGTGATTTGTACGGGCGTGTGGGAGTGATACAGTTCCATCCTATCTTTGAAGACCTGTTCCATGCCTTTGATACCAGACCGCCCGTAAGAAAAGAGGTGGAATGATGGTGATACATAGAACTTCCAACGGGCAGCAACTCCCTGTTCCCTATTCAGAAAAAAAGGGCTTGTCTTGGAAAATAGCAGGAAAAGTGATTGGTAGGGTGCTTCTGGCACTCCTGCTCATCCTCCTGCTGCTGGCAGTCTTCGGCACAGCCGCCCACGCTGCCGGACTGGTGGATGATACGGTGGACGCTGCCAACGAATACAGCAAATATCCTCTGGACAACTACCAGCTTGATTTTTATGTGGACAGCGGATGGGACTGGCTCCCGTGGAACTGGCTGGACGGTATCGGAAAACAGGTGATGTACGGGCTGTATGCCATCACAAATTTTATCTGGACAATCAGCCTGTACCTTTCCAACGCCACGGGGTATCTGATTCAGGAAGCCTACTCGCTGGACTTCATTTCCTCTACGGCGGATTCCATTGGGAAAAATATGCAGACCCTTGCAGGCGTTACCACAGGCGGCTTGTCCTCGGAGGGATTTTATGTCGGGTTCCTGCTGATTCTCATTCTGGTAGTGGGGATTTACGTTGCCTACACAGGGCTTATCAAACGGGAAACCACAAAAGCCATCCATGCCGTTGTGAATTTCGTGGTGGTGTTCGTGCTGTCCGCTTCCTTTATCGCCTATGCCCCTGATTATATCGGGAAAATCAATGAATTTTCCGCAGACATCAGCAATGCCAGCCTGACCCTTGGCACAAAGATTGTGCTGCCGAACTCGGAAAGTCAAGGAAAAGACAGCGTGTATTTGATACGGGACAGCCTGTTTTCCATTCAGGTCAAGCAGCCGTGGCTCCTGCTGCAATACGGCAACTCGGATGTGGAAAGCCTTGGGACTGACCGTGTGGAACGCCTGCTCTCAACCAGTCCAGACGAAAACAACGGGCAGGACAGGGAAGAAATCGTAGTGGAGGAAATCGAAGACAGGGAAAATACGAACCTTACCATCACAAAGACCATCAACCGCTTGGGAACCGTCTTCTTCCTGTTCATGTTCAATATCGGTATCTCCGTTTTTGTATTCCTGCTCACGGGGATAATGATTTTTTCACAGGTGCTTTTTATCATCTATGCCATGTTCCTGCCTGTGAGCTTCCTCCTTAGCATGGTTCCCTCTTTTGAGGGGATGTCAAAACGTGCCATTACGAAACTGTTCAATACCATCCTTACCAGAGCCGGAATCACCCTGATTATCACGGTAGCGTTCAGTATTTCCACCATGCTCTACAACCTGTCTGGGGAATATCCGTTCTTTCTGACGGCGTTCTTGCAGATAGTGACCTTTGCCGGAATTTATTTCAAGCTGGGGGATTTGATGGGGATGTTCTCCTTGCAGAGCGGCGATTCCCAAAGCATGGGAAGCCGTATCATGCGAAGACCCCGTATGCTCATGCACGCCCATATGCACCGTTTACAGCATAAGTTAGGACGTTCTGTGGCGGCTCTTGGGGCTGGTACGGCTGCCTACCATGCAGGAAAACAGGCTGGCTCAGACCAGAGAACTGCTTCCAGCTCCGGTTCTTCCAAACGGACACAGGCAGACCACAGCAGACCAGACGGGCAGGCAGCACCGGAAAAGGAATCCGCATGGAAACGGGCTGGCTCTGCGGTAGGTGCGGTGGCAGATACCAAAGATAAGATAAGCGATACTGCTGGACAGCTTCGGGAGCAGGCAAAGGATTTGCCCGTCAATGCAAAGTACGCCCTTTACCACGGGAAAACACAGGTATCAGAGGGAGTACGGGATTTTACTTCCAGCGTGACCCAGACCCGAACTGCCAGAGCCGAACAGCGAAACGCACAGGCAGAAAGCCGCAGACAGACCATTGCAGAACGCAGGGCGGAACTGGAACAGGCAAAACAACAGCAAAAGACAGCTTCCGAAGTACTCAAAGGAGCGGCTCCTGTCCATGAACGCCCTGTTACTGCAAAGCAGCCGGAAGATTTCCAAAACCATGCAGATACCATTCATGCAGGAAAACCAGCCATGCAGCCTGCTTCCCCATCCATCAGGGAACGGGGACAGGTTCCTTATGGGGGAACTGTGGCAGAACGGGCTTCGGTTCCGGTGGTAAAAGCGGCTTCCATCCACCATGAACAAACACCGCCTGTAAGGACAGAACGCCAGATAGTCCCTCCGGCTTCCCCAGACAAACCAGAGGAAAGACAAAAGACAACTACTACACCTGCTGCTCCCCGTCCGGCAAGACCTGTCCATAACGATACGGCTCCTGTGATACCGGAAAGAAAACGGGCTGCCCCTGCGGTAAAAGAATCGAACTTTACCATCCGGCGTACCACCGCCAGAAAGGAGTGGACAAAAACGGAAAAAGCAGCTGCCAAACAGAAGAAAGGGGAGAAGCCATGAAGTTAAGACACCTTTTCTTTGCCTGTTCCGGCGTGTTCGTGATGATGTTCTCCCTGCTCCTTTTGGTGGTGATTGTCTTCTCGGATGAGGAAGACGGCGGAAGCGGCGGAAACCTTATCTATGGGGGTGTGAGCGTATCACAGGAAGTCCTCGCCCATAAGCCTATGCTGGAAAAGTATGCAAAGGAATATGGCATAGAGGAATACTTAAATGTACTGCTCGCCATCATTCAGGTGGAATCCGGCGGCACGCTGGAAGACGTTATGCAGTCCTCGGAATCTCTGGGGCTTCCCCCGAACTCCCTGAGTACAGAGGAATCCATTAAACAAGGCTGCAAGTATTTCTCGGAACTGCTCGCAGCGGCAGAAACAAAGGGCTGTGACTTAAACAGCGTGATTCAATCCTATAATTACGGCGGCGGTTTCCTAGACTATGTGGCAGGACACGGAAAAAAATACACCTTTGAACTGGCAGAGAGCTTCGCAAGGGACAAATCCGGCGGAAAGAAAGTCACCTACACCAACCCTGTTGCGGTAGAGAAAAACGGGGGCTGGCGATATTCCTATGGAAATATGTTCTATGTCCTCTTGGTATCGCAATACCTGACCGTGGCACAGTTTAATGATGAAACGGTACAGGCTATCATGGACGAAGCCTTAAAGTATGAGGGCTGGACGTATGTGTACGGGGGCGATTCCCCCTCCACTTCCTTTGACTGTTCGGGACTGGTGCAGTGGTGTTATGGAAAGGCAGGAATCGCCCTGCCACGGACAGCTCAGGAACAGTACAATGTAACGCAGCACATCCCCCTGTCCGAAGCAAAAGCAGGGGATTTGGTCTTTTTCCACTCCACCTACAACGCCGGAACCTACATCACCCATGTGGGGCTGTATGTGGGAAATAACCGGATGTACCATGCCGGAAATCCCATTGGCTACGCAGACCTGACAGGCTCCTACTGGCAACAGCACCTTGCCGGAGCCGGACGAATCAAACAATAAGAAAGGATGAACCGATATGATTCAGATTAGAAAAGAGGATAACCAGAAAAAGCAGAAAGAAAAGAAACTGAAAGTTTACAAAGTCAATACCCACAAAAAAACCGTAATTGCCCTGTGGGTGCTGCTGGCAGTGAGCTTCCTGTTTGCCGTCTATAAGAATTTCACGGCGATAGACATTCATACTGTCCATGAAACCAAAGTAATTGAGGAAACCATCCTCGACACCCACAAGATAGAAAACTTTGTGGAGAATTTCGCAGAAGTCTACTATTCATGGGAACAGTCCGCCGCTTCCATTGATAACCGGACAAACGCTTTAAAAGGGTATCTTACCGGAGAACTGCAAGCCCTGAATGTAGATACTGTCCGAAAGGACATCCCCGTATCGTCTGCCCTGACCGATTTTCAGATATGGGAAATCACAGAAGAAAAGGAACAGCATTATGAAGTGACTTATACGGTGGAACAGCGTATTACAGAGGGGGAATCCGGTAAAACCGTCCGTTCCGCCTATCAGGTGACGGTCTATGTGGACGGCTCTGGAAACCTGACGATTATCCAGAATCCTACCATCACCAGCGTTCCCGTAAAATCCGGCTATACGCCAAAAACGGTACAAAGTGACGGTACGGTGGATTCCATCACCACAGAAGAAATCAACGAATTTCTCACCACCTTTTTCAAGCTGTACCCTACGGCAACCGCAAAGGAGCTGACCTATTATGTGAATGAGGGCGTGCTGAAACCTGTGGGGAAAGAATATATCTTCTCGGAACTGGTGAATCCGGTCTACAACCGAAACGGAAATCAGGTGACGGCTTCCCTTGCGGTGAAATATCTGGATAACCAGACCATGACAACACAGGTATCGCAGTTTGACCTTGTGCTGGAAAAGAACGGGGAAAACTGGAAGATTGTGAAATAGAGCTATATAAATACAGAAGACACATTGTATTTCTTGAAAGATTACAATGTGTCTTCTCATTAAAATTCTGTTCTGGACATTCACCTGTCCTCTGTTTCGACTTTGGCTATCTCTTTTGCTGTGGCGGTGACTACCCGTATTCCTTTCTCGCTCATACTATCAAGCAATGTATCAAGTTGTCTGCGTTGTGTATCTTTTTCCGCTGATTTATCTGGGAAAAAGAATTGGTCTACGGATATATCATAACGTGTTACAAGCTCATAAAAGATTTGCAAACTCGGCTGTTGCCCTTTATTTTCAATGTTAGCAAGATAACGTGGTGAGATATACATTTCATCACTTACTTTCTTGCGGCTCTCTTTTCGTTCGGTTCTCGCTGCTTTGATAGCTTGTCCGAAAGCCTTAAAGTCATATTTAGCTGTTGGTCTTTTTGCCATATTTATTCACCCATATACATTCTACTGTTCCTCTTTCATACTGAATACGTCTACACAGTTCCTATTTATAGCCATAATAATTCATAGACTTGCACTTGCTATTATTCGTATGTCCGACTATAATTATACTGATATGATTTGTAGAAAGGACTTGGGTGTTATGGAATATATGTCTTGCCACGAAGCAGCGAAGAAATGGGGGATTTCTGAACGACGTGTACAGATTCTTTGTAAGGAAGATAGAATACCGAGAGTTTCAAAAATCGGTTATATGTGGTTGATACCAAAGGATGCAGAAAAACCTGTTGACGCAAGGAGAAAGGAGTTTAAGCATGAGTAACTTATTACTTTTAGAAGATGATATTAGCTTAATAGACGGGTTGTATTACTCTCTAAAGAAAAATGGTTTCTACGTTGATATTGCCCGTACTGTTGAAGAAGCAGAAAAGCAATTAGCGCAAATCGAAAAATACGATTTGCTTATTCTTGATGTGACACTGCCGGACGGAACAGGCTTTGAGGTTTGCAAAAATGTGCGGAAACATAACAAACAAATACCGATTATCTTTTTGACTGCTTCTGATGAAGAAGTCAATATTATTCGTGGCTTGGATTGTGGCGGGGACGATTATGTTACAAAGCCCTTTAAGTTGGGGGAACTATGTTCCCGTATTCGTGCCTTGTTACGACGTGCAGGAGTAACACCTCAGGACAAGGCAAGTGTATTGAAATGTGGGGACATTTCGATTGACTTTTTAAGTTGCCGCGTAATTTTGAACAATAAAATACTAGAACTGACAAACGCAGAATACCGTCTGCTTTGTCTGTTAGTACGAAATGCAAATCGCATTGTTTCTAGAGATATTATTCTAAATGATTTATGGGACGGTACAGGAAATTTTGTTGACGATAACACCTTATCGGTTTATATCCGGCGGCTTCGCGAAAAAGTGGAAACTGACGCTTCCCACCCGCAGCGCTTAATAACCATTCGCGGCTTTGGTTATCAGTGGAAAGAGGTGTAAGTATGAATATTTTTCGTGACAAGCAAATAAAACACTTTTCTCTTTTTATTGCTATATACAGTATTTTACTTGTGGGAGTTTCTACATGGTTTTCTATAAATCAATTAAATACAGCAAAGTCTATGTATCTGGAACATGATAGAGCTATTGTATCTGCCTTGTTGGAACAGGCGGTTTCAAAAGAAGTAATTGCCAATGCTATTTCTTCCACAGATATAAGTACCGCGGGAATGGAATTTTTAGATAATCTGGGAATTACCACAAATACGTTTGGTAGCTTGTTGCCACATTTTTCCCAGTTTCAATATCACTTTTTGCGTATAGCATTAGGAGGGGGAATTTGTCTAGTGATAATTCTTGTCATTGGGGTTATTTCTTTCCTACAAATTAGAAATAATCTATATCGACAGTCTGGAAAAATTATAGATAACTATATTAACAATGACTATTCTTGTCATTTACCGCAAGACAGTGAGGGGGAACTTTTTCGTTTATTTGCTTCTGTTGAACAGCTTGCAACTATGCTTAAAGCCAAAAGTGAAACAGAACATAAAACAAAAGAATTTTTGAAAAGCACAATTTCAGATATTTCACATCAACTGAAAACTCCATTAGCAGCTTTGATGATGTATCAAGAAATTATAGAAGCGGAACCAGATAATATTGAAACAGTAAAAAAATTTTCGCAAAAAACCGGAACCGCCTTAAAACGAATAGAACAGCTTATTTTGTCTATGCTTAAAATCGCACGTTTAGATACTGGAAATATTCTTTTTGACAAGCGTACCTGTCTTATACAGGAATTAGTTAAAAACGCTATCAGTGAACTTACAATAAGAGCTGCACAAGAAAAAAAACAGATTATTGTAAATGGAACATCTAATCAAGTTATTATGTGTGATATGGATTGGACAAGTGAAGCGATTGGGAACCTTGTAAAGAACGCGTTAGACCATACAGAAATAGGTGGAATAATAAAGATTACTTGGGAAAGTACACCAACTATGATACGAATTTTAGTTTCTGATAATGGAAGTGGAATTGCCCCGGAAGATATACACCATATTTTCAAACGCTTTTATCGCAGTAAATATTCCCTCAACACTCCGGGAATTGGGTTAGGACTTCCTCTTGCAAAATCTATTATAGAGGGACAAGAGGGGCTTATTTCTGTTCAAAGTGTTTTACATGAAGGTACTACTTTTTCAGTTTCTTTCCTTACGAAATCGTAAGGTGAAATTCACCGGATTGTAAGCTGCTCCTGTTATCCTTTAAGAAAGGAGGTCTATGATTTATGGAAATTTTAAAAGTTGAAAAATTATGTAAAACTTACGGGAAAGGCGAAGCAAAAGTAAATGCTTTAAAAAATGTGTCTTTCTCTCTTGAAAAAGGGGAATTTGCCGCAGTTGTAGGTGAATCTGGTTCTGGAAAAAGTACTTTGCTTAACTGCATCGGTGCTTTAGATATGCCGACTTCAGGCTCTATTTTTATTGACGGGCAAAATCTGTTTTCTATGAAAGAAGAAAAACGGACAATTTACAGACGACGCAACATAGGATTTATTTTTCAGTCATTCCAACTTGTGTCTGAGCTGAATGTAGAACAAAATATTATTTTCCCTCTACTGTTAGATTATCAAAAGCCAGACCCTAAAAAAGTAAACGAAATCCTCGATTTACTTGGATTGGCAGAACGCCGCTATCATTTACCTAGCCAGTTATCCGGAGGACAGCAACAACGAGTAGCGATTGGGAGAGCTTTGATAACACAGCCAAAACTAATTTTAGCTGACGAACCAACGGGAAACCTCGACAGTAAAAATAGTCAAGACGTTATTGATATGCTTATCAGTGCGTCAAGACATTTTAAACAAACAATTTTGATGATAACGCACAATAATAATTTAACATCTTCGGTTGACAGGGTGTTTCGTGTGAGCGACGGTATTCTTACAGACTTAGGAGGGACAGCAAATGAAGCATTATCTTAAACTTGTCCCTATATTGACCAAAATCCACCGCAAGCAAAGTAGAATGACCCGTATTTGTATTACTCTTGCGGTTATTTTGGTTGCTGTCATGTTTGGTCTTGCCGATATGTATTTACAGGGTGTTACGCAACACGAAATAGAGAAAAGCGGAAACTGGCATTATGCGTTTCATACTATTGATTCGCAGACAGCTTCCTTTATTTCAGCTCGTCCAGAGGTAAAAATTTCCGGGTGGCATAATACAGTTTCTTCTGAAGCAGGATATTCTATTAAAGAACAGCCTATTACTATCAGCGCACAAGATAAAAGGGTTTTTGAAGATATATTTCTGAACGGGATTGCAGAGGGAGAATATCCAGACGCACCAAACGAGATTGCAATATCTTCTTCACTTAAAGATACTGCTTCTGTTTTGTTGAATGATACAGTTGAATTGTATAATCCGAACGGAAGTGTGGCAGATTATCAGATAGTTGGCTTTTTAGATGATACAAAAACTTCACGCTTGATTGCTGAGAATTTGCCGATTGTAGTAATGACACCAGAGGGTTTAGGAACGCTGGCTGTTTCTAGCGCTAATGAAAGTTATGTTGCCCAGTTTTCACATTTATGCAATATACCGGACGCAATCAATGATATAAAAGCAGCCAATCATCTGACTGATGAACAGATAACCGGAAATACTCCTCTTTTGAGCATACAAGGGCAAATAGAGGGGAAAACAGGTGTAAACCAGATTTATCAAGTAGCCTTTATTCTTTCACTTATTGTCATGCTGACTTGCATTTTGATGATTTCAAGCAGTCTAAACAGCAATGTCGCAGAGAGAACAGAATTTTTTGGTATGCTCCGGTGTCTGGGGGCAACCAAAAGACAAATAATGCGATTTGTACGCTTAGAGGGGCTGTATTGGTGTAAAACGGCTATTCCCATTGGAATTATATTCTCCATTGTGATTGTCTGGATTTTGTCTGCCGCCATGCGGGTAATAAGTCCAGAATGGTTTTCTTCAATGCCGATTTGGGGTATTAGTTGGATAAGTATAGTCGCAAGTATTTTGTTAGGATTGCTGACCGTTTTACTGGCTGCCTGTTCTCCGGCAAAAAGAGCCGCAAAAGTTTCTCCGCTTACCGCTGTATCAGGGAATGCTGGACAAATAGCTACGTTTCACAAAGCAGCTAACACAAAGACATTTAAAATTGAAACCGCATTGGGTATTCATCACGCAAAAGCAAAGAAAAGAAATTACATTTTAATGACAGGGGCATTTGCTATCTGTATTACATTGTTTCTCACGTTCAGTACACTTGTTGATTTTATGCAAAATGCTTTTGTGCCCCCGGTTTATACGCCGGAATTATCCATAGCAAGTGAAACTAATACTTGTTCGATTGAGAGCGAAATGTTAGCACAGATTAAGAAAAATAATGATGTCAAGCGGGCATACGGACGTATGTTTGCTTATGATGTTCCATCAGAAAATAATGGAAAAAGCTACAATGCAAATCTTATTTCCTATGAGGAAAATCAATTTCAATGGGCGGCGGATTCTTTGGTAGCAGGTTCCATAGAAACAGTTATGCAGCAAGAAAATCAAGTGCTATTCGTACAGACGGGAAATGTTGATGTACAAGTTGGCGACAAGATAACTTTATCTATCAATAATACGAAAAAAACTGTTACGGTTGCAGGAATTTTGTCTGATAGCCCCTTAGCCCGTGTAAAGGGTACGGAAACCTTTTTCTGTTCGGAAGCAACCTTTACCGCACTGACCGGAGAAACTGGCTATACTATTATCGACATTCAATTTGAGAACAACGCTTCCAGTGAAGATGTAAACGCAATTAAAAACATATTTACTAATGGCGGCGTGATATTTTCAGACAGCCTTTCTCAAGTGCAGCAGCAAAGAAATCTGTATTATACTTTTGCAGTTCTTGTTTACGGCTTCCTATCTATTATCGTTGCGATTACCATTTTCCATATTATGAATACAATCAATATGGGAGTTGCCGCAAAAATGAAAGAATACGGAAGTATGCGAGCGATTGGAATGAGCAATCGCCAACTTATAAAAATGATAATCGCAGAAGCAGGAACCTACGCAATAAGCGGAGTGATTTGGGGCTGTATCATTGGACTTCCTATGCACTGGGTTATCTATGTAAGTCTTATAACAAATATTTGGGGAACAGCATGGAGTATTCCGTTTATTCCCCTTATACTCATAATCGCCATTGTACTGTTGACTTCTCTTTTGGCAGTTAAAGGACCCGCAAAACGGTTACAACGAATGTCTGTCGTCGAAAATATTAGCGCACAATAATCTGACATTATCTATTGAGTGGGCAGTTCTAAAACTGCTCACTCTTTTTTATCTTACAAATCCGTAAGCTAAAATTCATCTTAAAGTAAGCTGATATTGATAAAATTAAGAAAAGAAAATATTTGCTTATTATCTGCCGGACGACGGCAAAAGAAAAAAGCCGTCGTAACGCAGACAGATTTTCACGCGCTTTTGAAGCGGTGGCTTTGATTTTTAGAGCCGCCGCTTCTTTTTGTCTATTACTGAACCAACGACGACACAGAATATAAATAGCGGCATTTAGGAGGATTGCCGCTATGGGGATTTCTTTGCTGCTATATAACGTACATAGGCTACATTCATTAAAAAAAGTATAGCTCCTCCACCGGGAAAGTTTGGCTTTGAATATGAACTGACAAGACACATTTATTCTACTGTTATTTCTTATGCACGCATTTTTTTAAATGGGTGTATTTTTTTTATTCAAAAACGCAACTGCACCCCCTGTCCTGTCGGGACTAAGAGCGAAAAGGGAGAAAGAAGCAGAAATTCCTATCAACTCGCTCCCTTTCAAGGCTGGAAAGGGGGTGAGCAATGATGAAGCCATCTGAATTTCAGACAACCATAGAGAACCAGTTTGATTATATCTGTAAAGTCGCTATGGAGGATGAACGCAAAGACTATCTCAAAGCGTTGTCCAGACAGTGTAAACGGGAAACCCTGTTCTGTGATATGGACGATTACACCGTCAACTTGTTTTCTTCCGAAGACACCTATCCCTCCCATTTCCATACTTTTGAAATGGACGGATTTACTGTCCGCATTGAAAACAGCCTATTAGCAGAAGCGTTGGAAAATCTGGATGGAAAGAAACGTGACGTTATCCTGAGATATTATTTTCTTGGATTTGACGATACGGAAATTTCAAAAATTCTGGAAGTTAATCGTTCTACTATCCAGAGAAGAAGACACGCCGGACTGGAATTTATCAAAAAATTTATGGAGGAAGAAGCATGACAGCAAAGCACCCTATGATTCCGTTTCCTGTGATTATAAGGGCTGCGGACGGCGATATTGAAGCAGTCAACCAGATTGTACGCCATTACAGTGGTTTTATTGCCAGCCGTTCCATGCGTCCCATGAAAGACGAATACGGGAACACCCACATGGTTGTAGATGAAACCCTACGCCGCCGGATGGAAACACGTCTGATTGCAAAGATTTTATCTTTTGAAATCAGGGAACCAAAGTAAAAATAACGCTCTCCTGTGGAAGCATGGACAAGCCCATGCTTCCCAGACAGAGCTTGCCAGTCTATTAAAGTGCATTTTAACAGGCTGACAAAGCCGGATTGTTCCTTGAAAAAGAAAGCGTCTAATCAACGCAGCATAAAGCAGCCGAATACGTTTCGATAGAAAGAGAGCCGTTGGGCTGGCACGCCGTAACCCACCAAAGGAGGGATGAAACCGGATAGCGATTCCTGCCAGCGTTCCATAAGCAGCTTCCCGCAAAAGCTGCCGCCATGACCTTCTATCGTGATAATGATACTTCCGTACAGCCTTAGTCCGTGTGATGATGTAGCACCGCTGGCAAAGGGTACGGCTGGATGAGAACCATGCAGGGGTGAGATTCCCATGAGCTTTAGCGAAAGCTGTTCGGTTTGCTTCAAAGAAAATAACAGGAGGTTGTTATCTTATGGAAAATACAAATAATCCTGCCCCTGAAATGATACGGGAATACCAGATAGGAAACACCTGCTATGTGGTAAAATCCCGCTCAAAAGAACAGGCACAGGAAGACGCAGTAACGAAAGTAAAAAGGCTTATCCATAATGACTTGAAACAATAATTTTGATATAAAACAAGGCAGACAGAAAACAGAAAATGCGGTACAATAAAGTTGCAAAAGCATTGTCTGTTTGACTGTCGGATAGGAGGTATTTATGTTACAGCAGTCAAACAGCACTATCACTTCCATTTATCCGATTGGAAATCAAACAGAGGAATTAACCGCATTATACTGTCGGCTTTCACAAGATGATAAACAGGAGGGTGATTCAAACAGTATTATTAACCAGAAAAAAATCCTGAAGCGTTATGCAATCGAGCACGGGTATCAGCCTTATGTGTTTTTTGTAGATGATGGATTTTCCGGTACAAACTTCAACAGACCAGATTTTCAAAGAATGATTGCAGAGGTCGAAGCAGGAAGAATTAAACGCGTTATAGTCAAAGATATGTCAAGACTTGGGCGCGATTATTTGCAGGTGGGAATGTACACAGAAATTATGTTCCCGAACATGGATGTCCATTTTATTGCTGTCAATGATGGCGTAGATAGTCATGTGGGGGATAATGAATTTACCCCATTTCGTAACATAATCAACGAATGGTACGCAAAGGACACCAGCAAAAAAATCCGTGCAGTCAAACGTTCTAAAGGAATGGCAGGCGAGCATATCGGTTCTCACGCTCCTTATGGCTACATGAAGAATCCTGACAATAAAAAGGAATGGCTTATAGATGAAGAAGCCGCCGAAGTGGTTCGGGAAATCTTCCGTTTATGTGTCAATGGTTATGGACCCACACGAATTGCCAATATTCTAACGGAAAGAAAAATTCTTTGCCCTACTTATTATGCGCTAGAGCATGGGGAAAAGCCACGAACCGTTCTTCCACCTGACAAGTATCTGTGGAGCGCGACTGTGGTATCTCATATCTTAGAAAGAATGGACTATTTAGGACATACTGTGAATTTTAAGACCCATGTTAAGTCTTATAAAAATCGCAAAAAAATTGATAACAGTCCTGAACAATGGAAGATTTTTGAGAATACCCATGAAGCAATCATTGACAAGGAAACCTTTGAGATTGTACAGAAAATCCGTTCTGGAAAACGCCGCCCTACCAAAATGGGGGATATGCCTATGTTCTCTGGTTTGCTCTACTGTGCAGATTGTGGAAGCAAAATGACATTTCATAGGCAAATGGCACAGAGCGCAGAGAAACATAATTTTGTATGCAGCAATTACCGACACAATTCAAAATCATGTACTATGCACTATATTCGTAATGTAGTAGTTGAACAAATTGTACTGGAAAACCTGAAAGAAGTTATCCGCTATGTGTCAGATTATGAAGATGAATTTGTTCAGATGGTAATGGACACGGATATGCGGCAAAGAAATAAAGAACTGTTGCACAAGAAGAAGCGGCTTACAGAAATTCATTCCCGTATTCAGGAGTTGGACAAAATTTTTCAACGGATTTATGAAGACAACATTAGTGGAAAACTTTCAGATGAACGCTTTATGAAACTTTCAAGAGGATATGAGGAAGAACAGCATACTTTGCAGGAAGAACAGACTTCCTTAGAGAAAGAATTACAGAAAGAAGAAAAACAATCTGTGGATGTAAAGCAATTTCTTTCAGTAGTCCGCAAGTACACTAACCTTACAGAACTCACACCAGAAATTGTGCATGAGTTTATCGACAAAATTATTGTCCATGCTCCTGATAAGAGCAGCGGTAAACGCTTACAGGAAATTGAAATTATCTATAACCATATCGGAGTATTCGACCATTCAAAGGTCACTTTGTGGAAAGGAAAAGCGGTATAGTACATAACATACTATACCGCAAAACCTAAATCTTAAAAACATCCTTACCAAACCCTCACATTTATAAGGCTATCTGGGAGTTTTCAGTTTATAAGAAATAGTTTGATAATCAAAGCAAATATCAAGGATTGTTGTTCGTGATTAAAATATTTTTGGGTTATGAGAGAGTGAGATTGCACAATATATAGTATGTAAAACATAAATAACATACAATATATAGCATACCAGAAACCAATTACACACAACATATAGCACATAAAACACCAACATCATCCCTGCTGCAACATTAATAAATATACCATCCCCCGTTTTGGGGACGCTCAGAAAAGTTAGAGTCTTCTCCAAATGGAGAACAGTCTAAATAATTGTCACCAAGTGACAACTTTACGGCAAATTTGCCAGAATGTTAAACGGATCATTCCATACTGGGTGAGGTTCAAAAAAACTATCCTTATATATTCATAACCGACAGTATCGGTTACTCCTATTCAGAAAATTGCTATTACCGAAAAGTATAGACCTATTTATGAAAAACAGGCAAAGGAGAATAAGCAAAATGCAATGATGATTGCAAGACAAAACAATGAAAACAATAAGAATGAACAGTTTTTGCAGATTTCTTCAACAACTGTCGATTCTAAAAATAAAATTGATGTACGTGCTAAATTAGCAGAAACAGCGGGTGTATCAACTGATACATACTCTAAAGGAAAGAAGATATTAGATTCAGACAATGAGAAACTAAAACAAGAAGTTCTCTCAGGTGAAAAGAGTATCAACGCAGGATATAAGGAATTAACTGGAAAGAAAGAGAATCAGTATATATAACCGTTCTCAAATCTGGGAACGCTACATAATGGAATCAACGCTACCGATTCTCAAAATGGAAACGCTCATACAGTTCACAGAATGACTACCTTAGTATTTCTGTGAACAAAATAATATAATAATCATAGTATCATCGAAAAAGAAAAAATATAATCTGTTGAATGGGTGTTCTTAACATGATATTATAATGAATAAGAAGTTGTATTCTTATTTAAAATAGGAAGTTGCTCAGATAAAAAATAATAAAGAATGGAGAGCGAACAAATGAAAAAGAAAATATTCAAAAGTGTACTTGCTGTTATTACGGCAATTTCTATGATGTCTTCGATAACGGTAATGGCAAAAGAGAAAAATAATACTGCATCTCAAGAAGACTTTTTAGATGATTTGAAAACAGGTCTTGAAAAACGCTGGGAAATTAGTGATAACTCAGGAGATACTGAAAGTATGTCCAGTGATGAAGTTATAGATTTTGATACAAATGTTGTAAACGCAGAATATGATCTGTTAGAAAAATATAAGGATTGTACTTTTGATAATAAAAAATTTTCAATGATGGCAGCTGCATATATTGATGCGCTTGAAACACAGCAAAAAGCTATTGGATATTATAAGGATTCTAATAGCATATATAATCAGTTTTGGAGTGCTGGTTATAACGTTCGTGCTATATTGGTTCCGGATTTTGTAGATTATTATGGCATGGATATTGAGGATCAAACAAATTTGAAAGAGTTTAGAGATACTAAGACAGCATTAGAATCTGGTACAGCAACATACACCATTACTTCAACAGATACTACAGATGGAACAACATCCGCTGATACAAGTGATGTCAATTTAGGTGAAAATCAACAGCCGATAGAAGTTTATAATGACGATGGCATTAAAATTACAATCACAGGATATGGAAAATCACAGTATAATAGCCAGAGATTAGTGATGAGCGTTGTCAATTTGTATCATAAGGATATATCAATCTCATCAGCAAACAACAGTATAGTTGTGAATGGAACATCTATTAATTCCTCACTATATGGTGAAATTCAATCTGGAAAAACTGGTGAAGCAATTTTAGATATTTATCAGGATCAGCTCGGAAGTATAGATATTGATGATATCAGTACTATTGATTTTAAATTGGCAATTTATAAAAAAGACAGTTATCAGTTAAAAGCAGAAACAAATGAGATTTACTTAACTGTTAATAATGGAATAGTATCACAGAGAGTTGTTTATACTGACAAAGAAAATATTCAAAAAGTTCAGCAATTATTAACGCAGTTGGGATATAACTCAGGAAGCACCGATGGAGTTCCAGGAAAATTGACAAATAGTGCAATTCTTCAATTTGAAAAAGATTATGGATATGCTGAAAACACAGATATTACACCGGATTTAATTGCTCAGTTGGAACAGGCAGTGCAGCAACAAAATTGATTTTTTATGACGGAAGGGAAGTAAAACAGAATTGTAACTATTAAATTCTACGCTGAGAATCCTTATATACAACCTTAAATTCTGGACGAAAACCATCTACCCTAACAACTTTACCTTAAAGGCATTTGCGTTGAAATTTGATGGTTATTTCATTAATATATTGTGAAGAAATGAGTATAACACGACTGCTGCTGTGATGATATTTATATCTGCTTTGTTAGAAGCAGAAAAATAAGTTGCTGAACAGACATGATCTATATTATAATGTACATATAACAAAATTCACTTGGAGGTGATAATATGCCATTACTTAAAGAGGAATATAGAAAAGAAGAGAAGATTAATGGTGTAATCTATAATATGTCACCATCACCGAATTATCAGCATGGGATTGTAGACGGTAATATTTATTCCATCATAAAAATAGGATTAAAAGGCAGCTTGTGTTTAGCATTTATGGAGAATCTGGATTATAAATATCATGCACAGGAAAATAATGATTATGTGATACCGGATGTAATGATTATATGTGACCGTAAGCATTTGAAAGGTTGTTCTTATACTGGTACACCCAGATTTATTGTGGAAACTCTTAGTCCTGCAACAGCATTGAGAGATATGACCGTAAAGAAAGAAATTTATCAAGCAGCAGGCGTAGAAGAGTATTGGATCATCTCACCGAAAGAAAGAGCAGTACAGATTTATTATCTTGAAGATGGTAAATATGATTTGAAGTATAGCTATATCTTGCAGGATGATCCAGAAGAAGATCATTATAATGCAGATACAGTGGTGACGCTGAAAGATTTTCCGAAAATCTCTATGACATTAGCAGAGATGTTTGAGAACGTAGAATAAAGATTAAATAATAGACGATTTTACAAAAGAGGATTTTCATATACAAATAGTAGTATAGAAAATTCTCTTTTTTATAAAAGGAGCTGTCAAATAATGAGTATTATAAATTTTTTTGTAGAATTTACACCGTGGTTAAAAGAATTTGTTTTTGATCAAATACTTACAGAGATAATTAATGCAACTAAAAATAGACTTTTTAATGGTCATTTAAAGAAAATTGAAAAAGGAAAATTTGAGATTGCATATACTACTGTTGGGTATAAATATTGGGAGAAAGATATTCCATGTAATGGGGATTATCTTTTAGATGAAACTGGATTACCAATTCGAAATATGGGACAAACTGGCGTAGATATTTTACATATGGATGTTTTTGTAAATGGAAATCAAACAAGAAATATAACTTACAAGGAAGGAGAAGATCATTATTCAACAGGTGAGATTAATTCTACAAAAAATGTAAATTTAAATCTAAACGAAATTGATAAAAAACATAATGAATTAAATGTTGTAATAATATTATTAATGAAATCTGATAAAAATATGTATGTTCAAGAAATAACCATAAAATTTCAACGTTGCGATGAAAACAGGTGGCGTAGAATTTCGTGTAATACAGATATATTTTTTAAGAAATCAAAATTGGATTTGGAAATAAAACGCATTTCAGAGTCTTGAAAATTTTTGTCGACATGATTTTAAAAGAGATATTTGAAATATGTAATAGACATAATTTAATATGAACAGTATGAAAGCCTCTCAGGAGTTAATCTGGGAGGCTTTTGTGTTGGAAACAAAACTTAGGTTATCAATAACCTTGACTAAAAAAATAAATAGATGTATAGTAAAATAGTGATTTGATATATAGAACGGAGGATTATAAGATTGGATGCAATAAGAGTTCAGAGCCACTTGAAAGAAATTCAAGATTATATAAATTATAAATCTCAAAGATCAGATGCTTCTTTATTAATGCTAGAAGCATCGTCTATTATTGTACTTATTGGTAAAGAACAAATGGACGAAATAATAACGTATGTTAAATTAAACTTAGTTTCAAGACATGTGCCTTTTGGAATTGTTGAAAGTATAAAAAGAAGTGCAAGCAATAAGGAGAAAAGATGTCGAGATATAATTTGGGGGGTGGCAGGAGACTTTATTGATATATCAGACACAATATTAATAACATTGTTTGATTCATTGGCTTCGTTAGGTGAAGAACATTTGAAAGAATTTATTTTGAATCCGCCTTTTAAAGAGGTAGCTCAAAATTATAAGTTGCTTAGTAATTTTAACGAAATAAACACAATAAATGACTTGGTGATGAAATTATTAGATGTAAAAAAAGAAAATAGCATTTTACACGCTGATTGTGGCATAGGGTCATTTTTGTTAGAAATGGCACAAAAATATAAAGCTACTTGTTTTTGCGGATATTCATCAAATATAAGATTTGCAGATATAGCGAAAGCCAGAGCATATATATGTGATTCTAATATTCAAATTGATAGGAAAGAGATATTTACTATATCTGAACAAATGTTTGATGGTATATATGTAACTTACCCATTTAATATAAAGTATGACATGGACGAAATGATACCAAAACTTTATTTGTCGTCCATTGCAAAAAATAATTTAAAGATAAAAAGATATTCATCAAATATGTTAAGTTGTGTGTTCTTTTTAGAACAATTGTCACATGATGGAAAGATGATTGTTTTAGTTCCAGAAGGTGGATTATTTAATAGTGTAGACAAAAATATAAGGGAATTGATGATTAATAATAATTATTTGGATGCGGTTATTTCTCTTCCTGTTGGAATTTTATCACCATATACAGGTGTTAAATCATCACTTTTAGTATTAAAGAAGAATAGAGCGTTAACAGATAAAGTGATTATGATAGATGCGGAAGAAATGTGTCATAAAACAAGAAGAGAGACTATTTTTACAGAAGAAGATATTGATTCAATTGTAAATTTGTATGTACATTCTGGAGAAAATAAATATTTAGTAACTAGGGAGGAGATTGTACAAGCGGATTACTATTTATCAGTTCAAAAATATATAGACAGTGGAGAAGTGTTAATAAATGGTACAGAATTAGGAAAAATGTGTACTATTATTTTTAGGGGATACCAGATTAATGCACAAAATTTAGATAACATTATTACTGATAATCCAGAAATCACGCCATATAGAATTATAAATATATCGGATTTAACAAATGAGGGATTTATAGTTGATGGGCTTACTCCTGTAGTTATAGAGGATATATCTAAAGTTCAAAAATTTCTTTTAGAAGATGGTGATATAGTATTGACTGCGAAAAATACAACAATAAAGTGTGCCGTTTATGAGCAAAAGAATGATATAAAGACTATATTAAGCGGAAATCTTATTGCAATTCGTACTAATAAGAAAGTCTTAAATCCGTTTTATCTTAAAACATTTTTAGATAGCGAAACAGGAAAGGCACAGTTATCAAGTATTCAAACGGGAACATCTATAAAAACTATTACTCCGAAAAACCTTGAGAAAATGGAAGTGTCATTATTACCAAAAACGGATCAGGATGAATTGGCAACAAAATACGTAAAAAAATTAGGTGAAGTTAAGGAATTAATAAACAAATATGTTTCAACAATGAATGAAATAGAACATATTTATGATGATAGTATTGAAATTATTCCAAATTAGGTTATCAAAAACCTTTTTGAAAAGATATAGAAAACATATTGACACATTCCAGATGGAATGATATAATCAAAACATCAACAAGAGCAGTAGAGAAACATAGCTGCTCAGTTGATGGGACAATAGTATATCGGAACGAGTAAGGAAACTTAAAAATTTTGTAACGTTGCAATTGACAGAACACATGTTCGGATATATAATGGTGTTACGGAAAATAAAAAGGAAAGTTTCAGCATCTCCTACAACGCTGAAACTTCCCTTTAGTTTGGAAAGAGCTTCCTACGACTCAATCCAATATGTAATTGTACAGGCATCACGAATGAAGTCTATACTTTTCCTTAGACAAGATAAAGTATATCATTAATTTCATTTTTGTGCAAGTCTGCACAGTTTATTTCCCGATAAAAAAATTTAAGAGTAATAAGAATATGACAGGTAAGCTATGTACTTTTGTGCATTCGCAGATCAGTTTATTTCTTATACCTAAAATGAACCATGAAAACTGAATAACAGGAGGATCACAGTATGGTTAAAGCCGAAGAAATTATGGCAATGTATCCAAGACTACGCTATTATGTGCCATCTTGGGGAGATGATGTACTCGAAGTGAACATCATGGATTTACTACCTGGTGATATGGCGTTGGTAAGTGTAAACTTTTATTCATTTAGAGATAGTGAAACATTTACCATTCCGCTAAAGCACGTATTCAAAACCCGTAAGCAAGCACATAGAAGCAGAAAACGATGGGAGAAGTCTATCAAAAAGCAGCAAAATGAGCCAGAAAAGACGGATGTTTGAAACAATGATTTCATCTTGATTATATGGATGGAATCAAAAATTTTTACCTTTCAGTGGTCAGTTATACAACACTATTGAAATTGTATTACTATCCTATAGCACACTACGGACTAACTAATAAACAGGAAAGTGATAAATACGGGAGGTGATTTATCAAATGAACAGATTGGGTTATGTGATTCTAAAGATTTTGAAAAAGAAGAATTGTACCAGTCATTTTCACAGCATGACATTACAGGAAATCATGGAAATGTCAAAATCATGCAGAACAACAACTTCTCGAAAAATAAAAAATTTACGAGAGCAAGGATATGTAGAGCGTGGATGTGGAGATTGGCAAGCATACACATATTACATCACAGAAAAAGGCTTGAAGCTAATAAAGAATGAAGAGGAGAACGAACATGCTTAAAGATTCAACGGCAGTTATTGGTTTAGGTTTAGGCGGTATGACTGTAACTTATGAGTTCCAGGAGAGAAATTATCTTACATATTCGGTAAACGGATCAGAACAAGATATTAAAAGTATTCCCAATGCTAAAAATAGTATGAGGCTTGAAGGATATGACGGTCTTGCAGGAAATAGAGAACTTGCCTATGAAGCGTTAAAACGTAACAAGCATATATTGAAGAAACTTAAAGAAATAGAGAAAAAAATCAATATTGTGATTGCTTCTGGAGGCGGTTCATCAGGATCAGGATGTATTACATTTGTAAGTGAAATTCTGGTGCAAAATCCAGATAAAATTGTTGTTCCAGTAATTCTTATGCCAAGACAAGATGAGTCAATTCAGAAAAGACTGAATGCGTATAACGTAGCAAAAGAACTTATGCAGATTGAAGAACTGGGTGCAATCATCTTTGTAAATAATGAATCTTATTCAGATTTGAAAAAGATTAATACGATTCTGGTAAATATGTTGGATGCATTTTTAAGTGATACTTCCTATTCCAGTGGGTCAAACTTTGATGATTCTGAAAAGATGAAGATGCTGAAAGATAACGGTGCATTTGTGATTGCTATGTTATCTGATAAAAATTCAGAAAATAACAGAGTAACTACCGCTGATATGGTAAAAGCATTAACTGTAAAAAATATTTTTCTTCCTATCAATGCAGATGGTATTGTTGGAAACCTTGGAATCATCAATCAAGGCAAAAATAAGATTGACGAGCATGAAATTGAAAAAGCTATTGGTGTTCCAGAGAACATTTTTACGGGATCTAATGGAGCGGTCAATATAGCTTGTGCATCAGGATTATCTTTTCCAGTTGAATATATTAAAAAACTTGGTAAAGATGCTTCGGATGAACAACGTGCTAGGCTCAGTCGTAGACAATCTTTAACTCTACTTGATGATTTAGAAGAGATTGAGAGTCCAGTTATTCCAGATAATAAGTCAGTAAGTAAGCGTAAACGTACAAGTCTGGAATTATTGGAAGGGTTAGATTGAGAAGCTACGAACAACTATGAACAAGTAACATATAGAGAATATATAAGTAACCTATATCAAAACAACAAGTAAGAACACAGGAGGACAAGAGACATGATGACAAAAGATTCAGCAACAGTAGAACAGTTTATGGAGTGGGTTGGAGATGCAAAAGTAATGATTGCTATCAATTCATATGAAGTATGTGAAAAAATAATGGGAGTAGAGATTCCTTTTGCGGAAGTTCACTATGACAAAAACAAGAAAGAGATTACTTTCTCATCTAATGACAAAGCATCACTTACGCTCAAGACAGACAGCATTGAGCGTATTGATAAAATCAGCGAGAGAGATACCTGTTATTCCATTCGCATGGAAGTATACAATATCAATTTTATCGTAATCAGACGCTAATACAGGGGAGGACACATATCATGATGAAAAAAATCACAGTTGAAGAATTTAAGAAAGCAATGGCAGATAAAACATGGAGACATATGGATAAAAGTGTTCCGGGAATTGTAGGGTTTATGGATGGAGATAAAATCCATATGTCATATATGTTGGAAAATGCAGATCAGATATTAGTGGATACAGACACAGGTGTATATATTTTGGATTATGGCGAATGCGGGGCAAGTGTTTTTGAAGAAGCCAACGTTGAAAAATTTAATTTAAGAAGATATATCCGTATGAAGGAATATATGACAGATGAGGAATTAGAAAATGTTGAAAAATTAAGTAAGGTAAGAGAGAAAGTTATGATGGGTATGACAATAAAACAAGCATATGAGGAAGTGGGGATTGAGATTCCGTCCAACAACGATAGTGAATCAAAATCATTCATTGGAGTACCAGTACATAAACAGTGTGAACTAGCACGAACATGGACAAAAAGTATTGCTTCCGATGAGCAGATTAAATTGGAGCTTATGAGTAAAACTGATGCTGAATGGTGCTTATGGTCAGAAATTATGGATAAGATTTTATCTGTAAGTAATCTTTCTTTAGATAAAGGAAGAATTATTTTTCAGATTGGCACTGTAAACAATATTGATCCTGCTACATTATTTGTTGCCTATATGGACTGGAAGAACAAAAACAAAGAAACAGCAAACTAAAATAAACACACAGAGAAATATATATCAGTGGATGGAGCTGCATCTGAGAAAAGGAGAACTAAAATTATGTCAGAAAATATTATGAGTGGAATTATGAAAGCGGTAAATAAAAATCTTGAGCGTGACATTGCTAAAAAGCTTAATAGCTTATGTAGCAAATATTACAACAGCAATAAAAAGCTTCAGGAAATGATTTCTAAAGAGAATTTTTCCGATGTTATCAAGAGGGCAAATGTTGATTTCACAAATGGAAATCTGAATGTTTCCGTAGATCCTCAAGATGATGATATCGTTGCAGAAGAGAATAAAAAGAAATTCGATGAATTCTGTAATGAGTTTTTCAATCAGGCGGTATCTGAATATTTTGCAATTCATTAATCAGAAATTGCAACAGAGAAATAAATAATATACAGTGCATTGCATCGGTATATCTGGTGCAATGTACTATCAAAAAACACAGGAGCAAAAAACATGAAGAAGAATACAACACCTAAAAAATTATTGGATGCTATTAATAATAAGAAGTTATCTGTTGTTGGCGGCAAAATATATTCAGTTGATATGGTAAGAAACTACCCACCAGACCAATTTGTAGAAGAATTAGAGTTCCTTTGTGAATCAGGATGCTTTGCAGAGATGATTGATATTAAATATGAGGTTGCTGTGGGACATGTATTGTTAGACATTGGACGGATGTGTGCAAAGGATATCTATGCATTAATGCAACTTGATGTTGCTGATGGTGTTACACCACAAGAGATTAAAGATATGCTGCTGTATACAGATTACTAAATGAAATAGAGAACTAATAGGTAATACGGGTTCGATTCCCGTATTGATTATATGTATAGAGAAAGGAAAAATTAAAAATGTCAGAAGAGAAGAAAGTGATAGGAACAGTTAAATGGTTCAATCCAGAAAAAGGTTACGGATTTATTACAGTGGATGATGGTACTGAGTATTTCATCCATTATACAGGAATTAGTATTGATGGAAGAAAAGGATACCGTTTTCTCAAAGAGAAAGAAGTTGTTAAGTTTGATGTAGGACAGAATGAAAAAGGTTCATATGCGACAAATGTAACCTTAGCTTAATCAGAATTGAGCAACAGAGAACGATAAATAAAAAGGTCAGTTTGTGAACTGGAGAACATCATAAGGGATTTCCTTAGTTCAACCGATGAAAATGGGAAAGGATAGACTAATGGATAAGGAATTTTTAGCCAGTAAAGAATTTTTAGATTATATGAGAAAAGAATCCAGAAAAGTAGGGGCTGCAAATCTCAAAAGAGTAGCAAATACAGGAAAGAAATTTTATCTTGGAGAATTGAATATTTCTAACGGAGTAATGGCAATGGGATATAATCTGGATTCCACAGAGATTCAATCTTTGCTTAAAACATATGAGTCATGTGATTGGGGTGAGGGATGGGAAGATGCAAAAATAAATGAAGCAGCCATAAGATCTGGACATGGTGATGTTATAGGAATTTATAGACTTGATGGTAAAGAAGTTTGGATTCAAACGGATTTGAATGAAAATCCACAAACAACAATTTTCTTACCAGAAGAACGATAAGAAGAGAATAAATAACAGATAAATAAAGTTTTAGCATGAGGAGGAATGCGTTATGATTGAAGAATCAGTAATTAAAATTGTAGATGACATTATGGGAAGTGGGAAAAGTACATGGGCAATTAATCACATCAATCAGAATCCTGACAAAAAGTTTTTATGTATAGTACCACTTTTATCAGAATGTGAGAGATTTAAAGAGAAAACAGATATTGATATTATTGATCCAGAAAAATGGGGGAGTAAGTGGAAGAATTTCAGATGGTTAGTTGAGAATGATAAAAATATTGTAACAACTCATTCGCTAATAAAAATGATGGATCTGGATATGTTGGAATTATTAAAAAGCAAGAACTATGTACTGATGATTGATGAATGCCTAGATGTTCTGGATACATATAAAATCAGCAAGGATGACTTAAAAATCATATTTAATGAAAAACTTGTGTCATTAGATGAAGATGGATTTTTAGTTTGGAATGAAGAAAGAAAACCATATAAAGGTGTTTATGGTGATATTAAAAGACTTTGCAGTTTTAAATCGTTAATGGGATTTAAAAAAGAGAATAGTGATGAATTAGCAAGGATTATTATGTGGAATTTTCCTGTTGATTTTTTCAAATGTTTTGATGAAAGTTATATTTTTACATACTTGTGGGAAGGAAGTATTCAGAAATCTTATTTTGATATTCATGGAATCAAGTACGAAAAATATATGTTGGATTATGATAGACAATTGATTCCGCATTGTAAAGAAATTGAATATGAGAAGAGAAAAAATATTGTTGATTTAATTAATATATACGATGGCAAATTTAACAAAATTGGGATGAAAATAGGAAAGTCAAATCCATTATCAAAATCATGGTATGAAGATAAGAGAAAAAAGAACAGATCCATATTTTCACAGTTGAAGAACAATACAGAGAATTATTTTAGAACGGTTACTAAAACAAAATCCATAGATAATATGTATACAGTTTTTAAACCTTACTGTAAATATGTGAAAGGTGAAGGATATACAAAAGGATTTGTTTCTTGCAATGCAAGAGGAACCAATGAGTTTAAAAATAAGAAGTCTTTAGCGTATCTAATAAACTTTTTTATGTCACCTGATATAAAACAATTCGTAGAGCATTACCATATTGAATTTGATGATAATTTATTTTCTTTATCTGCTTTATTACAATGGATTTGGAGAAGTCAAATAAGAGATGGTAAATCAATAAATCTTTATATTCCCAGTGAAAGAATGAGAGAATTATTAAAAATGTGGATTAATGAATGTAAGACAATGAGTGAAGCAGCATGATAAAAATGTGGAAAATGAGCTTCTTAAAATCCACATTTAGTTTCTGAAATGCCCTATTTACAAGGGTTTCAGGGGTCTTTCCGTAAAGAAAAGGATAAGGTAATACTATATTAATTCAATCATAATATCATAAATAATCTGCTTAAAAGAGATAATCCAGAATGTGTCACATTTTTTATATTTCGTAGCGTAAGCGGAGAAATGTAAAAAATTGCACATTGTGATGCTACTAATTCTCTGTTCACAAGCTTGCTTGTGGGCAGAAATTAGGAGTCTACTGTCAGAGACATAAGTTACTACACAAAGAAAGGCGAACACATATGTATAGAAAAACGATACAGCATGAGAAAGAGAATTTATCCAATGGACTAATCAGTGAAGAATTAATATATGCCTGTCTGATGACTTGTGAAAAGGTTATCAGCAAAAATGCATATTTAGAGAAGAAATGGGGCAAATGGTATGAGGGTCTTACTGGATCAGCAGATGCTAGTAACTATAACGCAGATAGACTCACATGGATGGAGTATAGAAAGAAATTACAATCCCTGCTGCTGGATAAACATTCTATGAGAGAAATCATACAGAATACAAAGTCTACAAAAGTATATACGGATACTGCCCCAAAGACAATGGTAAAGACAGTTATTGATTTAATTGATACAGGGAAATATGAAGTGCTTCTTTGATGATATAGTTTCCAACAGGTAGGCGGCAAGTTGACAAACAGCTTACCGATGTATTTCCTTGCTTACGCAAGAGAAATATCATAGAGAGAAAAGCAGTTGAATAAAGGAAGATGAATTATGTCACTTAAAAGAGAATTTATAGATATGCTACATTTGATTATTAATCCATTATTAGAAGATGAAGAGAGCGGTTATTATAATATTGAAGAAGATTCCTATAGAGACATCTGTATGAAATATTATGGAGAAGATGTTACATACGGGAACTTCTACGAATGTGATAGTGATTGTTCAAAGTGTTCAGAATGTAAGCATATGAAGGTAGACGTTTCTTTTTTTGATGGAGAATGGATTAGAAATTATTTCTTCGGCAATAAAGCAGATGTAAAAGGAATTGTTACGATTAAGAATAGAAAACAGTTAATGAATGAGATGTTCCATCTAAAGAAAGACCTAGAATATTATAAAGATTTCTGTGCTGAGTTTGGCAAGAGATATGATGATTATTTACAATATGCAAGAGAGTTTGCAAAGCAGTTAAAAGAGGATTTTGTTTATGTAATGGATGGAGAATCTTATTCAACATTGACTATTGATCCAGAACGTCTTCCGATAGTATTTCATACAGATTATCGTAAAGATACAGACTTAAAAAGCAAGACGTTCGTAGCTGGCAATATGACTGTTATTGGTATGCAAAGTCTTATAAATATTTATTGCTGTATGGATGCAGAAAAAGAAATTAAACAACGCTTACGGCATGAATTGATCCATTATTGCCTCTATATTAATAAGACAAAACACGATGATGATGATGCATTATTCCATGCTTTATGTCAGATTTATGATGCTTATGCATACGAAAAAATGCCTGATGAAGAACAGATATTATATGATAAATTTAATGCTGCATTTGATAATTTGAATGCGTTGAAAGAGAAACAAAAATTAGAGGAAGATTCTACGGCATATAGAAATGCAAAGCTTATACTATTGTTTGCAATAGGTTTTAATCCTCATAGTGTGGTGGGGAAAGATTTTTTGAGTACTTGTACTGAGACATTAAATAAAATGAGCAAGGAAAGAGATAATGTGGCATAAGAAGATGTAAAATTTACGATGAAATCGGTATTTCTTAGGATGCACGAAAGGGGAGTATATAAATATGAATACAAAAGAAGATTGCACATTTAAAATCCGTAGTGTGCAAGCAAACAGGATTTATCAGGTGAATAATGGATACGTGGATAAAGATGAGAATGGAATAATCAAAAAATATTATCTTACATGGAGAGATGCAGTAATCAACGATAGTATATTTTCTCATTATATGCTTCATCATGGAGTCAGGTTGATGAAAAAGGATCATACTCTTGATTTTGTTATAATAAAATTTGATTATTCCGTACCCAAAAGTGCAGATAATATTAATGACAGTAAGCCAAAGATTTCACCAGATAAATTAAGAGAAATGTATTATAGAGATGGCTGTGAAATCACTTGGAATACATATGATAAAAAGACTGGTGAAGTTGTAGCATTTCAGACTATTCTATATCGTATGTTATATCGTACTCCTGGAAAAGCTAAAGACGGAAGTTGCATATTTATTCGTGATGAATTGCTTAATAAAGCGAGAAAATATCTTACAATGGATTTGTATGATAAAATGCCAGATACAGGAGCAAAAATTGTAGAGATGTCAGCATACAGTACATTGATCACTGCATCTGCAATGGATTATATTCATATTCCAATGGAGAACATTCTGATTGTAAAAGATCAAAAATCAGCAACAGAACTTCCTGCATTGGCGGTTAGAGTTGATGATGAAAAACATTGTTATGTACAGGAATATAAAAAATATAAAATTGAAAATGTTCTTTGGGATGGGATGGGATTAATTGATGATTCTATCTTTCCAGAAGACATGGAAGGCTTTATCTATTGCAGAAGTCACTTCTTTAAATCATGCCTGTTTCGTGGCAATATCCAACAATACTTTAAAGATTATTACAAAACTGAATACGAGACATCAACAGTTACGGATATGTTTGGAAACGTCATGAAGGTTTCTGATGTAAAAGTGATCGTGACGGATAACTCTATCAAATGGCTGAAGTTTAAGGACTTAATGGGTAAGACTGACTTAAAAGCATACCGTTCCTACAAAAAATTCATGCAGAGAGATGGAGAACAGTTTGCAATAGTTAAGACAGCGCACAAAAGTAAGTATGGAAATCTGCAACGTAGTTCCTATCAGATGAATAACAGTTTACCTACGACTGACCAAGAAGTGCTACAGCGAATTGCACAGCCAAGTATTGATTATTATGATAATATGATTAAGAGTACCGATGCATTTGTAGATCACTTGCGTATGAATAAATCTGTTTATAGTATAGACAGGATTCTGGTGGCATTATATGAACACAATACAGACATTCAGTATACTTCATTTTTTAAGGACAGGAAAAGTGATATCCTTACTAAGTTCAAGAGAAAGCGTTTGATGCTTGGCAAGTTACTTCAAGAGGGTGACAATCTTACGATTTGTGGAAATCCTATAAGTTTATTAATGATGGTCACAGGACAAGATTATCTAAATGAAGGATGTTTTATAAGCCGTAGGGATGGGATTGGATGTTATACCACAAGATTTAATGATGGTGAATGTCTGGCAGGTTTCCGAAGTCCGCACAATTCTCCAAATAATATTGTGCATCTGATTAATAAATACAGTGAGCCAATTCAGACATATTTTCCCAAATTAGGTGATAATATTATTATCATTAATGGTATTGGCAGTGATGTTCAGGCAAGATTAAATGGACAGGATCTTGATAGTGACTCATGTTTTGTAACAAATCAAGTGGATATTGTTGAGTTAGCAAAGAAAGCATATACAGAATATTATACCATTATTAATGAGATTCCTTTAAAAGGAGCAAGCGTATATAGTAAAGATATGAAATCCTATGCCACTATGGATAATAAAATTGCAAGTGGACAGGATGATATAGGCAGTAGTAGTAATATCGCACAATTGGCGTTGAGTTATTATTATGATGCTATATATCATGGTGAACAGAATAAGGATTTAAGAGATATTTTTGTTATCTGCTCTGTACTTGCGCAAGTGTCGATTGACGCATCAAAACGTGTTTTTGACGTATCAGTTGGAGATGAATTAGTCAGATTACAAAGAAAATCCAGTGAAATAAATAAAAAAAATAATAAATCTTTTGGTCGTTCAATAAAAACAAAATATCCTGTTTTTTATGCTAAAATTCAAGCAGAAAAACCAAAAAAGAAACAACCTAAGAAGAAATCAAAGAATAAAATGACAGATTACTTTAAATGTCCGATGGAGATACTTTTACAATTAATTTTAGATAAAACTATAGATACAAGAGTAGAGCAGCAATATCAGAGAAAGTCAATAAGAATAAAAGAAGTTTTCGTATTTCCTGAAAAAGGTGTAAAGAAAACATCTCAGTATAAGACAGTAATTAGAAAAGCTAGGGCATTTGATACTGAAATGAAAGCTCTCGATTCCAATGAAAATAATTATTCCGATATGGCAACTTATATATTTGAAAGTTATGTAAAGCGTATACAAAAATTGAAAATATCAAAATCTACAATGCAGGTTCTTATCAGTGCTGCATTTAATGCAGAATCGTATATGCAGAATAGATTGTTAGAAATACTTTTTGATTATGACAAGGAATTATTTTTGTCATGTTTTTACAAAAAAACAGCACCAAAAATGCCAGAAATGTAGCAATATCAACGAAAATCAATATTTCCCTTAGGGAGAAAGAAAAGACCGTAAGCTTAGTACTTCTTCCCACACGGTTACACTTGCTCCCAACGAGTGTAACCGTATCGCTGATATTATCGACATTATGCCGTTTCAATATAACCCTCATCTGTATACGATCGAAATATATGCCAGGAGTTTAACTTCTGGTGTATATTTTTACAAAATTTTTTAATTAAAAAATATGTTAGAAAAAATAATTGAGCAAAGGAGCATATATGGCACAAGATGAATTAAGAAAGCTTTACAATGAAAGATTGATAAGAGAAAAGCAATCTTATATAAGCAATGTGACGCATATCAGTTCAAGCTGCTTATCACAGTTTAGACATGGAAGATTAGAATTATATCCAAAGCAGTATGAACGGCTGAAAGAATATCTTTCAAAATAAATCATTGAAAAGGAGAACAATTAATTATGAAAACTAAAAAAATGGTATTAACTAACATTGAGGCGAACAATATTATTTGCAATTTTGCGAAATATAATCAGCAGGAAAATGTAATGACTATGATTAATAGAATTACGGAAAAGAGCACTCTTCAAACAAAATGGAATATTTTAAAGAATTTACAAAAAGTAAATAAAATTAAAATAGCTTACAATTGGGAAATCTCAAAAATTCAGTCCGAATATGAGGATAATGAACATTCTACAGAGTCAATTATGAAAGATGAAAAAGGTAATCCCGTAAAGGATGAATATGGGGACGAAGTTAAAATCAGAACAGTTAAACCTGAATACCTTTCTGAGTTTCAGAAAAGACATTATAATCTTATGCTACAAGAAAATGAGATCAATTTCAAGCTTATCACTATTGATGATATTGAAGATGCAAACCCATCTTTTGCAGACCTTGAAATGCTATCATTTATGATTGATGATGAGGACGAATAATATCGTCCTCTTTTTTGAAAGGAGGTGCGATTTATTTGGCTCAATTAAATAATTTGATCGTGACAGGTAGTTCACGATTCTTGAATAAGGTTTATTTTAATAATGGTGGTACATTTAATGGAAATTTGAATGTTAATAATGGAAACATAAATGTTACCAATGGCAATCTACAATTATATGGTAAAGTTGCTCTGCAAGGATATGATAATTGGCTTCGTATCAATAATAGCGTTAATGGCACTAACTCTCCATTTACATATGGTATTTATTGTGGTAATGGAACATTAAGAACTGACGGTGAATTTCAAGTTGGGGATGGTGGAAATTGCTTTAAAGCAAACAGTTCTGCTATTACTTGCAATAGATCATTGATAGTAAATGCGGGCGTTGATTTTGGATATGGTGCTACAATTAGAAACGCAGGTTTAGAATTATATTTTTCAACTCCATTTATAGATTTTCATTTTAATAACAGCAATAAGGATTTTACTTCAAGAATTATTGAAAGTAAAGAGAGCGTTCTAAGCATCAATGGCGTAACCTGTTCAAGTTCAAATTTAGCTGCAAACAATGTTAGTGCAACAAACGTCAATGTTTCTTCTCGCATTAATGCTGATGCTGCAACAGCTATATTTAATAATGTTTACATTAAAGATGAACTTCGTAGTACAACATGGGCGATTGATAATATTACAAATCTTGGTTCTACATTCTATGTATCTCCATGTATTATCTTTACAAATCCAAGTGTTTATATTAATTCAAAATCTGGCACTACTGTTACTCTCACTATCACTGATAACAATATTATAAGTTCTACTATTGGAGGTCAAACATGGACTTCTGGCAGTAAGATCAAGCTTATGGGACGTATCAATACATCAGTTCTTGGTGTAGTAAATGGTACTATGGCAAGACAGCTAAATACTACTACTGCTAAAACAGCATACATCACATTAAATTTTGCAACTACTAATGACTGTGCAGGAATTGAGCAAGGCAAGACTTATTCTGGTTCAGCTATCGGTGATTTAAAAATGATGATGTATGAGGTAAATCTTAGTGTTAATGGCACAACTAAGAATAGACCCGTTGGTATCAGAATGTCGTCTTATAATGAAGATAAGAAGTCAAGTATTGATATTTATAATGGAACGGTAGATGATGGAAAACCAGTTGCAAGAATGGGATATTTAGGTGGACTTCCTGCTGTTAATGGGGCTAATCCTACAGGATATGGATTTTATGCAGCAGGTAATGCTTATTTTAATGGTACATTGGTAAGTTCATCTGGTAAAATTGGTGGATTTAGGTTATCAGAAAATTCTATACAGAATGGTGCTTTGGGTCAATCTGGCAGTGTATTGATATGTACAGGCACTAATAGCTATGCGAGTATTGGTGGATCAAACTCAATCAATGGTTGGTGTTTTACAGCAGGCAGTACGTTTGGAGTTACTAATACTGGTACATTATATGCTACAAATGCAAATATCACAGGTGTCATAAACGCTAATAGTGGTAAAATTGGAAGTTTTACTTTAGATTCCACATATCTTCAATCTGCTGATAAAACCGTTGGATTAAGTCCTACTGCATCTGATTGGGCGTTTTGGGCTGGTGGTTCAAACACTTCTACTGCTAAATTTAGAGTCAATCATGCTGGTGAATTATATGCTACAGGTGCAAATATTTCAGGTAACATTACTGCTACTTCTGGTACGATTGGAAAATTTTATATTACCAAAACATATTTAGCCGCTGGTAGTGGTTCTACTTGTATTGGTATGTGTGGAGATCAAGCTTTTTGGGCTGGCAATAGCTCTAGTAATAGCGCACCGTTTAGAGTTAGTTACGAGGGTAAATTTGTATCTACTAATGCGGATATTACTGGAACGGTTAATGCCACCACTATGAGAGCAAAACAAAAATATTCTATTTACGATAGCTCATATAATGTATATCAAGACGTTATACAATGGTTCGGATCTTCTTTAAATATTGGGCTTGCAGGAGGCGATGATAATGGCACTTTAACTATGGCCGGTGCTTATTTTTCGTTTTTAGATAACAATATAACTTGTAATGGAAACTTAAATATCGTTGGAGATGGAAATCTATCTGTTGCCGAAACAATATCAGCTAATTCAATTGATGCTACTGCTATATATACAAATAATAAAAATACCTCTATGGGAGTAAATTTATATACAAGTGGAACATTGACTGTTAAAAGTAGCACAACGTTAAAAAGTACGTTACATGTTGATGGAGAATCAGGATTTTATGGAAAAGTAACAGCTCGAAGTTCCTTTGCGTTTCTTGATTATAATGCAGAAGAAGATGCTAATGCAACTGCCGTATTTAGACGACCTATAGCATCGGCGGGTTCTAATAAAACCAAAGTTGCTTTTTTACAATCTCATGCAGGAAACAAAATCAGTATTCGTGCACAATATGGATCTACATCATGGGGAACAGCAACATTTACTGGCTCAAGTTCAGACATACGATTAAAAAGAGATATAAAAGATTCTTCCGTTAATGCTTTATCGAAAATTATGCAAATGAAAATCAGAAAATTTAATTGGAAACAAACAGGAGTACACCAAGAATTAGGATGCGTTGCGGATGAATTAGAGTTAATCGATCCTCTTCTTACAGTTGGTGGCGGATATGATGACGATGGTACTATGAATGTGAAGTGCATTAACACTTTATTGTTGACAGAATATAATTCTAAAGCAATTCAAGAACTTGGAAAAGAGAATGAACGGTTGAATGAAGAAATTATAGAATTAAGACAGCAGCTTTCTAAAACAAGAGGGATTGTTGAGTCTATTTTGAAAAGGAGTGCGTAAAAATGCACTCCTTTCTAACCTTATAGTAAAAATTTATGAGATAGTATGAATTGAAATATTCTAAGGAAAGTAGAGAGAAAAAAATTATGGGAGGAATATTTACATCATGGGGTGCACTTAAGGCAGCTATACAAAAAGAATGTGAAGAAGCAATGCAAGAAACTATGGAGAAATCATATGAGAATGCAAAAAATAATGTGAATGATTTCTATACTGTACCAGAGAGCGATTATCATAGAATAGGTGCATTAAAAGAATCACCAACAATGTTTGTATCTGGTATGCATGGCGAGTTATCTTTAAACACAGGATATGCTTATTCTCCGGCAGGAAGAGATACAAATACTATTTACAATTATGCAGAATCTGGTGGACTGATTGGTAATGGTGGATTCTGGGCGAATACCGAAGCAGATGTACAGAAGAATATAGATGAATCGTTTGGTAAACGGTTCAAATAGAAGAACACAAGAGACTATTTAATAGGTAGTCTTTTTTTATTAAAAATAATATTACAATATGATAATACAAAGAAAGTGAGGTTTAAATGTCAGATTTTGAAATAAATGTCAAGGCTGATCTGGACACGTCAGCAGCCGAAGAGAAGCTAAATGCTCTGACCAAAGAGCAAAGAAAAATAAAATTGGATGTGGAAGTCAATCAGGATTCTACAAAGAAATTAGCATCTAATATAGAAAAAGGTCTATCAAGTACAAAAATTGACACATCTTCAATCGCAAATCAATTAGCAAATTCTTTTAATATCTCAGATTCAAAAACTATCAATAAATTAAAATCCCAAATGAATAGTATGGTTTCCAGCCTGGCAAAGACATGGAACGGTAAAGATTTTGATTTCGCCAAAGCGGATGGTTTTTATAAGGGGCTAAATGGACTTGAACAAGCAGTCACGAAAAATGCAAAAGTTATTAAATCCAGTTCTGGTATTTATGATAACTTCTTCAACTATTTCAAAGATAAGAAAATCTATGTCTCTGATGAATTGAAAAAAGCAATGGGCGGTGATGCCTATAAAGAGTTACTGCAAAATAATGTAGGGAAAATTGTCCGTGATGCCACGAAAGGAGTGTCTATTGATTCTATCTGGGGAGAGATGACCACTCTATTTCCAGAACATTTTGCAACAGATATTACAACTCAGGCAGATCAGATTGTTCATGCTTTTGACTTGATGAAGCAAGCCAGGGCAGATATGACACAAAGTTTTTCTGTTAATGAGCTAAAAGGCTCAGAATTTACAGCAATGTCGGATGCCATTGCACAAGAAGTATTGTCTGCGGCAACCAAAATGAAAGATGCCCTACAGACAAATATCATGTCTGCGACAGAATCTAATAAGTCAACAATTCAGCTTGATGTAGAGGTTAATTCAGAGAAAATTGCTTCTGATATTCGTTCTGCTATCCAGAATGCAGGAACAGAATCTGGTGAAGCTATTAATATAGATTTAAAGATTAACGAGGAAGAAATTGTATCAAAGCTTCGTAGCTCTATTAGCCAGTTAAGCACAGGGGATGAACCTGTAAAAGTAGATTTAAAGATTAATGAAGAATCACTAAAATCAAATTTGACTGCCGCATTAACAGATGTTAATATTCCTGTTAATTTTAAGGTTGATGCAGAAGAGATTGAGTCACAGATACGTTCCGCAATTGAGAATATTAAAGATGTAAATATTGACGTTCATGTTAATGCTGATACATTACGTGATTCAGTTGGTAGTGCGCTTGATATTGCTACACAGACAGAACAGGAAATCAATGTTCCCAACATTGACAGATCTGGTTTAACTTATATGCAGGATGCATTAAATAATGTAAATGCAGCAGGACAGAGAAGCCAGGGAATCTTTTCTTCACTAGGAAGTAGTTTCAGAGAAGCATTCAGCGCATATAGTTTAGCGAATCTAATGCAGGATGGACTGTATAAGATTACGGATGCAGGTAAAGAAGCACTTTCAACAGTTAAAGAATTTAATGATCTTGAAACGGATTTATCTATGGCTACTGGTGAGAGTCGTTCTTATGCAAGAGAACTGATGCAGAGCTATAATGATTTAGGTCAAGAGTTAGGTAGTGTGACATCAGATGTTGCGAAATCTGCGGATAGTTGGTTAAGACAGGGACGTTCCATGTCTGAAACAAAACAACTTATCAAGGACAGTATGGTGCTATCCAAAGATGCACAGATGAGTTCTGAGGATGCATCAGAGGTATTAACTGCAACTCTGAATGGTTTCCAGATGAGCGCAGATCAGGCGAGCAAAGTTAATGATATTCTTACAAGCATTGACCTTGAGTCTGCTTCTGATGCAGGTGGTATCGGTTCAGCGTTGACAAAAGTTGCATCACAGGCGAATAATGCAGGTGTCAGTCTGGAAAAGACGGCTGCCATGATCGCTACAGTTAAAGACGTAACACAAGCAAATGATGAGACAATTGGTAATGCTATGAAGTCAATCCTAGCCAGAATGAATAACATTAAGGCAGGGAAGTTTGTAGATGACAATGGCGAAGCATTAAATGATGTTGAAAAGGTTCTGAATAAAATTGGGATTTCAATGAGAGATAACAATGATCAGTTTCTTGATTCAGAAACAATTCTTGATACTGTTGCTGATAAATGGGAGTCATTTGATAAGAAAACTCAAAAGGCGGTCAGTACAGCTTTGGGCGGCACATATCAGGCAAACTCCATTGCCGCTATGTTAGATAACTGGGATAAAGTACAGAAATTGACAGATGTTGCTTATAATTCTGAAGGAACAGCACAGAAGAAATTTGAGGATAATTATTTAACTTCTCTGGAAGCAAAGACAAACGCATTAAAAGCGAGCCTTGAAAATCTAGCCACTACTACAGTGTCAAGTGATTTATACTCTGGATTTCTGGACGGGGCAAAAGCAATGGCGGACTTTGCAGCAAATACAGATATTTTACAGGCATCTCTGGCCGGACTTGCATCTGCTGGTGGTGTATACGCATTTCAACAGCTGATAAATCTGTTCAGGGAGTTTTCCAACATGGGACAGGCTATGGATATCAGCCGAATGACAGAGATTTCCACAGATTCTTTTGAACAGCTGTTAGGATTAACACAGGGATTAAGTGAATCTCAGACCCGAATGGTATTGTCCAGTACGGCTTTAACAGAAGCACAGAGGGCAGCAGTCCTTGTAAATCAGGGGATGAGTGAAGCAGAAGCACAGGCTGCCGTTGCTGCAATGGGATTATCTGCTGCAAATGAAACTGCTGCTGCCAGTACCTTTACATTATCCGGCGCTATGGAAGGAATGCTTGCAACACTGATGGCTAATCCGCTGATTCTGGTTGCAGCAGGTGTTACCGCAGCAGTTACGGCCTACAGTGCTTATAAAAGATCCATTGAGGAAGCAGTAAGCTCTGCGAAAAGTGCAGGAAATACATGGGAAGAGAACACGACTTCCATACAGGATAATATCAGCAGGATTCAGGAGTTAAGGACAGCACTTGCAACTGGTACTTTAACAGAACAGGAAGCAGCAGACGCAAAGAGTGAGCTGTTATCCATACAGGAATCTTTATCCGAATCCTACGGAAATCAGGTCAGTGGGATTGATCTGATAAACGGATCTCTTACGGAGCAGATCGCATTACTGGATCAGGTGAACGAAAAACAGTCACAGAATTTCCTGAATGAAAATAAAAAGGGTATTGACAAAGCTCAGAAAGAGATGGAGAAAAACCGTCATACATACTTGGGTCGTTTTTATGATAATGGATCAGAGGAATCCGAAGCAATCAAAAAGAGTATCAAGAATCTTCAGGAAACTTATGGAGAAGATATATTTAAGCTGGACAGTGCAGACGGAATCACGATGGATATTCAGTTTAATGCGGACGCTTCTACAGCAAAAGACGCATTGAATGATTTCATGACAGAGGTTTCCGGTATTGAGGATCAGTTTGGTGAAACGGATGTAACCGATCAGCTTGCTAACAATGCAGCATCCGGTCTGACAAAAGCAAAGGATGTTCTCAGTGAATATCAGGATATTTATAAACAGGCACAGGAAGCAGAGTTGCTATCCGATGATAAGCTGTATAAGTCCGGTGATACGGAACAGAAAGCTTCCAAGTGGATCTCTGATTATGCAAAAGCAGTTGAGGACTATAACAATGCGATTGCCGATGGAGATAACAGCAAGATTTCAGAAGCATCCCAGAAATTCTCAGAACTGGATAGCACAGTAAACGGTCTGGTGAAAAATACAGGCATGTCCGCTTATGCAGATCAGGTAAAAGAAGTCCGGGACGAGCTGAATGATACAGCCATTGCCAATGATAAGTTTACCAAGGCCGTGAACGGTACGGACACAAGTAAGTTTGGAAAGTCTGTCTCAGATAATGCAAAAGCACTGAAGGAATGGAATCTTTCAGATACCGATTTCCGATATGCTTTTGAGACAGATGGGATACAGAAGGGTGAGGATCAGATCAATACTCTGGTACAGGCTGCCTTAGATGCAGGTGTTATTAGTGATACTTCTGCATCCAGTGTGGCGAATCTTGCCAGTATGCTTGCAGAGTTGGGTGTAATCTCTTCCAGTACCGGATCTTCTCTGGATGAAGCAGCAGATTCCATCGGGGATATCAGTGAAAGAATCGACAAAGCCAGTGCTGCATTAACCGGAATCCAGAAAGCGGAATCTGTTCTGGATGCACAAAGCACAGGAAAATCTATCTCTCTGGATGATTTCAATTCAGACGAGCTTGCAGATTATACTTCCGCTCTGGAATATAATAACGGAGCCTTACAACTGAACGCAGAGAAAGTACGTGAGTTACAGAAAGCCAAGGCAGAGGAACAGATACAGACCAACAACAGCCAGAAAGCAGAAAAACAGAATCAGTACATGCAGAACATTGCACAGATCGAACAGCTTCAGGATCAGTTAAGAGGATTAACCGATGCAAAAGGTGAGGAAGCACAGGCAATCCAGTCCAGTATTGATGCTCTTTTATCGGATAATGACGCTATTGTAAATCAGTGCAATCAGCTGGATCTGCTCTCTGCATCTCTCAGGGAAGCAACTGGGGCTTACCAGAACTGGCTTGACAAACAGAACGCTTCGGAATCGGGTGATATGTTCGATGATGCTATGGGAGCTATGGAAAAGATCGACAACGTAACCAAAAACAGTGATTCTGAGGATTACGGAAGGATTGGAACAAACTCCTATAAGGCAGCCGTGGATTTTATTGTTCCTGATACCGTGGATAGCCAGGACGCAGAAGCCGTTTCTTCTTATATGAGTTCTATTGAACATTACTTTAATCATGACGAGGACGGCAACCGGATTGGTCTTGATGTGCAGGAGTTCTGTGCAAAAGCTACCAAGGCTGGACTGATGGAACTGGATGAAGCTAGTGGCGAATATAAAGTTGCAGGCCAGAAAACTATGGAGGATTTTGCGGAGGGATTGAATCTTTCTATGCCAATGGTTCAATCTATGTTTGGTGAGATGGAAGAGTTCGGCGGGGAATTTGACTGGGCGGATGAAGCTACAAAGACGTTAGGTGATATGGCAGTTGCAGCCGGGGAAGCCAAGGGACGGATCGAGGAAATGTCTGGTGATACCGACATGAATATCCAGATTGATGTTTCCGACATTGATAATACCGAGGATAAAGTCAAGACACTGGACAATACCATAGCTCAGATGCAGAATTACAAAACTACTCTGGATGTGGATTCCTCTCAGGTGGATGATGCCAACGCAGTTATCCAGTATTGTGTTACACAGAAACAGATGTTGGAAGCTCCTGCTGTTATGTCAGTAGATACTTCACAGGTGGATGGGGAGCTTGGAAATGCGTTATCTTTATTACAGCAGTTTCAGGAAGCACAGAACAGTGTAGAGCTACAGGCTTCAGTTGGGGCAGATACTTCAGAAGCACAAGGCAAAGTGGACAGTCTGGTTGGGGAGATTCAGGGATTAAGCCCGGAGATTAAGGCAACACTGGGGATTGATGGATCTTCAGAAGCTTCAATTACAGCTTCGATACAGGGATTATCACCTGAAATCATGGTAAAAGCTGGTGTGGATTCTTCTGCTGTGGATGCTTATGCAGCAGAAGAAAAGCAATCTTCCGGTAAAGTGACATGGGATAATGAAACCGGAGCTGTAGATGCGTTTGCAGCACAGGTACACCGTTCTTCCGGTCTTGTATCATGGGGAAATGAAACTTCCAGAGTAAAGACACATTTCACAGCAACCGGAACCGTGAACTGGACAAACACAACACCACCAACAAAAGGTGCAGGTGGCGCAAATGGAACAGCTCATGCCAGTGGAACCGCACATGCATCAGGTTCAGCACAGTATAATCATCTTTCAGGCCATGCACAGGCAAGCGGTAACTGGGCTACTAAGACAGGCGGAACTACTCTGGTAGGTGAGTTGGGTCGTGAAATTGTAGTCAATCCTGCAACTGGTACATGGAATACCGTAGGTGATAACGGAGCAGAGTTTGTAAATATCCCGGCAGGAAGCATTGTATTCAATCATCTTCAGACGGAAGCTTTATTGGATCGTGGGTTTATAAACAGCAGAGGTCTGGCACAGGCAAGCGGATCGGCTATGGTCAGAGGTGGAATCCCTGTAAAACAGGCCAGTATTGCATCGAAACATACGACTTACAGTGGTTCAAAATCTTCCAACACCAAGACTAATACCACCCCAACATCTTCTGGCGGTAGTGGAAACTCTGGTGGAGGAGGTGGGAATAATTCTTCAACCGCTTCCAAACAAAAGCACGCAGAGCAAGTATTTGACTGGGTAGCAAGAACCTTAACAAAATTTAAAGATACTGTAGAAAACATATCTAATCGTATCAATGATTATGTATCTTCTGCATTTAAGAAAACAATGCTCAATCGTCAAGAAAAAGCTATTGTAGAAGAAATTAATGCAAATAAACATGGTGCACAGTCTTATACCAATAAAGCTAATTCTATCGCATCTGGATATACATATTATTACACACCAGAGGGTTCTGACTCTGAACAAAAAATGAATATTGTTATTCCAGATTCTTATAAGAAAGCTGTTCAAGGCGGATATTGGAATATTGAAGATATGGATACTACTACAGACTTTGGAAAAGGTCTTGCAGAAGCAATTCAGAAATATCAGGATTATTACGACAAAGCAAAAAATTGTACGCAAGAAGCTCAGAATTTGTATAATGAGCAATTAAAAGTATTTGAACAGTGGGCGAATATGCCAACTGAGGATGCAGGTAAAAAGATTGATATATTAACAAATAAAGTCACTGGGCTTAAAAGTGCGATCTCTTCTTTATCTACAGGTAAATCTGGACTTGCTTCTATTGCTAGACAAATCAAAGTAGATAATCCTAATTTAACAAAAGCAGAACAAAAATTAAACAGTGCAAAGAAAGCACAAAGCAACGCACAAAAAAAGCTTACCTCTGCGAGGAAAGCACGTGGTAATGCTGTTAAAGTAGCTACACAATCAACCATAAAAGCTGATTCAGCTTCTTCTAATTTAAGATCTGTCGTAAATAAATCAAACGTTTCTTCTGCCAGAAAAGCACAAATCCAAAAAGCTATAAATTCAGGAGAAATAATTAATACAAAAGGTTTAAAAGGTACGACTCTTAAAGCGGCAAACCAATATAATTCAGCAGTTAAAAAGAATACCCAAGATAAGAGTAGGCTTAGTGCTGCTGAATATCAAGTAACAAGAGCACAAAAACATTTATCAATAACAAATAAAAATGTTAAAACTCAGCAGACAAATTTAGCGAATACTAAGAAAAATCTCACCGCAACACAAAGAGCAATTCTCAGTAACCAGAAATCAAAGAAAACTTTTGTTGCACAAAATGCATTATTGGATTATCAAACGTCAGCATCAAAACAAGAGAACTCCTATCGTCAATCTGCTTTGAAAACAGCCAAAAAGAATATGCAGACTTATAAAAATAATGTTACTAATCGTGACAAATCTAAGAAAGCATTATTGGCTACAAAAGGGAAAATCACTATTGCGCAGAGGAACGCAATAAAGAAAAATCAAAAGGTTGATACTTCTAATGTAAAAGACCCAAAGATAAAGAAACAACTGGAAACATATAACAAATATGTAGCTGGTTCAAATCCAGATAAAGGACGTATTCTCTCAAATGCTTTAAGTACGGCTCAGAGTAATGCTGACCAGGCTCAGGCTGAATACGCTGCTATGCGTGTTACAAATGAACAAGAGAAATTCAAGAATGTTCAGAACTATTACAGTGGATGGAATGATAGATATTCCAATTATACAGAACAACATCAGAAAAAATATGAAAAATCAGAAGCTCATGGGGATTATACAAATAGCAAAAAATATGATACGCAAATCACAGACTTACAAAAGCAAAGAAAGTATAAACAAAATGAAGTAACTGATTTACAGAAACAACTGGATGCATCTGTAAAAAGTGGAATTATTAAAAAGGGTTCAGAGGAATGGTTGGAAATGACTAACCAAATTCTTGAAGCCCAAAATGCGGTAAGTGATTTTGACACACAGATTGAACAAGCAAAACAAGATAAGATCACTGTTGTTTATGAAGAAATGTTTGATCGTGCGATCGAAAAAGCAAATCGGCTAAAAGATAAGATTGGTTCCATCAACGATCTTATCACAGAAGACATGATGATTGATAAGGATTCTGGAAATCTCACTGAAATGGGCGCATTGTCTATTACGATGAACTCTCAACAATTAAATACAGAACTGAATAATCTTCAAACATATGTGAAGAAACGTCAGCAAATCATGGATGATTTTGCAAACGGTTCTAGCAAATCAAAATATGGCGAAAAGACATATGATGAATTAATGTCTGAGAATGATTCAGCAATGCAGGAATCTTTGAAAAATGCAAATAGTTATAGACAGTCTATTATCAGTATTGTTACTAATCAGGCTAAAGCTGTACAGGATGCAATGTTCAAAGAAATTGATGCTCGTAAAAAGGCACTCAAGAAAAAGAAAGAGTATTATGATTATGACAAAACCATTAAGAAGAAAACAGATGAGATTGAACTTATCAAACAACAAATCCGTGGTCTTGAGGGATTGACAGATGCAGAATCTAAAGCGCAGAAAGCACGACTTGAAGCGTCACTCAAGGATAAGCAAGACGATCTTGACGATACTGTACGTGACCATGTATATGATATCACAGTGAATGGTCTGGATGATCTTGAAACTCAGTTAAGTGAAGATTTTGAGAAGTGGTCTAATCAGTTAAGCTCAGACCTTGCAAAAATGTCAGATGCTATCAGTGATGCTATTAGTGGAGCTGGCGAAAATTATAGCGACATGATGGCAGGTATTAATTATATCTTGAATAATATTGGGGGTATATCTTCTGGTCAATATTTTACTAATCAAGATAAATCTAATATGAAAAATTCCAATTCCCTTAATTCTGGACATCTAAAAGGATATGCAAAGGGAACGAAGCATGTAGGTTCAAATCGTATTGCTATGACAAATGAAAATGGTCGTGAAATCATCGTCACAAAAGATGGTTGGATTACCCCATTAGAAGCTTCTGATATGGTAATTCCAAATGATATTACAGAAACTTTAATTGATATGGCAGAACGTCAACAGAATTACGCAATGAATGGTAACTTTAAAATGCCAGAACTTAAAGTTAAGGATGCTTCTGGGAACAGTGTAAACAATGTATATAATACATTTACTGTACAAGGTGATCTAACACGTGATACTCTTCCAGAATTGAATAAGATTCTTGATCTTGCAAGTAGTAAAACACAGAATGATATCCGTAAGAATAAGCGGAGATTTGGATGATTGTATTATTCTTTAAAAATGGTATGTTTGGTGATTGATCCTGTAGGAAATTGGATATCTGAGGAAAACAATAACAAGTAGAAAGAATTAACAGTAAACATTTACAGGATGATGTTCAGACGGAGAATATCATCCTGTTTTTAATAAAAGGAGTCGAGTTCTTTGGCTCTGTCTATGAACAATTCTAATAAAAATCCCAAAATATAAAAATAAATAATGGAGTGATAAATACTTTGCAATGTAATGAAAAAGACGACCTATATAGTATGTTGAAATATCTGCAAGAAAATGATATTGTTGATATGTCACAAGTGCGGAATGTAATTGAAATGAAAAAAAGAGAGGAATTATTAAAACAACATCATGGAAAAATAACGCAGGGCAGTGATGGCAAATGGAGAACTTATGTAAAAGATGAAACAAAGAAAAATGGTTTGCGGATGATAAAAAAATCATCAAAAGCCAAGTTAGAAGATGAAATTATTTCCTATTATAAAGCACATAGCAACAAAAAGCCTACATTTGATAAAATGTATAAGAGTTGGAGATCAGTGCAGGATCATTTAGTTGGGGATAACACTATATATAAGTATCAGACTGATTACAAACGTTTCTTTGAAGGCTCAGAATTTGCTGCACAGGAAATAGAAAAAATTTCCGAAGATGATTTAAAAATATTTTTCCATGACAGTATTGTTTCCAACAAATTGGGTAAAGGGGCATTTAAGAAATTATTTGGATATGTAAATAATACATTTGGAAAAGCGTACAGAGAAAAAGTAATACATGAAAATCCAATGAGTTATTTGGTGTGTAAGCAGTTTTATGGCTATTGCGAAGAAATAAATAAGCCATTGTCACAGCAGATATATTCTGACGAAGAGGTAAAAACAATATTGGAGTGGTTACATAAAGAATACGAAGAGAAACCATCCTATATTCCCAATTATGCTGTGGAATTTGCCAGTCTCACGGGCATGAGGGTAGGAGAGATTGTTGCTCTGAAATGGGAAGATTTTGATTATGAAAATGGATTTTTCATGATTGATAAGTCTGAAAAGTTCAATAGGATAACCAAAGAGTATTATATTGATACTACCAAAAATAAGAAAAAGCGGCAATTCCCTATAGATGAGAAATTGAAAAAGCTTTTGCTTAAAATAAAAAAGAGTGAGCTTAGTGCAGGATATCTCTGTGAGTGGGTATTTGCAAATGAAGAAGGAAGAATTCATGCGCCTGTTGTTTCATCTTGCATCAAAAATAAGTGTAAACAATTGGAAATACCAGAAAGAGGAATTCATGCATTTAGAAAAACTCTTAATTCCAACATGAGATGTGCAGGTGTATCAGAAATGATGACTTCTTCTTTATTAGGACATTCTCCGCAAGTCAACAGACAATATTACACCTTTGATGTGACAACCTTATCAGATAAGGCAGAGATAATAACTAAAATGCATGAAAGCATTGGATGAGTTCTAAAAAGGTAATAAAGGTAATAAAAAAATCCGAAGTCATCAGACCTCGGAAACCCTTGAATTTATGGGGAATATCGGGGCAACAGGATTTGAACCTGCGACCTCACGGCCCCCAGCCGTGCGCGCTACCAAGCTACGCCATACCCCGCAACGCATATAACTATAACATAAACGAATTGTAAATGCAACCATTTTTTGAGGAGAAAGAGTGTGATCCCTTGATACTTGTTACTGTTCACTCCGTTCTCAGTAACACGCTTCGCGATGCACAGAATTTATGCTGATCGCAAAAATTCGCGCGGTATGTCTCGGGTTTTCTGTGACCTTCGCTCACAAAAAACACCTCGCGGAACATTACCAGTGAACAGTAACTGATACTTTCATAGGCTTCACACTCTTTACATGGTATGATCAGGCTGTCTGTATTGTGTTACCTGGGTCAGGTAAAATACCTCTTCCCTGAAGTACAACAACAAGAGTTTCTGTTGTGTCCTGTAAATTCTTGATATCTTTTCGGATATCCCGTTCTGCAAGCTTAACATCCAGTGAAAGGTCGTCCAGGCGTTTTCTGTTGGTATCACATTTCAGATCGATCATTTCAAGTCTGTTTTCTACCCGGTTGAAGCGGGCATCTATTTCATCGAAGCGAACATCCATAGCATCGAGACGAGCGTCGATACCGTCGAAGCGAACATCCATAGCATCAAGACGAGCGTCGATACCGTCGAAGCGAACATCCATAGCATCGAGACGAGCGTCGATACCGTCGAGACGAGCATCCACAGCATCCAGTCTGGCGTCGATACCATCTAATCGGTTATTTATATTGCCCAGCTGGACATTGATCGGGTTTATCATACCGGCTAATAATTCCAAATCTTTCTGATCTAACATATGCGCATCCTCCCATAAAAACTGTACCGCATATTTCTCTGTGCGGATATTGTATCATGTTTCGAGTGTGAAGTCTATGAAATTATCAAAGAACAAACTGGACAGGAACAATAAGTTCTTAATCAGTATAATATATGAAAGAGGAAAAAACAAGACATATTTTTATATCTTTAATAATAATAGAAAATGCAGGCGAACTGCCTGAAGAACAAAAAAAGGAGGCCGGGAGTTGTGCAGACTCCCGGCAAAAAAGTATGAAAAAGAAAAAGATTGTTTAGCATTTGCATTTGCTATCTACAGTTAATAATATAGTAAAAAAATGTGTGCATTGTGTGAAAGGAAAATGAAGATAATGTGAAAACTGCCGCTTAATGTTAGATTAAGCGACAGTAATATGTCATTTTTTGTGCTTTTTATGTAAGTATAATTCGTTTGGCAGAGGATGCTCTGTGAAATTATACCAGTTTATTTAATTTTTCAATAATTTTTGTAAGTTCTTCTCTGGAATACCCGCCGAAGCTTACCAGTGCGCGTAATGGCATGGAGTCGGTCATGGCTTCTGTCATTTCTTCGGTGACAGCTTCGGAAGCGGCTTCAGAAGAGGACTCTTCACCAACGTTCATGGCTGAGATATATTTTGCTGTCAGTTCTTTTGCTGTTTCGCTTGTTTTCGGGTTGCGGAACAGTTCGCCCAGGGTAGTGTTCATATGAACATGCATCGGAAGCTCCTGACTGCTGTTCAGATGGATCCTGCTTTCAAGATGGATATCTCTGGAAGAGGTACCGACAAGGAGCTTATATTCGCCGCTGGCTGCGAACCAGTCATGAAGTTCTGTATTGTACCATGCGAAGCTTCTCTTGTCCAGTTCCATGGTTACTGTTTTGGTCTCGCCTGGGTTCAGGAAAACCTTTTCGAAGCCTTTGAGCTCTTTTTCCGGACGGATCGCGGAATGGGTACAGTCTTTGACATAGAGCTGTACGACTTCTTTTCCTGCCACGTTTCCTGTATTTGTTACATCAACCGAAATGGTGATCGTGTCTTTGTCTGTAGGATTTTCATTGGAGATCTTCAGGTTGCTGCAGGCAAAGGTAGTGTAGGAGAGTCCATAGCCAAACGGATATGCTACATCCATTTCTTTTGTATCGTAGTAGCGATAGCCTACGAATACCCCTTCACGGTATTCAACCTTTTCACCACCGCCGAAGTTCAGGTAAGATGGATTGTCGGAGAGCTTGAGCGGCATTGTCTCGGCAAGCTTGCCGCTTGGATTTACTTTTCCGTAAAGGATGTTTGCGACAGCGGCACCGCCTGCCTGACCGCCGAGGTATGCTTCCAGAAGTCCTTTTACATCATTGAGCCATGGCATCTCCACGGGGGAACCGTTGTGGAGGACGATCACGGTATTCGGCTGTACTTTAAGGATCTCAGCAATGAGACGGTTCTGGCATTTAGGAAGCCTCATGTGGGAACGGTCGTATCCTTCAGATTCAAAGCTGTCCGGAAGTCCGGCGAAGATCACAACCTTGTCAGCGGCGGCAGCAGTTTTAATTGCTTCAGCTGCAAGTGCGTCATCGTAGAGATCTTTGTCTGCAGGAAAACCTTCCGCATAAGTAACCTGTGCATCGGAAGGAATGGAATCCAGTGCATTTGTGATCTTGAAGCAGTTGATATGAGAGCTTCCGCCACCTTGGAAACGAGGCTTCTTTGCAAAACCACCGATGAAAGCAACTTTTTCGGATGCTTTCAGAGGGAGAATTTGCATATCGTTTTTCAGAAGAACCATAGATTCTTCCGCAATGTGGCGTGCTTCTTTATGGTCTTTTTCCATAGTGAAGTCCTGCGGTGCACGGTTGTCTGTATATTCAAAAATTATGCGTAAAATACGTTCAACAGCCTGGTCAAGAATGTCTTCCCTGAGGGAACCGTCTTTTACGGCCTGTACGATGAGGGCATCGTTGACCCCATTGGAGGAAGGCATTTCCAGCTCAAGACCTGCCTCAAGACCTTTGACGCGGTCATTGACTGCACCCCAGTCGGACATTACATAGCCCTTGAAGCCCCAGTCGCTGCGGAGAACATCTGTGAGAAGCCATTTATTCTCAGATGCGAAAGTGCCGTTGATCTGGTTGTAGGAGCACATGAAGGTGTATGGCTGAGCTTTTTTTACTGCAGTTTCGAATGCAGGGAAATAGATTTCACGTAAAGTGCGCTCATCAGCCTCGGAAGAGTTGCTCATGCGGTGATATTCCTGGTTGTTTGCTGCAAAGTGCTTGATAGAGGTTCCTACATGCTGGGACTGTACTCCGTTTATAAAAGCGGCTGCGATCTCACCTGCAAGATATGGATCCTCGGAATAATATTCGAAGTTTCTTCCGCAGAGAGGAGAACGTTTGATGTTTACGGCCGGTCCGAGAACTATGGATACATCGTTGGCCTGAGCTTCTTTTCCGATAGTTTTGCCCATTTCTTCCATCAGCTTGCGGTCAAAGGAGCAGGCACTTAAAGCAGCCGGCGGGAAGCAGACGGCTTTGATGCTGTCATTCATTCCAAGATGATCGCCCTTGTCATCCTGCTTACGAAGTCCGTGAGGGCCGTCGCTGACCATTACTTCCGGGATTCCTAAGCGCTCCACATGTTTCAGATGCCAGAAATCAAGACCTGAGCACATGCCGGCTTTTTCTTCCAGTGTCATCTGGCTTACGATTTTTTTCAGATCACGTTTCATTAAAAATACCTCCGAAATTTTTTTCTTACTATGAACTATAGCATGTTTTACTGGTAAAATATAACAAAAATTTGTTAAAAATAAAAAAATATTGCAGTTTAGCCGAATCAAGTAAGTCCCCTGCTTCAATTGCGAATATCCGCATGACCCTCACATTTTCAGGAATATAAAAACGATATGCAGGTCGATTGACAGAGCGGTGAGAGATATCTATTTCTGGTTTTTTATATAATCATAATCTTGTTTTGCACGGTGCATCGTTAAAATTTTGTACGGTGCATCGTTAAAATTTCGTTGACAAATCTTCCATAACGTGTTAACCTAATACCAGTTCAAAAAGAAAATGCGTAGATGAGGAATAGTACACAAGAGAACGGAACACAGAGAGCTGCTGGCCGGTGAGAAGCAGCGGAAGGGATTTGTGGAACTCGCCTCGGAGCATCTGCCTGAAATCTTTATATATTATATAAGAGAGTAGACGCAGACGGTGTCCGCCGTTATCCGGAGAGGATATAAGGATGTATATACATTCCGTATCTGTCAAGTGTGTGAATTTTTATTCATGAAATAAGAGTGGTACCGCGTAGGACAGCAGTTGTCTTTCGTCTCTTGCAGAATCTGCAGAGTCGGAAGATTTTTTTATGTCTTTATATCAAAAACAGAAATCAAAGAGAAATTTTAATGGAAACAGAAAGTGGAGGAAAACAAAATGATGACACCATCCAAGTACAAACGTCAGTATTACATGCCGCCGGTGAAATGTATGAAATGGGCGGAGAAAGAATATGTGGATAAGGCCCCGATCTGGTGCTCTGTAGACCTTCGTGACGGAAATCAGGCACTTGTGATCCCGATGAGCTTGGAGCAGAAAGTGGAATTTTTCAAGCTTCTTGTAAAAATCGGTTTTAAAGAGATCGAGGTTGGATTTCCTGCTGCTTCTGAGACAGAGTATGAGTTTCTCCGTACGCTGATCGAGCAGGATCTGATCCCGAAGGATGTAACGATCCAGGTGCTGACTCAGGCAAGAGAGCATATCATCCGTAAGACCTTTGAAGCTGTTAAAGGCGCCCCAAAAGCAATCGTTCATGTATACAACTCCACATCCGTATCTCAAAGAGAGCAGGTATTTAGAAAATCAAAAGAAGAGATCCTGAAGATTGCAGTAGATGGCGCTGCACTTCTGAAAAAACTGGCTGATGAGACAGAGGGCAATTTCCAGTTTGAGTACAGCCCGGAGAGCTTTACGGGAACAGAGCCTGAGTATGCGCTGGAGGTGTGCAATGCGGTTCTGGATGTATGGCAGCCCACTGCAGATAACAAAGCGATCATCAACCTGCCTGTTACTGTTGAGCATTCTATGCCGCATGTGTATGCAAGCCAGGTGGAATACATGTGTAATAATCTGAAATACCGTGAAAACGTGATCGTTTCTCTTCATCCGCACAATGATCGTGGATGTGGCGTTGCAGATTCTGAGATGGGTCTTCTTGCGGGTGCTGACCGAATTGAGGGAACTTTGTTCGGAAATGGTGAGCGTACCGGTAATGTGGATATTGTAACACTTGGTATGAATATGTATTCCCAGGGTGTGGATCCGAAGATCGATTTCTCTGATATGCCGCATATCTGTGAGGTTTATGAGAAATGTACCGGAATGCAGATCTATGAAAGAAGTCCGTACAGTGGAGCTCTTGTATTTGCTGCATTTTCCGGATCTCATCAGGATGCCATCGCAAAGGGTATGCACTGGAGAGAAAATGGAAATCTGGAGCACTGGACTGTTCCGTATCTGCCGATCGATCCGACAGACGTGGGAAGAAATTACGACGCAGATGTTATCCGTATCAACAGCCAGTCCGGAAAGGGTGGCGTAGGCTATATACTGGAGACAAAGTTTGGACTGAACCTTCCTCCGAAAATGCGAGAGGCTATGGGCTATGCAGCCAAAGCAGTGTCCGATCACAAGCACAAAGAGCTTCATCCGGACGAGATCTTCAGTCTGTTCAAATCTACCTTCGAAAATGTGGTTGAACCATACAGCATCAGTGATGTTCATTTCCAGCAGAAAGAAGATGGCATCGTAACACGGGTTACTTCTACATTCCGTGGAAAAACCATCGTTACAGAGGCTTCCGGAAATGGTCGTCTGGATGCGGTAAACAATGCACTGAAGAAAGCTTACGAACTGAAATACACACTGGAGACTTATCAGGAGCATGCTCTGGAGCAGAGCTCTTCCTCCAAGGCTATCGCTTATGTGGGAATCCGCAAACCAGATGGAACGCTTGCCTGGGGAGCAGGTGTTGATCAGGATATCATCCGTGCCTCTATTGATGCACTGGTAACTGCGATCAACAATCGATAAGCATCCAGTTCCGGATAGGTTTACAAAAAATGAGAAGCTGCCATAAAACGCAGCTTCTTTTTTTGCCGTGCAGATGCTATAATAGTGCGGAATGTGAAAATAACAGAGAGTAAGAGGGATATTATGAAAAATAAGAAAAAAAACAGGAGCTCATACAGCCTGTCTGCAGAGCTGAAAAACGCTCTGAAATATCTGTTGATATGGGGAATGATCCTAATCTTTTCCGCATATCTGCTAAGTGATTCGGAGATTCTCGGAAATGTAAAGCAGCAGGCAAGACCGGATACCTGGTCGATGATCGGTGTGGGAGGATGCTTTGAAGAGGAGTTTACCTGCAAAACGAACCGTCTGTCAGGTGTGGAGCTTTTTCTTTCTACAGAGAGTGCATCGGTTGCTGGAACGTTTCAGGTAACTCTGTATCAGAATGACAGGGAGATCCAGAGCTGGCAGGCCAGCAGACTGACCATATCGTCGGGGGATACCACGTATTTCAGGCTTGCCCAGAAGCTTACGGAATGTAAGGGGCAGAAATTTCGAATCGTTTTAGATGGCGCAAAAGGGGATACCGGAGTGGCTGCAGGGCTGGTGAGCCAGAAGGATGATACACAGACACTTGCCTATCGTATTATTTCCAGTCCATTTCCAAAATCACTGGTGTTTCTGGTGGTTGGGGCGGCGGCAGCTGTGATGCTGGTGATCTTTGCATTTCTGAAACGCAGACAGCTCCGGGCAGAAGTGGTGTTTGCCGTTGTTTATATTTTTATGAGTATCTGTACGCTGGCGGCGGTTCCGGCCTTTAATTCGCCGGATGAGTACAGCCATTATCTGAGAAGCTATGAGGTTTCCAGAGGATATCTGACGTCGGAAGGCAACGGAGGAAACGACTTATTCTCATATGGAAGGACGTTTAACAGTGGTCTGGTTCCGGAATTTACCTCCAAGGATCATGTATCATTATGGCATATCGGAGAGAATGCAGATCAGCGTATCGACCGGGAAAAAACACAGTTTTACGGATTTGGAAATACAGCCTTGTATGCACCTACTTCGTATCTTCCCCAGGCAGTGGGGATCCGCATTGCAGATCTGTTTACAGACCGGCCGATGGTCCTTGCCTATGCGGGAAGGATCGCCAATATGCTTATGTTTGGACTGTTCTTTTTCTTTGCCATTCGTCTGACGCCTGTTGGGAAAAATTTTCTCGTACTTCTGGGTCTGGTACCTGTGAATATCCAGTCAGCAAATTCCATGTCAGCAGATGCCCTGGCCCTGGCTCTGACGGTTGCTCTGGCTGCCTTTGTATTGGCCATGCGATATAAACAAAAAGAAGTTATGAGTGTAAGACAGCTGATATGGATGTACGTACTGACCGGATTTCTGTGTCTTTGCAAAGTGGTTTACATGCCGTTTTGCCTGCTCCTGTTCCTGATTCCGAAAGAACGGTTTAGAAGCAGGAAAAATTACTGGTTCCACGTAGTCTGCGCAGGAACCGTGATCCTGATCTTAAGTTTCGGCTGGCTGGCCATTGCGTCCCGATATCTCTGTGAGTCACAGCCGGGTGTGGATACAGCTGCACAGCTTGTGGGGATTCTGAAGGATCCGGCTGCCTTTGTCCTGACTTTTGTGCGGAGCCTGGACAGCTTTGGTGTGACCTATCTTACAGAAATGATAGGAAGTAATCTTGGATGGCTGAACATTCCTGTCTGTGCCCTGCTAGCAATGGGATATCTTCTGATCCTGGTCCTTCAGGTTTCCGGGAATGATGATATGTCGGGAATCCGTCTGGATCTTCCGGCAAAGGGTATTCTGGGAGGAGTTAGTCTCCTGGTATTTGCGCTGATCTTTGTCACGTTATACGGACAGTGGACAGCCTATGGCTACGATAAGATCCTGGGCGTTCAGGGACGGTATTTTCTGCCGCTTCTTTTTTCGCTGATCCTTGCGCTGAAGCCCAAACGGTTTGCCGAAGGAGCCGGGGAAACACCATGGGGGCTGTTTCTGGGAGCCTGGAGTATCGATCTGTGCGTTTATGCGACACTTTTCGTGCAGGCATTGTGCCGTTTTGCATAAGGTGTCAGATCTGGTCGAGCAAAAATCCTTGACTGGATGAAAACAAAATATTATAATCAAATCCGTAAATAACAGAAGAAAAAACTGTTCTGAAAAAGGATAAACAGGCAGATAGAAGTACGATTTCCGGAAAGTGGGTGTACAACATTGGACGGAGATGGAGACGCTATCTGTCTTTTTTTCTGAAATGAAATATGGTATGAGTGTGGATAACTCTGAGATTTTATGTGGATTTAATGTGGAATACATGTGGATAAAGTGTGGATAAAACACAAATACCGCCGTTGAAGCGTTAAATACGGGAAAAAGCTTGACATATTCAATATTATTAAATATAATTTTCCCATACATTACAAAAATGTTACAAACATGTAAAGGAAATCGTAATGATCCGTAAATATCCGGGAAGCGATGATAATGGGGGTTGTGATATCGCATCGGAGGATTATGGGCTGTTACAGAAAATGAAACGCAAGGAATGAGATTATGAAAGTTGAGAAAGATTTACGTGAGGCTGACGGAGTGCAGGATGAACGTAGAAATGGAAAAACCGGAGGAAATTCCGCGCGCAGTTTTGCAGTGCTGACATTATGTGCAGTTTTGGCGATGGTTATTTCTCTGGGGACAAGGACATTTGCAGAAAGTGAAGGAGGCAGGGTTTATGCAGCTTCAGATGGAGGAGAGGGCTCTTCCTATGAAGAGGTTGCTGTTCCTACCGGGATCGCAGGTGTGGTTTCAGGAGTTACGGATACACCATTATCCGGAAGCACGGTTACAAGGATCGGAAGCTCCTGTGAGCAGGTGATCGTAGGCCAGAGAGTACAGAGAGTGACCAATACTGCTGCAGATCTTAATGTAAGCTCCTCTATGGAAAACAAAGTAAATGAACTTGATGCAAGATCGATCACACTGGCAGAAAATCCCACACTGATGTCAGATGAGGACTATGATACACTTCTGAGGATCGTGGAGGCAGAAGCAGGAAGTGAAGATATCAAGGGCCGTGTTCTGGTGGCCAATGTCATCATGAACCGTGTAAAAAGCGAAGATTTTCCGAATACGGTGACAGAGGTTGTCTGGGATAACAGTGACGGCGTTCCGCAGTTTTCACCGACCTATGATGGCAGGATCAATGAAGTTGCAGTTTCTGATGAAACAAGGGAAGCGGTCAAGCAGGCGCTGAAGGGTGCTGATTATTCTGAAGGTGCACTGTTCTTTATCCAGAAATCCGCAGCGGAGGAACACAATGTGAAATGGTTTGAAAAGGACCTGAAGAGGCTCTTTAAATATGGGGTCCATGAATTTTATACATATAAATAGGAAGAACTGATGCAGTACAGAAGGAACCAACCGCCGGCAGAAACAGACCGGCGGTTTCTTTTTATCCGAAAGCTGTGAATATCTGTCTGATCACAGGGTGGATTGGGCAAGACAGATTCTTTTTTAAAAGTGGTGGCATTTTCCATAATTCCATGCTATAATGTGATAACGTTGAAAAGAAAACGAATATCTTACAATAGAAAGGCGGAACACCAATGCAGGTATTGTACAAGAGCACCAGAGGAAAAGAGCAGGCAGTTACAGCGTCTATGGCCATACTTAAGGGCCTTTCTGAGGACGGCGGACTGTTCGTGCCTGAAAGCATTCCACAGTTGGATGTACCAATGGACAAGCTGGCACAGATGACCTACCAGGAGACAGCATATGAGGTAATGAGCCGTTTCCTTACAGATTTTACTGAGGATGAGCTTAAGAACTGTATCAACAAAGCATACGACAGTAAATTTGATACAGAAAAGATTGCACCTCTTCATGAAGCGGATGGGGCATATTTTCTGGAACTGTTCCATGGCGCGACCATCGCATTTAAGGATATGGCACTTTCCATTCTTCCGCATCTGATGACAACTGCAGCGAAGAAGAATAATGTTAAGAATGAGATCGTAATCCTTACCGCAACATCAGGAGATACCGGTAAAGCTGCCATGGCAGGCTTTGCAGATGTGCCTGGAACGAAGATCATTGTATTTTATCCGAAGCATGGTGTCAGCCCGATCCAGGAGAAACAGATGGTAACTCAGAAGGGTGCCAACACTTATGTGGTAGGTATTACCGGTAACTTTGATGATGCCCAGACTGCAGTTAAGAAGATGTTCAATGATCACGAGCTGGCAGCAGAGCTGGATCAGGCAGGTTTCCAGTTTTCTTCTGCAAACTCTATCAACATAGGTCGTCTTGTTCCTCAGATCGTGTATTATGTATATGCCTACGCATCACTGGTACGCGACGGCAGGATCAAAGACGGACAGGAGATCAATGTGGTAGTTCCTACCGGAAACTTCGGAAATATCCTTGCTGCGTACTATGCGAAACAGATGGGCCTTCCGATCCACAAGCTGATCTGTGCATCGAATGAGAACCGTGTTCTTTATGATTTCTTCCGCACAGGAACTTATGACAGAAAGAGAGATTTCATCCTTACGACATCTCCTTCCATGGATATCCTGATCTCCAGCAATCTGGAAAGACTGATCTATCGTCTTACCGGAGAAAATGCTGAAAAATGTGCAGAGCTTATGAAATCTTTAAGTGAGGGCGGCGAATATACCATTACTGACGAGATGAAAGCACAGCTTGGTGATTTTTATGGCAATTTCTGCAGCGAAGATGAGACTGCACAGGCCATCAGTGATATCTACAAAGACAGCAATTATGTGATCGATACGCATACAGCGGTTGCAGCCGGCGTATATAAGAAGTATGTAAGTGAGACAGCGGATCATCTTCCGACAGTGATCGCTTCTACTGCAAGTCCGTATAAATTCACAAGAAGTGTTATGGAAGCACTTGGCGAGGAGCATAAAGATCTGGATGATTTTGGCCTTGTAGACGCATTAAGTGCGCTTTCCGGAGTACCTGTTCCACGTGCAGTTGAAGAAATCCGTACTGCGCCGATCCTTCATGACAGGGTGGTAGATGCAGTGGATATGCCGGCAGCAGTAAAGGATATTCTTAAGATCAAATAATAATTGATAATAAAATCAGTAAGAAAATGTATTTTCTGTTGAAAAAGCACAAATACTGGTTTATAATAAAAACAACGAAAACCGAATCCTGGAATGTTCGATCCCCCTTTTCTTTTTGAACCTACATTGACATTTTGGGAATCCAAAATCGCAGGTTGGATGTCAGACCTCACGTCGTGGTAGGCAGAAGACACTGTTGAGGATACCCACCTAGCATCTGCTAGGCGTCAAAAATAAGGGAACGGCATCCCGGGATTAATCGGTTAAAGACATGGAGCCGGTTAGTGGCTCTTTTTTCATATATAGGAGGAATTAAAACATGAGTGTTTCTGAAAGGAAATTTGGGACGCTTCCTACAGGGGAAGAAGTAAAGATCTATCATCTTGAGAATAAAAAAGGTGCCTACGCTGAAGTACTTCAGTATGGCGCGATTCTGGTGAAGATATGTGTTCCGGATAAGAACGGAGATCTGAAGGATGTGGTTCTTGGATATGACGATATCCGGGGATATGAGGTTAATGGATGCTTTTTCGGTGCAATCATTGGAAGAAGCGGAAACCGTATCGAGAATTCCAGATTTTTTATTGATGATAAAGAAGTGGTTCTTGCAGAGAATGAGAATCATAACAATCTTCACAGCGGTCCGGATGGCTTTGAGAAAAAGCTGTGGGGAGTAAAAGAAATTTCCCAGGAGAAGAACAGCGTGGATTTTTTCCGCATCAGTCCGGATGGAGAAAACGGATTTCCGGGAGAATTTTCCATTGTTGTGAAATATGAATTCACAGAGGAAAACGAACTGAAGATTTTTTACAGAGGACGCTCTGATGCAGCTACCGTTGCCAATATGACCAACCATTCTTATTTTAACCTGAACGGAGAAGGCAGCGGAGATGTGCTTGCCCAGGAAGTGTGTATTCATGCGAAGTATTTTACTCCGGTAAAAGACAGCCAGTCCATTCCTACCGGTGAATATGCACCGGTGGCGGGAACGCCGATGGATTTCAATGTTTCCAAACCGATCGGCAGAGACATTGAGGCGGACTTTGAACAGCTGAAGTTTACAGGCGGTTATGACCATAACTATGTAACAGATAATTATGCAAAGGGCAATGTCCGTTCGATTGCGACTGCATACTGCAGGGAATCCGGTATCGGTATGGAGGTTTCCTCCGATTGCCCGTGTGTGCAGTTCTATGCAGGCAATTTTGTTAAGGATGAGAAGGGAAAGAACGGTCATGTTTATCATGAACGTTATGGATTCTGCCTGGAGACACAGGTGGAGCCAAATGCAGTCAATGTAGAGGATTTCCATTCTCCGATCCTGCTTCCCGGTGAAGAGTACAGCTCTGAGACGGTTTACCGTTTCTTTGTGAAATAACAGATAAACAGAATTAAAAGAGGTGCGAGAAGGCAATGCAGATACGTGTGGCAGAAGAAAGGGATGCAGCAACACTTTTAGAGATTTATTCCTACTACGTAGAAAAAACTGCGATTACATTTGAATATGAAACACCTTCCATAGAAGAGTTTACGCAGCGAATCCATGATATAAAGGTGAAATATCCGTACATTGTGGCAGAAGAGAAGGGAGAGATCCTGGGGTATGCCTATGGTTCGGCGTTTCACCCGAGGGCTGCTTATGGCTGGTGTGCGGAGATGTCTGTTTATGTGAGACATGACCGGCGGGGCAGCGGTGCAGGAGGCAGACTCTATCGAGCCCTGGAGAGTCTTCTTGCAGAGATGGGAATTCTGAACCTGAATGCCTGCATTGCAGTTGCACTAAAAGAAGATGAATACCTGACCAATGCCAGTGTGGATTTTCATAAACATTTTGGTTATAAGCGTGTGGGAGAGTTCCACAGATGCGGCTATAAGTTTAACCGTTGGTATAATATGGTATGGATGGAAAAGATGATAGGCGAACATAAGAGCCTGCAGCCGGAAGTAAAGATTTTTCCGGAAATCCAGGATAAGATCGGATTTGAACGTTTTTCCTGGTAAAAAAAGAAACCTGAGGGAGGTCAGCATGGACGAGGAAAAGAAAAATATAATCCAGCTCATGCTGGGATTTGTGCGCAGGGCAAACGGAGATCATGTCAGTGCATATGCGGCCCAGGCAGCGTATTTTCTGATCATGTCTTTTATCCCGTTTATACTGTTTCTTACAACGCTGATCCGTTATACACCGTTAAGCTATAATGTTGTCAGGGATGCTATCATCGGGTTTGTGCCCGGAAATCTGCAGACCTTTGTGCTGAGCATTGTGGTAGAAGTATACAAAAGAAGTACAGCCATCGTGCCGTTGTCTGCGCTGATGGCGCTCTGGGCGTCCGGAAAGGGAATGCAGGCGATCACCAATGGTTTAAATACCATTTATCATGTAAAGGAAACCCGAAACTGGCTGATGACCAGAATCTATTCGGTTTTTTATATGCTGTTGTTTGTGCTGGCGATCATTGTCACTCTTCTGGTTCTGGTTCTTGGTAACCGGATCCAGGTAGCTGCACAGAGAACCATTCCGATTCTTGGGAGGCTGCTGGCCAAGGTTATGGGGGCCAGGACATTGCTTGTATTTGCCGTGCTGTTTGCAGTGTTTCTGGTTCTTTATAAAGTACTTCCAAACCGAAAGGCAACCTTTAAAAGCCAGCTTCCGGGTGCATTTATGATCGCAGTGGCGTGGATGATATTTTCCTACGGATTTTCCCTGTATTTTGCATTTTTTCCGGATTTCGGAAATATGTACGGAAGTCTGACTGCGCTGATCATGGTAATGCTGTGGCTGTATGTGTGTATGAACCTGCTTCTTTACGGGGCGGAGATTAATGCCTACTTCGAAAATGAATTCCGAAAGGCCCAGAGATCTGTAAAAACACTTCTTTCCAAGAAAGAAAATGAAAAAAACAGTACCAAAGAATCCTGACTTTGCGCTTGACAGAAGACAGACCTTGTGGCATAGTATTAAAAGACAGAAAAGCTGTGAAGGTGTTTATAGAGGATCGTTTTCTCACAGAGAAGGGAAGTCACCGGCTGTAAGCTTCCCCGAGTTCAGATGGTTCTTGAATTTCCCACCGGAGCTTCCTCTCTGAAGTAACAGTAGGAGATGACGTAAGCTGCGCGTTAAGCAGACAAGAGGTGCCCGTGATATTTTCATGGGAAACTGGGTGGTACCGCGGATATTCCGTCCCTTTTATAAGGGGCGGTTTTTTTATTGCCCATATCTGGATCTTCGGGGTGGGCGGCGGATCATTTGATCATTTTAATTAAAGGAGAAATAGACCATGGATATGAAAGAAAGACTTCAGGAACTGGCTGAAAATGCCAGAAAACGGATCGAGGAATCCGAGGGCCTGGATAAGCTGAATGATGTGCGTGTTGCATATCTTGGAAAAAAAGGTGAGCTTACTGCAATCTTAAAAGGTATGAAGGATGTTGCTCCGGAAGAGCGTCCGAAGGTTGGGCAGCTTGTCAATGAGACAAGAGCTAAGATCGAAGAACTTCTGGAAGCCTCCAAAAAGGATTTCGAGGAGAAGGTCCGTGAGGAAAAAATGAAGGCAGAAGTGATTGACGTAACACTTCCTGCAAAGAAAGCAAAGATCGGTCATCGCCATCCGAATACTATCGCTCTGGAAGAAGTTGAGCGTATTTTCATCGGAATGGGCTATGAGGTTGTGGAAGGTCCGGAGATTGAGTATGCGGACTACAACTTTACAAAGCTGAATATTCCGGAGAATCATCCGGCAAGAGATGAGCAGGATACATTCTTTATCAATGATTCCATTCTGCTCCGTTCCCAGACATCACCGGTGCAGGCACGTGAGATGGAAAAAGGCAAGCTTCCGATCCGTATGATCGCACCTGGCCGTGTATTCCGTTCTGATGAGGTAGATGCAACACATTCACCTTCCTTCCATCAGATCGAGGGTCTTGTTATTGATAAGAATGTTACGTTTGCAGATCTTAAGGGAACCCTTCAGGAGTTCGCAAAAGAGCTGTTCGGACCGGAGACAAAGACCAAATTCCGTCCGCATCATTTCCCGTTCACAGAGCCGAGCGCTGAGGTTGATGTTTCCTGCTTCAAATGCGGCGGAAAGGGCTGCCGTTTCTGTAAAGGTTCCGGCTGGATCGAAATCCTTGGCTGTGGTATGGTTCATCCGAATGTTCTCCGTATGTGCGGGATCGATCCGGATGAGTATACAGGATTTGCCTTTGGTGTGGGTCTGGAGCGTATCGCACTTCTGAAATATGAGATCGATGATATGCGTCTTCTCTATGAGAACGACAGCAGATTCCTGAAACAGTTCTAAAACAGTGAACACGGATCATGAGTATCCGTCTGACAGTAAATATAGAAAAAAGAAGGGACAACCAAAATGAATACTTCATTATCTTGGATTAAAACATATGTGCCGGATCTGGATGTAACGGCACAGGAATATACAGATGCCATGACCTTAACAGGCACAAAGGTAGAGGGCTTTACAGAGCTGGATGCAGATCTTGATAAGATCGTGATCGGCCAGATCGATAAGATCGAGAAACATCCGGATGCAGATAAGCTGATCATCTGCCAGGTGAATATCGGAACTGAGAGTGTGCAGATCGTAACAGGCGCTCCAAATGTAAAAGAAGGAGATAAGGTTCCGGTTGTTCTTGATGGCGGACGTGTTGCAGGCGGCCACGATGGAAAAATGACTCCCGGAGGTATCAAGATCAAAAAAGGCAAACTCCGTGGCGTGGAGTCCTTTGGTATGATGTGCTCTATCGAGGAACTTGGAAGTACCAGAGAAATGTATCCGGAAGCACCGGAATACGGAATCTATATTTTTCCTGAGGATGCAGTTGTGGGGGAGAGCGCTGTTAAGGCACTTGGCCTTGATGATGTGGTATTTGAGTATGAGATCACTTCCAACCGTGTAGACTGCTACGGCGTTCTTGGAATCGCAAGAGAGGCAGCAGCAACCTTCCAGAAGAAATTCTGCCCGCCGATTGTAGAGGTTAAGGAAAATGACGAGAAAGCTTCCGATTATGTAAAGGTTACTGTAGAAGATCCGGAGCTTTGCCCGCGTTACTGTGCAAGAGTTGTAAAAAATGTCAAGATCGGTCCGTCCCCGAAGTGGATGCAGAGATGTCTGGCTTCCAATGGAATCCGCCCGATCAACAACCTGGTTGATATCACAAACTATGTAATGGAAGAATTTGGACAGCCAATGCATGCATATGATCTGGATACCATCGCAAATCAGGAGATCATTGTACGCCGTGCAGGAAAAGATGAGAAATTTGTTACACTGGATGGCCAGGAGCGTATCATGGATGAGAACGTTCTGATGATCTGTGACGGTGAGAAGGCTGTCGGCATCGCAGGTATCATGGGTGGAGAGAATTCCATGATCACAGACGATGTAAAAACTGTTCTTTTTGAGGCAGCGTGCTTCGATGGAACCAGCATCCGTCTTTCTTCCAAGAGGATCGGACTTCGTACAGATGCATCCGGTAAATTTGAGAAGGGTCTTGACCCGAACAATGCACAGGCTGCAATTGACCGTGCATGCCAGCTGATGGAAGAACTTGGTGCAGGCGAGGTTGTAGGCGGAATGGTTGATGTCTGCAGCGAGACAAGAGAACCATCCAGAGTAAAATTTGAGCCTGAGAAGATCAACAAGCTTCTTGGAACCAGCCTTACAAAAGAAGAGATGATCGATTATCTTGGACGTGTAGAACTGGCTTATGATGAAAAAACAGACGAGATCGTTGCACCGACATTCCGTCAGGATATCCACTGCAATGCAGATGTTGCAGAGGAGGTTGCAAGATTCTATGGCTATGATAAGATTCCGATGACACTTCCTACAGGAGAGGCTACTACAGGTAAGCTGCCATTTAAGCTTCGTATCCAGGAGGTTGCAAGAGATATTGCAGAATACTGCGGATTTTCAGAGGGAATGTCCTATTCTTTCGAAAGCCCGAAGGTATTTGACAAGCTTTGTATTCCTGAGGACAGTGAGCTTCGTAAGGTTATCACCATCAGCAATCCTCTCGGAGAGGACTACAGTATCATGCGTACAAGCACACTGAACGGTATGCTGGCATCCCTTTCTACAAACTATAACAGACGTAATAAAGATGTTCGTCTTTACGAGCTTGGAAATATCTATCTTCCAAAGTCTCTTCCGGTCACAGAGCTTCCGGATGAGCGTACCATGTTTACACTTGGAATGTACGGAAAAGGCGATTTCTTTGATATGAAGGGTGTGTGTGAGGAGTTCTTCGAGAAGATCGGAATGAAGAAAAAGGTTACCTACGATCCAAACAGCGGAAAACCATTCCTTCATCCAGGAAGACAGGCTAACATGATCTACGAGGGTAAGGTGGTTGGATACTTAGGGGAGGTTCATCCGGCTGTTGCAGATAATTACTCTATCGGAGAAAAAGCATATATCGCAGTGATCGACATTCTGGATGTTCTGGAATTTGCTGGCTTCAACCACAAATATACAGGAATTGCCAAATATCCGGCTGTAACTCGTGACCTGAGCCTCGTAGTTCCTCATGCAGTTCTTGCAGGACAGATTGAGGAGATTTTTGACCAGAGAGGCGGAAATATTCTTGAGAGCTATCAGCTGTTCGATATCTACGAGGGTGCACAGATTGAGAAAGGTTTCAAATCCATGGCTTATTCTTTGGTATTCCGTGCTCATGACAAGACTCTTGGTGAAAACGAGATCTCCGCAGCAATGAAAAAGATCATGAATGGTCTTAACGGACTTGGAATCGAGCTGAGAAGCTGATGCTGATCTACATTGTAAGACATGGCCTGACCGAGTGGAATAAATTAAAAAAACTTCAGGGTGCAGCGGATGTGCCTCTTGCGAAGGAAGGGATCCTTCTTGCGGAAAAAACAGGAGAAGCTCTCCGTAATGTGATGTTTGATATCTGTTTTACAAGTCCGCTCTCAAGGGCAAAACAGACAGCAGAATATGTTCTGGGGAAACGAGATGTTCCGATCATACCGGATAAGCGGATTCAGGAGATCGATTTTGGCGTGCTGGAGGGTGATCAGGTAAGAGATGCAGATGGCAATTATATCGATCCGCAGATTGAGACTTTTTTCCGTGATCCGGTAAATTTTAAACGACCGGAAAAGGGCGAGGATATTTTTGATGTGATCGCCAGGACAAAGGATTTCTGGGATGAAAAAACATCAGATCCGACTCTTGCGGATAAAACAATTCTTGTTGCCTCTCATGGATGTGCAGTCCGTGCTCTTCTTCAAAATGTAGATCCTGATCCGAAGAATTTCTGGAGAGGCTCCGTGCCGCCTAACTGCTGTATTAATCTTGTGGAAGTAAAGAATGGAATGACAACACTTCTGGAAGAAGATAAAGTTTATGCATAAAAAATAATGAGAAACGCAGAATAACCGTAATGGCTGTTCCGCGTTTCTTTTTTTGTCTGTTTTTATTGGTGGAATTTTACAGGTTATGATTGACTAATCGAGATAAAATGAGATAAAATATACAAAAGAAATAAATAGTTCAGAAAAATAAAAGTTAAACTTTACTAATTATATAAAAATACAGAATTGTGTTGAAATTATATGAAATCATTTAACTGAGTGTGGATTGCGAATATCCGCCTACGGATAGAGGATGATTACTGATAGTGATGTGATATGTGGAATGGGGTGAGTGTATGCAGTCATTAAATGAGACAAAAGCAGGGGAAAGCTACACGATCAAGTGGATGACCGGAATGCCGGAGACTATGGAACAGATCAGGCAATATGATGTCAGTGAAGGAAAGACCGTACAGATCATAAGTAGGATACTTGGCGGAGTGATCGTAGGTGTTTGCGGACGCAGGATCCTGATCAGCGATGATGCAGCCTGCCGTATAAAAGTCTAAATAAAAGTATAAAATAGAAAAAAGACGAAAGGACAATTCTTTTGGCGAAGGAATTGTCCTTTCTGGTTGTTTTAGGGAAGAGGTTATGGTAGTATGGGGACAAAAGAATAACTTTTTTCAAAAGTAAAGACAGGGGAGGCATATTATGGGAAAAAAGTTTATGAATACAGTGCTGTTTCTGGCAGTAACAGTGGCCGCGGCAACCCTGACCGCTTATGTGGGAAAAGGCTCCGGGAATGTGTTGTTTTATAATTTTACATTTCTGGGACTTATGCTGATCATATACGCAGTGGGGCTTTTTGCAGGTTTATATCGGATGGATAACCTGTCAAGAGCACTGAAGCATGGCGCTGGTGAGATCACAGAAGTGTTTCAGCTTCCGGGAAGAGCCAGAAAAGAAGAGATTGGACAGCTGCGAGGGATTTTTGGTGACCGCTATCTCGATAAAAAGATGGATGATTTTGTTGACAGCATCAGCAGAACAGAAGAAGGAATCGCTGAAGTAGAGGATTTTGTGAATATTGAGGATGTAGATGTACATATTCACAAGAGACTCCTTGAGATGGCTCCGGACATTTTTACAAGCCTTGGTATCCTTGGAACATTTATCGGTCTTGTGTGGGGACTTAAGAATTTTCAGCCCACGGATTATGAAGTGATGACAAGCTCGGTATCCGCTCTTGTGGATGGCATCAAAGTTGCGTTTCTGACCTCCATTTATGGAGTTGCACTTTCTGTTGTGTACACATTTGGGATGAAAAGCGGATATTCTGCGATGTCCCAGGCAATGCAGGATTTTCTGGATCGTTTTCACGCACTGGTGCTCCCTACTGCGGAGAATGAGTCCTGGAATCTCCTTGTTTCCAGCCAGAAGACGCAGACAGAAGCCATGAAACAGATGGCGGAACAGTTTTCTGTGCAGATGGCAGACAGCTTTGAGAAAGTGATCACACCTACTTTTCAGAAGATGAATGATTCTCTAGACGTTCTTACTGCATCTGTGACAAAAGGGCAGCAGGATGCGATTCGGGAGATTCTGGATACGTTTTTAAGCGAGATGCATGGTTCCTTTCAGATGCAGTTTGAAGATTTTAATGATGCCCTGGCAGAACTTAAGAAGGTGCAGAAGGAGAATACAGAATATACATCAGAATTGTACAAGACCATGAGTAGTCAGCTGAGTGAAACCTTTACGAAGCAGGAACGTGCCATGAAGGAAGCTATTAAGGAAATCGATGAGATGCAGAGTAGTTATATGAAGACCGCAGACCGTATTATCCGGGATAATCAGACGATCCAGCAGCTGCAGAAACGGGATTACGAAAAGCTTGCCCGGCATATGCATGAAAATGAAAAAGAATCCGCAGATCTCTGGAAAAACTGCAATGCATCTATGCGCCAGTATGTGGACAGTGCTGCAGAAGGGATGAAAGCAGTTGCGGATTCCAATAGGATCAGCGAGGAGCTGCTTCGTGAAGATAAAAAGATGATTGAAGATTTTGAAGCCAGAGTGAAAGAATTTACTGAGAGCCAGAAGATGGTCAACAGTGTTCTGGATGAGGTGCGCAGGCTTCTTTCTGAGATCAAGACGGCAAAAAATAACCGTGATATCCATCTGATCGCCGGACAGCCCTGGGGCTATGGAAGCAATGCCGGTATCCAGGAACTTAAGGATAAGCTGACGGGTCTGGAGGATCTTCTGGAAGGACAGGGTGCAAGACAGGAAGCATTGCTGGATGAGATCGAGCGCAGTATCCGTGAGGCAACGAAGGCAGCACAGAAAAGCCGTTTTGGTTTATTTAAATAAGAGAGGAATTGTCAATGCGCAAAAAAAGAAAGCCGGAGGAGCATGGATTTAATGTCTGGCGTTCTTATTCGGATATGATGGCAGGAGTTTTGCTGCTTTTTGTTCTGATCATGTGTGTGACACTTTTTCAGGCACAGAAGAGCTATCAGGACAGTCTGAAGGAACGGGATGAAAAAATTGCTCTTCAGGAAAAATATACAGAAGAGCTTCTGGAAAAACAGAATGCGCTGGATGAGCAGGCAGGGACATTAAAGAGCCAGGATGAGCAGATCAAGTCCAAGGACAAGCAGATCAAATCTCAGGATGAAGAACTGTCTTCTCTGGCGGAGAAGCTTGCCAAACAGCAGGAAACGCTTGAGGCGCAGCAGAAGAAGCTGAAAGAACAGCAGAAAAAGCTGGCCTCTCAGAAAAAGAAGCTTTCCAGCCAGCAGAATACATTGAAAGAGCAGCAGTCTGCGCTGGATGAAAAAACAGAGCTTCTGGAAGAGCAGCAGGAGAAGATCGATAAGATCATCGGCGTGAAAGCTGAGGTTGTGGAAGCTTTGCAGAAGGAATTTGAGAAAAAGAACCTCAATGTGGATATTGATCCACAGACAGGTGCGCTGACATTGAATGCCAATGTTATGTTTGATTATGATCAGGCAGAGCTTACCGATTCCGGTAAGATGACATTGTCTATGGTGTTGCCGACATATTGTAAGGTATTGCTGGATGATTCCTATAAGAAATATCTTGGCGAGATCATTATTGATGGTTATACGGATACAGATGGAGATTACAGTTATAACCTGGAGCTGTCACAGAAGAGGTCTCTGGCGGTAGCGCAGTATCTTTTGGATATTAAGAGTGATTTTCTGAAGGATTCACAGGTTCAGGAACTGAAGGATTGTCTGACAGTGAATGGGCATTCCATGTCAGATCCGGTTCTGGATGCAGATGGAAATGTAGATAAAGACGCGTCCAGACGTGTAGAGGTAAAATTCCGTCTGAAGGATGAAGAGATGATCCAGGAACTGAATAAGATCATGCAGGGAGATTCTGCAGAGTCCGATGGTACTGCTCAGAAAAAAGAAAAGAATCAGGAAGAAAATCAGGATAATAAGCAGTAATTAAATATGGCTGCTTTATATTTGGCAGGGGATTATCTGATGAATTTTCTGACATTGGTTACGGTTGGAAGGGATTGCCTTGACAGACTGAGTTATCGGTTCCAGGCGAATTTTTCTATGAATTATGAAGCTTGTATTTCGGGATGTAAGCCTAATGCAGTGTATGGGAAGTGAATGAGGTTTAACTGAATCAAGTAAATCCGTTGCGGGTCTGCGAAAAGCGCTGAGCTGTTATTCGGTTATGAGCAAGTAGCGAAGTGGATTGTGAATATCCGCTTGACATTTGTTCTTTTTTCTCTGGTGTCTGGTAGTGTTGTATTTGCTAGGCGCCGGGGATTTTTTGTTTTGTTGGAGATATAGAGGGACGCTAGAGAAAGATGGAATCGGTCTGTGTGGGGGATGGAGAGAGGGACACCAGAGGAAGGTGGCATCGGTTCGGGGGTGGATGCAGTCGAGGATGTTTTTGAGGTTTTCAGTATTGGATGTGGACGAGGGACGCCAGAGGAAGGTGGCATCGGTCCGGGCAGGGACTCCGTCGGGGGATACTACTAGGACTCCGTGAGACGGCTAAAAGCATTGCGGCAGGGCCAGAACTCGCCTTCGGCTCAGACAGCAGCCCCTGCCGCAATAACGCCGTCTCCCGCAGTCCAAGTAGTAATCACCCCTCCTCCGCAGCAACCCGGCCCGATGCCACCTTCCTCTGGCTGACACTTCCAGCCGACAGGAAAAACATGCGGGGGACGGAAGCGGACTGGGCGTCCTGTCCTGAAATGTTGGACCGGTACAGAATATTCCTATAAGTACCGAAGAATCCCCGGAATCAGATCGGCCCAGCGTATCACTATAAATATCGAAGAATACAGGAACCAGATCGGCCCAGCGTTCCACTCTGAGTACCGCAGCATACAGACAAAAGTCAACAACGCAGCACACACAACAACGAAGAACTCCTTCCGTGC
>NZ_QUGH01000008.1:0-193209 GCF_003478985.1 Ruminococcus sp. AF20-12LB | reverse complement strand
CAGCAGTCAACATCCGTGAAGAAGGAAAAAGAATCTATAAAGAATGTGCCTGACGGCACAAGAAAAAAATCCGTAACCGGATAAACATAAAAAACAAAACCGCGGGACACGCGGGGATAGCCTGTTTTAGCTTTGCCCTAAAGGGTAATCGAGCAGGAAGCCCCCACTTCAAAATCGTAAGATTTAAGTGGTGGGAGCATGTCACTGTATAATGTTACTGAAACCTGACAAAATCATGCGCCTAAAGGATAAAAATATGAATGACCTTCTCTTCTCCGTTTTTCCAAATGAAAACTTTGTTGATATCGGACTATATCAATACGGCTGGGAGCACTGCACTCCGGCACATTCATTCGGCCCGGCCGCACGAAACCATTATATTTTTCATTATGTGATCTCCGGTACAGGAACTCTGATGGCAGACAATTCCGCAGGAGAGACCATCACCTATCAGGTAAAAAGCGGCCAGGGTTTCATGCTTTTTCCCGGTCAGATCAACACCTACATTGCAGATACCGACTTTCCATGGGAGTACACCTGGGTGGAATTTGACGGACTCCGGGCAAAAGAGATCGTGGAAACTGCAGGTTTAAGTCAGGACCATCCGGTCTATCACAGCCACTCTGCAGATCTCCGTCAGAAAATGATGGAGGAAATGCTTTATATCAGCCATAATTCCCAGGAATCACCCTTCCATCTTATCGGACATACCTGGCTTTTTCTGGATTACTTTATGCGCTCTGCTGAAACTGTCCGCATGAAACAGGATGGAAGTATCCGTGATTTTTATATCAAGGAAGCGCTCTCTTTTATTGAACAGAATTTCCAGAATGATATTTCCATTGAGGATATCGCAGCCTGCTGCGGCCTGAACCGAAGCTACTTCGGTAAGATCTTCCACGACACCATCGGACGTTCTCCCCAGGATTTTCTGATCAGCTATCGCATGACCAAAGCTGCAGAACTTCTTAAGATCACAGCCCTGTCTATCGCAGATATCGGAAATGCAGTCGGATATCCCAATCAGCTGCATTTTTCCCGGGCTTTCAAAAATATATACGGAATTTCGCCAAGAAACTGGCGGATGAAAAACAGACTTGTTGAAAAAAAGCCTCCGGACAGAAAATAGCCGGAGGTTTTTTATTAAAAAATATATTTACTTAAAATGTAAATTTATCAGCAAAATATGCGTCAAGCTCATCAATCTTCACACGTACCTGCTCCATAGTGTCACGGTCACGGACTGTAACTGCACCGTCATTTTCAGACTCGAAGTCATAAGTGATACAGAACGGAGTACCGATCTCATCCTGTCTGCGGTAACGTTTACCGATATTTCCACGGTCATCGTACTCACAGTTGTACTTCTTGGAAAGCTGCTGGTAGATCTTCTCAGCACCCTCGTTAAGCTTCTTGGAAAGCGGAAGCACACCGATCTTAACCGGTGCAAGTACCGGATGGAAATGAAGGACTGTACGGACATCGTTCTTCTCTGCATCCAGAACTTCCTCATCGTAAGCGCTGCAGAGGAAAGCAAGTACCATACGGTCTGCTCCAAGTGATGGCTCGATAACGTATGGGATATATTTCTGTTTCTTCTCATCATCAAAGTATGTGAGATCCTGGCCGGATACATTCTGATGCTGTGTCAGGTCATAATCTGTTCTGTCAGCGATTCCCCAGAGCTCACCCCATCCGAATGGGAAAAGGAATTCCACATCTGTGGTAGCCTTGCTGTAGAAGCTCAGCTCTTCCTTATCATGGTCACGGTAACGAACCTCATCATCCTTAAGTCCGAGAGCACTCAGCCAGTCAAGGCAGAACTTCTTCCAGTATGCAAACCACTCAAGATCTGTATCCGGCTCACAGAAGAACTCAAGCTCCATCTGCTCGAACTCACGGGTACGGAATGTGAAGTTACCCGGTGTGATCTCGTTACGGAAGGATTTACCGATCTGGCCGATACCAAACGGAATCTTTTTACGGGATGTTCTCTGTACGTTCTTGAAGTTTACGAAAATACCCTGTGCAGTCTCCGGTCTTAAATATACAGTATTCTTGGCATCCTCGGTAACACCCTGGAATGTCTTGAACATCAGGTTGAACTGACGGATATCTGTGAAGTTGTGTTTACCACAGCTCGGACATCCTACCTCGTGTTCCTTGATGAACTCCATCATCTTCTCCTGGGACCATGCATCTACGCTTCCCTCAATGGCAATGTCATGCTCTGCACAGAAGTCCTCAATGAGCTTATCTGCACGGAAACGCTCGTGGCACTCTTTACAGTCCATAAGAGGATCAGAAAATCCGCCAAGATGTCCGGAAGCTATCCATGTCTGCGGATTCATAAGGATCGCACAGTCAACACCTACATTGTACGGAGACTCCTGAATAAATTTCTGCCACCATGCACGTTTTACGTTATTTTTAAGCTCTACACCAAGATTTCCATAATCCCATGTGTTTGCCAGGCCGCCGTAGATCTCGGAACCCGGGTAAACAAATCCTCTGGCTTTTGCAAGAGCTACGATCTTTTCCATTGTCTTTTCCATGATTTCTCTCCTCTTGACTTGCAGCTGTTCCGCCAAATGCGTCCGGAAAACCCCGGAAAAAGCTGCCTTTTTTACATTTTTGGTCTTATTATACTAGTATCCTCATGATTTTTCAAGGATATTTCCATACGCGTTGCATCCTGTCCTGCTTTTGAGTTACGGTTATTCCGCAGCCGGCAGGGATCTATCTCATCATTTCCAGGATCTCCAGACTTTTAAATCGTTTGTCTGTATTCAGTTCCGTATACCGGTAAATGTGGCGTTCCAGTTCCCGCAGCACATCATCCCGCACAGTAAACGTATACAGTTTTGCTAAGGGGGACACGGCTATGTAGCGCATAGCATACAGGGCAGCCGCTGAGATCCGTTTCCTGTCCATGGCCATCGTTTTGCAGTCTGCACACAGGATCCCATGCTCGTCCTGGGAGAAAAAAAGTTCTCCTGTTTCTTCCTCCGTAAGCTCTCTCCCGCAGCCCGCACACTGGAACAGCTGCGGCATCACGCCCTGGATCACCATAGTCCGCAGTTCATAGATACAGCGCACCAGCCGATCTTCTATATGAGGATTCAAAATGGCTTTGATGGTCACATAGAGAAGATTCATCATCTCCTTCTCATCCGTTCCTTCTTTGCCAAAATAATCTGCCAGCTCCAGAAAATAATATCCATAGTAAACCCCCGGCTGCCGGGTAGCCAGCTCCACAAAATGATGCTGCACGCTGACCTGGTTCAGATTATAGCTTGTCCTTCCCTCATAAAGAGTAAAGCTTCCGAATACAAACGGGTTAGCTGCTGCCATGAACGGACTGTTCTGTCGTCTCGCTCCCTTGGCAAAAGCGGATATCTTCCCCCTCTCTCTTGTGAGAAGGACGATCCGCTTGTCATAATCCCCTACCGGCATGGCAGAAAGTACCACTCCCTGTACGGTAATCAGATCACTCATTTTCAGATTTCTTTCTTATCATATCCAAAGTTCTTGATCAGGAAATCACTGTCTCTCCAGTTCTTAGTCACCTTGACCCAGAGCTTTAGGTTTACCTTTGCTTCCAGCATACGCTCCAGCTCATAGCGGGCATTGCTTCCGATCTTTTTCAGCATGGCACCCTGTTTTCCGATGATGATGCCTTTGTGGGAATTACGCTCGCAGATGATGGTCGCATCAATATCTATGATGTTGCTTCTTCCCGGACGTTTCTTCATACGGTCGATGGCAACGGCGATCCCGTGAGGGATTTCCTCATCCAATGCATGCAGAGCCTTCTCACGGATGATTTCTGCGGCGATCTGGCGCTGAGGCTGGTCGGTAACTGTATCCTCATCATAGAACATCGGTCCGTACGGAAGATATTTGAAAATACTTGGAATGATATCCTGTGTGTTTTTTCCGCGGAGGGCAGAGCAGGGAATGATCTCTGCAAAATCACAGATCTTACGGTAGGTATCGATCGCAGGAAGAAGCTCTTCTTTTTTTACCGTATCGATCTTGTTGATGATGAGAATCACAGGAACTCCAACCTTCTGCAGCTGCTCGGCAATGTGGCGCTCTCCCGCACCTACGAATGTGGACGGCTCCACCAGCCACATAATGGCATCTACTTCCTTCAGGGTTCTCTCCGCAACCTGTACCATGTATTCCCCGAGCTTGTTTTTTGCCTTGTGGATACCCGGTGTGTCCAGAAATACGATCTGTCCCTCATCACAGGTGTACACGGTCTGTATCTTGTTTCTGGTTGTCTGTGGCTTGTTTGATGTGATGGCGATCTTCTGTCCGATAAGATGGTTCATCAGCGTGGATTTTCCAACATTCGGTCTTCCAATGATCGCAACAAAGCCTGATCTAAAATTGTTATCCATTCTTTATCCTCTCATAATTCTTTCACGGCCTGCTATCCCATTTAACGGATAGCAGGCTTTGTTTCTCAGCAGCCGATCAGTGGCTTCACTTCCATGAATACATCTTCTGCATTCTCTATTGCAGTCTCACTTCCCACTACGCATATCTGATCATCGGAAAGTACTGCTTCTACAAGAGCTGCCAGTTTCTGGATATCCTCCTTCTGCGCTCCGAGGATCTGATTTCTTTCCTTCTGGAGCATATCCTCTGTAACCTTGGAGAAATATGCGGTTTTTGAGATACTTCCCTGCATCTGCGGGGTTCTTGGCACATCCTTGTTGCTGATCGTTCCGATGATATATTTTGTCATCTCACGCTCATCAGCCTCAAAGGCACGGATATAATCCGGCACGCCCTGGTATACTTCCAGGGTTCTCTTAAGATGGGGATCACGGTAGGATACCAGGAAGCTCTCCCCGTTTCTCTTAAAGCCGCTCATGCAGCCATACGCTCCACCCTTTACACGAAGGTTGATCCAGAGATAATCGTAGCTTAAGATCACTTTCAGGATTTCCAGTGCGCCGGTATACTCCAGGCCTTTTTTGCGGAAGTTTCCGTTCTGTGCCACATACTGGACCTGGCCGGAGGTCTTGAAGGCTTCGTTTTTCTTTATGCAGGGGGCCTGCTTCACAGGCTCCGGCTTCTGTCCGTTAAACAGGACTTTTTTGATCCCGGCAGCCTGTGTTTTTACTACATCCAGAGATTCTCTCTCTCCGGTATAGCTTACACAGAAATTCTCCGGACGAAGGACCTCTTCCATCACCTTACGGAGATTTTTCACGATTTCATCCTTGCAGCTGTCAAAATCCTTTTCCAGTTTTTCGATAAACTGATAATATCCGATTCCTGCCATCTCATCCTGGAATGCCGCCATCGGAGATGCGTAGGAAGCACCACGGAGAACTGCTGTGGAATGGCCTGCACTTGCAAGGCTGGCCTGGGCTCTGGATCTCACTCTGGCAATGATCTCATAGAGACGTTTGGTGTCATCCAGCTTCGAAGTTGTAAGAACCTCCCGGATCATGGAAAACATGAAATCCATCTCCGGATATAACGCTTTTCCTCTTACGGCAAACATGGCACGGAATGCATCGGTATCCTGGGCATCATCAAAAACCTCGATTCCATAGGCAATACCGCCGGTTCTCGCATTCACTTCATTAAACAGCTCGCCATAAGTGTAATTCTCCGTATCCACTGCACCAAGCACGGATTTCAGAAGTCCCAGATAATGGACTGTGTCAACATCAAAGTCATGGATTTCAAAAAGAAGGTCTGCATAACCGATACCATTGGTGCACACATCATGATACAGAAACAGGCTATCAGCTACGTGGTGCTCCTCGTTTGTCAGCCCTGTGATCTCTTTTTTGATGTCTTCTCTGGAGAGCATAGGGATGCAGGTCAGAGCTTCCGGAGCTTCCTCTGCTTCCTGATAAGCCTCCAGCGCTTTGGTGTGCTCTACCATCCGGGTAAGCTCTTCATCAGAAAGGCTCTTTCTGTAATTCTCCAGCTTTTCTTCCAGTTCCTTATCTCTCTTTGCTGCAAGGCCCTTCTCCGGTACCAGAGAAAGGATCGCACCATGGGTATTATCCAGAAGATATTTCCGGATCAGCTCCTCAAAATATCCCTCTTCCAGGGCTTTCTTAAGGAACTCAAAGCCCTCCAGAAGCTGCACCTCGCAGAACGGCTTCGTATCATCATAAAGCCAGCTGCTTAAAATATCCAGGCCATACATCAGTCCCTTCGGATAAGAAGAAAAATCTGCTTCGCGAAAACGGAATTCGTAGTAATTGATCCCGGCTGTTACTGCCTTTTTATCAATTCCCTCCTCTGCGATCTTTGTGAGAGTGTCACGGATCACCTTTATGAATTCCTCTTTCTGGTTTAAGTTTGCTCCTTTTGCTACAATGGAAAAATAAGTCTGCTTGATGCCATCCTCAAAGGAGCCGTAAATATCTTTGCCGATCTTTGCATCCAGAAGTGCCTGCTTCAGTGGTGCACCCGGTGCGCTCAGGAGAGCATAATCCAGAACCTCGAAAGCAAGACTCAGGTTGATATCTGCCGCTTCACCCACAACCATATTGTAGGAAAGATAGGTGTTATCCTCTTCTCCCTCATCCTCTGATACCGGATAAGGCTTCTGAATGTCCTTTACCTGAGCAAAGGTTTCCTGATCCCGGATCTCAGAATCAATGGCAAGAGAATCAAAGGCAGACAGATAATGGCTGTCAAGAAATTCCAGCTTCTCCTCCATATCCATGTTTCCGTAGAGATAGATAAAGCTGTTGGACGGATGATAGTACTGTCTGTGGAAATCCAGAAATTCCTCATAGCTGAGATCCGGAATATTTACAGGATCTCCGCCGGACTCACAGCCATAGGTTGTATCCGGGAACAGCGAATTCATGATCTCTCGCTCCAGAACATCATCCGGTGAGGAAAAAGCACCCTTCATTTCATTGTAAACGACACCGTTGTATTTCAGCGGGCCTTCTTTTTTCTCCAGATGGTAGTTCCAGCCTTCCTGACGGAAGATCTCTTCTTTTTTGTAAATATTCGGATAGAATACTGCATCCAGATATACATGCATCAGATTCTGGAAATCCCGGTCATTGCAGCTTGCTACCGGGTAGCAGGTCTTATCCGGATAGGTCATGGCATTAAGGAAGGTATTAAGAGAACCTTTTACCAGCTCCACAAAAGGATCCTTAAGCGGAAATTCCCTGGAGCCGCACAGTACGCTGTGTTCCAGTATATGAGCAACACCTGTACTGTTTTTCGGCGGTGTACGGAATGCAATGTTAAAAACCTTATTCTCATCACTATTCTCGATGAGCATCACTCTGGCTCCTGTTTTTTTGTGTCTCAGAAGCCATCCTTTTGAATGAATATCCTGAAGCTCTTCTTCCTTCAGGACTTCATATGCGTTCAGATGATTGGGATTCATAAAATAGTAACCTCCTGAATGTTTCTATTCACACCCGATATGAATCTTCGTTCAAACAGTCTCAGAATATTTTATCGGATGCATGGCAACAAAAGGCTGCCTGAGTATTCAGACAGCCTGAAACGGAAGCGCTCCGGCCTCCTAAATGTTTCCTTCGTTGGGATAATACTGTCTGTAGATCTCTCTGGCAGCTCTTGTGATGATTCCAAGCTCAGCTTCCATTCCAAGATTAGCCGGAAGCTCCACAGCTGTTTCCCTGATGTCTCTCTGGACCTTGGCCTTCGCACTGTCCTCCTTGATGTGGATCAGGCCGAAAATCATTGTGTTATAGGATTTATCTGTCTGACAGAGATCCATGTAGACCAGAACCAGATGACAGCATTCCCGGTAAAGAAGCTCCTCATAAAGGCCGCCCCTTTCCTGGAGTTCCTGAAATTTCAGTTTCTTAAGATACTTGCCTATCTCTTTCTTCGCACTTCTTGTACCAAAGAATCTGGAAGCGGAATTCCGGTTAAACTCCATGGTCATCCAGAGACCGAGATAACCGTCTGCCCTGGTATCACCAGTCTCAGCTTTATCGCTGTAACGGATTTCCCAGAGTTCCTTGCGGATCCTGTTTTCTTCCGGTTCTTCTCCTGCTGCAATGGACTGCTCCAGAAGCTTCAGACGCTCCATGGGATCTTTCTCTCTATAGTATTTCGCAATTGTTGGTGTATCCATTCATTCTTCCTCCTGATATCTGAATATTATATCAGACAACCTGCCAAAAATACACCCCTATCTGTGATTTCGAAGCTTTTTCCCGGGGCTTTTCACTCTTTTTCCGCGGTTATCACATAGATATACATTACGGATATACCACAGGGTCTTATCCTCTCCGTATTTATCCAGGATCCGGAGAAGCCCTTCCAGTTCTTTCTTTGTCTGTGGGTGGATAAACCACAGCTTCTCCTTGCTTTTCAGAAAATACTGCAATGGTTCATGATAGGTATATTCCTCTCCCAGATAATTTCTGGATGCACTGATCCGGTCCATGACCATTTCCGCTACATATTTTCTGGGCATTCTGGCTCCCATGATCACATGCTCACCGTCAAGGGAATAGTCTACCCAATGTTCAAAATGGTGTCTGTTTCTTCCCTTATGGTGCAGCCAGGACATGGATACGCCGGTTGCCTCACGTTCTGCGTTATTAGGACTTCTTGTCCCCTGATAATATTTACAGCCTACCAGAAATTCCGTCGGGGAATATTTGGACAGGTCATGAAGTAACCCCTGCTTATATAACCCGATACGAAAACAGTACTTCATCACCAGAAGCTTATGCTTCGTGATGGTCCTGAAGTGCAGCCACGGGTGCCATGATCGCATCTTTCTCCGCCTCCTGTCTGCCCAGCAATACCACAATGGCACGGGGACCTATTTCGATTGATTTTTTATATTCTTCTTCCTCTTCCAGACAGAATCCTGTTCCGTGAAGAGAGGTATCTGCGATTTTTTTCCAGCACATACCTTCCGGGAGATTGGGCAGAGCAAGGCTTCGGTTTTCCCAGTGGAAATTATAGCCGATGTAAATAAAATCATCCTCTGCAGCCTCCAGATCCTCTTTTTCCCTTGCATAGGCTCCGTAGTACATCATACCGAGAAGCCTGCTGGTATTCTCATAGCTCAGATACCAGGCACGTTCCCCGTGAAGAGACACATCCGGGAACCCCTTGGTCAGATAATCTACCCCTTTCAGTTCCACCGGCATATGAAGAACGGGATGGGCCTTACGAAAAGCAATGGCATCCTTTACAAATTCCCTCAGTCCCTGGTTTCTGGAAAAGCCCTTCCAGTCTGTCCATCCGGTAGCATTATCCTGACAGTAGGCATTATTGTTTCCGCTCTGGGAATTGCCGAATTCATCACCGTGATAGATCATGGGAACACCCTGACTCAACAGCATCATCAGAAAGGCATTTTTGATCTGGCGCTCCCTCATCTGACGGACGGAAACCTTACGGGTAGGACCTTCCACACCGCAGTTCCAGGAATAATTATAGCTGCTTCCGTCCAGATTGCCCTCGCCATTGGCCTCATTATGCTTATAATTGTAGCTCACCAGGTCATTCATGGTAAATCCATCCTGGCAGACCATGTAATTGATCACTCCATGATTCTCGCTGTTATGACGGATATGCCATGCTGCAGCCTCCACCATACCTTCATCGCTTTTCAGGAAACGGCGCATATCCTGGAGAAAATTCATATTGCTCTCCGCTCCGCAACGTCTGGCCGGAAGCTTTCCTCTGTAAAAATGATCAAAATCAAAGCCCTGAAAGATCAGTTTTGCTCCGGAAAGGATTCCGTCCCGAAGAAGCATCTCCCGGTTAAATCCCTCTCCCAGCACATGAAATCCATCTACATGGTAAAAATCTCTCCAGAACTGCAGGGCTCGAAGAGCCATCAGGCTGTCTGTTTCCTCTGGAAAATAGAATTCCATGATACAGGCAATGCCGTTCTTGTGCAGTTCCCGGATCATATACCGAAATTCCTGCTCCGGTTCTCTGGTACTGCAGTAAGCACTCTTCGGGCTGAAATAAAAACCGGATGCATAGCCCCAGTAATTCACTACATTTTCCTTTCGGCGAGTCTTGATGTGTTCACTGCTTTCCTTCGGTTTACTGATCGGAACCTCACAAAATTCATAGGCAGGCATCAGTTCAATGGCATTGATCCCAAGTTCTTTCCAGTAAGGGATCATCTCTGTCAGGCCAAGAAAGGTCCCCTTATGGGAAACCATCTTTCTGGCAAGCTTCGTATAACCACGGACATGAAGCTTGTACAGGATCATATTTTCATATTCTACTGCCGGTGCAGTTTCATTTTCCCAGCCGGAAACATTCTCATTAAGGAAACGACAGCGGACCTCCTTTTCCGGATCGTAAGGTACTCCGAAATGCTCTCTCCCGTGAAGTCCGTATGCATACGGATCCTGCACGATCTCACCGTCTATTTTATAATTATATTCAAAATCCTTCAGAGAAGCACTGCACAGCTTCAGTGCCCACACACGTCCTGTATGGAAATCCTTTGGAAAAACGATCTCCACCGGTGAGGCAGCTCCTCTTTTTTTATATAAAAGCAGGGACACTTCGGAATCTTCCGATGCCTCCACTGCAAAATTATAACCGCCCTCCATTTTGTTGGCTCCAAGTATCAGCGGCTGACCTTTCTCCACTCGACCTAATCTGCGGCTTGCCAAAGCAACTCCTCCTTTTCCCTTTTTATTATTCAAATCCATAGAAATCCTTTTCGCCGAATCCGTCACAGATCAATATCCAGCTCAACCGGGCAATGATCGGATCCCATGATTTCTCCGTGGATCTTCGCATCCTGAAGCTTTTCTTTCAGGGAAGGGGAAACAAGGAAATAGTCAATACGCCAGCCGGCATTCTTCTCTCGTGCACGGAAGCGATAGGACCACCAGGAGTAAACACCCTCTTTATCCGGATAAAAATAGCGGAATGTATCAATAAAGCCGCTCTCGAGAGCTCTGGTAAAGCAGGCTCTCTCTTCATCAGTAAAGCCTGCATTTTTGCGGTTGGTCTTCGGATTCTTGAGATCGATCTCCTGATGCGCCACATTAAGGTCGCCACAGCAGATCACCGGTTTCTTCTCCTGCAGTTTCAGGAGATAAGCCAGGAAATCCTCTTCCCATTTCATACGGTATTCCAGACGGCGGAGCTCGCTCTGGGAGTTGGGAGTATATACAGTCACAAAATAATACTCTTCGAATTCCAGCGTGATGACACGTCCTTCTTTATCATGTTCCTCTATCCCAATCCCGTAAACTGCAGACAATGGCTCCCTCTTTGTAAAAATGGCTGTACCTGAATAGCCTCTGCGGTTTGCGTAGTTCCAGTACTGATGATATCCGGGAAGTTCCAGTTTCACCTGTCCCTGCTGGCATTTCGTCTCCTGCAGGCAGAAAATATCCGCATCCAGCTCATGAAAGCGTTCCTCAAAGCCCTTGGTGATACAGGCCCGGATCCCATTTACATTCCAGGAAATAAATTTCATATTTTTATATTTTCTCCTCATTTTTTCGTCATATTTTTATTATATCTCACATTGTCGGATTAAGCAAAAATATTTTGAAAGTTTTCTCAGGCTCTCAAATATTTTGTATTACTGTTCACTCCGTTCTCAGTAACACGCTTTGCGGAATACTACAAGTGAACAATAACTATTTTGTTGCTGTTCTACGTCATATATGTTAAAATGTTCTCTATATCATGCAGAGCTGCCCTCTTATTTACAGGCAGCAGCAGAACGGAGGATTTCTTTTATGAGTGATGAATTTAACAAAAGCGGATGTGCACCAAGTGACTGCGCTTCCTGCACAGCTAACTGTGAAAGCAGGGTAGATGAGGCACATCATACCATCACCCTGACTATGGATGATGATACTGAGGTAGAATGTGCCATCCTTACTATTTTCCCTGTAGAGAACAAAGAATATATCGCACTTCTCCCACTGGATGAAAACGGCCAGAATGAGACCGGTGAGGTTTATCTCTACAGCTTCTCCCGCACAGCAGACGGCGATCCGATGCTGGCAAACATCGAAGATGATGAAGAGTACGACGCTGCCGCAAATGCCTTTAACGCAGTCGTGGAAAAAGCACGTGCAGACGAGGAAGCCGACACACTTCTCAGCTAAACAGGACATTTACCAAAGATAGTAATTACACAAAACAAGCCCGGAAATCGGATGTGTGTAGTCATCACACCTCTACCTTCCGGGCTTTCGTTTTATTTTGTGGTACTTCCGAAGCCACCGTTTCTTACTGCGTCCGCATCGTCATCCACGGTGATTCCGTATTCTACAAAGATTCCCTGCATGAAACCAGTTCCTGCCGGGATCTGGATAGTTTTATCTTCTCTTGTATCGTTGGTCAGTTTGGAAAAAATATGGCCTTCGTTGTCAGAAAAGAAATAATCGCTGTCAATGATTCCCACTGTGTTATTCAACTGCAGCCGGAATTTAAATCCCAGTCCGCTTCTCGGATAACATTTCAGGACCCAGCCCTCTTCCATCTCTACACGGATACCGGTCGGTATCTTTACGATCTCACCTGGCTTCATGGCCACATCCACAGGTGCATAAAAATCATATCCTGCACTTCCGGTCGTAGCTCTCTTCGGAAGCTTCAGACTGTCGTAGATATTTCGGATTTCCTCTTCTGAATACTGTTCAAAGGTATCTTTCCAGTCCTTTGCAAACTGTTCAAAACTTACCTTGTGAAATTTCGCAATTCTTTTCATTTTTCGTTCCACTCCCAATAGGTAATTTCAGAAAAAACCTCTGATCACTCCGCATACAGAACCACACGGTTCTCACGAAGTGACGCCTGTACATCGATCACCCTCTGATTTGAGGAGCCTTTCCATTTCAGAAGAACTTCTTTCTTATCCACCTGAAATTCCCCGTCCACGCATACATCCAGATAATGGATGATCTCGTACTGCTGGATTTCTTCCCAGAGAGAACCCGTATACAGCCAGATCGTCTTATCCGGATACTTCTCTCTGATCTCTCGTGCAAGAGCTGTTACCTCAGCGATATTGGAAGGATGCAGAGGATCGCCTCCTGAGAAGGTGATCCCGCTGATATAATCCTTGTCCAGCTCTGCAAATATCTCAGCTCGCTCGCTGTCCGTAAAGGGCAGACCTCCATTCGGATCCCAGGTAATGGGATTCTGACACTCCCGGCAGCCGTGTGAACAGCCGGCTACCCAGAGCACTACACGAAGTCCGTCTCCGTTTAACATATCGTCCTTGGTAATATTGTGGTATCTCATCATTTATGCTTCTTCCGGTACATCCTTCATGCTGAAGCTGATTCTTCCCATCTTGTCCTTGCCAAGGCAGATAACCTTAACTTTGTCGCCAAGTGTAAGAACATCCTCAACACGGTTGATCCTCTGTTTGGAGATCTTGGAAATGTGTACCATTCCCTCCTTGCCTGGTGCAAACTCAAGGAATGCGCCAAACTCTTTGATGCTGACTACGCGTCCTGTAAAGATCTGTCCTGCCTCAAACTCGGTAGTGATGATCTCGATCATACGTTTTGCTTCATCCATACCCTTCTGGTCTGTTCCGCAAATGGAAACTGCGCCGTCATCTGTGATGTCGATCTTCACACCTGTACGCTCGATGATCGTATTGATAGTCTTTCCTCTCTGTCCGACTACATCACCGATCTTCTGCGGGTCGATCTGGATCTGGATGATCTTCGGAGCAAACTCACCAACAGTTGTACGAGGTTTGTCGATACATTTCTCCATAACTTCTGTCAGGATATATTCTCTTGCCTCTTTTGTTCTGCGGATCGCTTCCTCAACGATCGGTCTTGTAAGACCATGGATCTTGATATCCATCTGGATCGCTGTGATTCCGTCATGTGTTCCGGCTACCTTGAAGTCCATATCTCCGAAGAAGTCCTCAAGGCCCTGGATATCTGTAAGAACGATGTAATCATCGTCTGTTTCACCTGTAACAAGTCCGCAGGAAATACCTGCAACCGGTTTTCTGATCGGTACACCGGCAGCCATCAGTGACATGGTAGATGCACAGATACTTGCCTGGGATGTGGAGCCGTTGGACTCAAATGTCTCAGATACGGTCCGGATCGCATATGGGAATTCTTCCTCTGTAGGAAGTACCGGTACCAGTGCTCTCTCAGCAAGTGCTCCGTGACCGATCTCACGACGTCCCGGTCCTCTGGAAGGCTTGGTCTCACCTACAGAGTAGGACGGGAAATTGTAGTGGTGCATATATCTCTTGGATGTCTCAAACTCATCCAGTCCGTCAAGACGCTGTGCCTCTGTAAGAGGAGCAAGTGTGGTAACGGTACAGATCTGAGTCTGTCCTCTTGTGAACATGGCAGAACCATGAACTCTCGGGATGATATCTGTCTCTGCAGCCAGCGGACGGATCTGTCTGATTTCACGTCCATCCGGACGTTTATGATCTTTGAGGATCATCTTACGGACAGTCTTCTTCTGGTACTGATATACAGCCTCACCGAGAACGGCAAGCCATTCCTCATTGTCTGCAAAAGCTTCTTTCAGCTTATCAGTGATCTCGCTGATGTTATTCTCACGTGTCTGCTTGTCATCAGAGAATACAGCCACCTCCATCTCTTCCGGAGGAACGATCTTCTTGATCTCATCAAAAAGCTCCTGAGGTACTGCACAGGACTCGTAGGAATGTTTCTCTTTTCCGCACTCTGCTACGATCTGGTCAATGAATCTGATGATCTCCTGGTTCACTTCATGGGCCTTGTAGATAGCCTCGATCATCTTATCTTCCGGGATCTCATTAGCTCCGGCCTCGATCATGATAACCTTCTCTCTTGTAGAAGCAACAGTAAGCTGAAGATCAGAAACTGCCTTCTGTGCAAGTGTTGGGTTGATGATAAACTCGCCGTCGATCATACCAACCTGTGTGGTTGCGCATGGACCGTCAAATGGGATATCAGAAATACAGGTTGCAATGGAAGAACCAAGCATAGCCGGGATCTCCGGATTGCATTCCGGATCAACAGACATAACCATATCTACCAGAGTTACGTCATTTCTGTAATCCTTTGGAAACAGCGGACGCATCGGACGGTCGATAACACGGGATGTAAGGATCGCATGCTCGCTTGCCTTACCCTCTCTCTTGTTGAAGCCTCCCGGGATCTTTCCTACTGCATACATCTTCTCCTCATACTCAACACTTAACGGAAAGAAATCGATTCCTTCTCTCGGCTCTTTGGATGCGGTAGCAGTAGCAAGGACTGTAGTATCACCGTAGTGCATAAGAGCAGCACCATTGGCCTGTTTCGCTACACGTCCGATATCTACAGTCAGTGTTCTTCCTGCAAGTTCCATGGAATAACTTTTGTACATATTCGTTCTCCTTTTCTTATTATATTAATATCTAACAGGAGCCCGAAACAACTGAAAAGACCACTTCCTTTGAAAAAAAGATCTCGACCGGAAATGGGCTTTTCAGTAGTCTCGGAAATCACTCCTGCGGTAATTCCGTCTGTGTTTATCACACATGTTAAAATGGGGCGGATGGAATCATCCGCCCCTCCCGTAGCAATTATTTTCTTAAACCTAATTTCTCAATCAGTGCACGGTATCTTTCGATGTCTGTTTTCTTAAGATAAGCAAGAAGGCCACGTCTCTGACCTACCATTTTCAGAAGACCTCTTCTGGAATGATGATCTTTGTGGTGTGTTTTAAGATGCTCTGTGAGCTCCTGGATTCTTGCTGTAAGAACTGCAACCTGAACCTCCGGTGAACCTGTGTCACCCTCTGTTCTTGCATACTCTTTCATGATCGCTGTTTTCTTCTCTTTAGAAATCATTGTTGTTTCCTCCTTGAAATTTTAATCAAACGCCGGGTATTAAGAAGTGGTCGGAGTCTCCGGCTTCTGAATACTGGCTTTTTTCACCTCGAACAGTATAGCACACGGTTTCTGACCTGTAAACTGTTTTTTTCGAAAAGTTTTTCCCGAAAGTTTTTATTTTTCGAGACTGCGGAAATAAGCCTTTCCCTTTTCTGCATCCTTCAGGAGCTGCTGCTTTAGTGCTTCTATGGACGAAAAGCGCTTCTCCGGTCTGGAATAATGAAAGAATTCCACTCTGCAGGGCTCTCCGTACAGATCCTCCTCACAGTCAAAAAGATAGGTCTCAACACCCAGGAATTTCTCTCCGATGGTTGGCTTATATCCTACGTTTGTGATCCCGCAAAGGGTTCTGTCCTTAAAATGGGACACTGTATCATAAACGCCATTTGGCGGCATCAGCTTTTCTTTTGCAGGAACGATATTAGTAGTGGGAAGAAGGACCTTATGTCCCATTCCTCTTCCATGTTCGATCACACCGTCCACAAAAAAGGGGATTCCCAGCAGATCATTAACCTTTTCCATATTTCCCTTTTTCAGTTCCTCACGGATAAATGTACTGCTGATCTTTCTGCGGCCTTCCATTTCTTTCGGAACAACATCCACAGTAAAGCCAAGCTTCCTTCCCATAGTCTCCAGAAGCTGTGGTGTTCCCTTGCGTTCATACCCGAACCTGAAATCTTCTCCCACTGCAACATGCTCCGCCTGAAGATCTCCCACCAGGATCTCTTTAATAAAGGTTTCCGCCTTCATATGACGGATCCGGTTATCCAGCGGACATTCGATCAGCACATCCACGCCTGCTTTCTCAAGAAGCTGACATCGTTCCTCTTTTGTAAAGATCATCTGACTGCCGATGCCAAGAGAAAAAAGGACTGTCTGCAGACCTTTTTCTTTCTGTTCCAGGATCTTCTCCACCAGTTTCTGGTGTCCACGGTGTATGCCATCAAATTTTCCAAGTGTCACCGCACTCTTTGAAAGGCGCGGAAATTCTCCGTCGATCTTCAAGTATTCCATATCTTCTGCTGCTCCTGCAAGTTTTTATAAAGTGTCATACAAAAAACATGCGGATGGGTACGTATTTCTGTTTTCTTTCATCCCAGCCGTATATTCCTGTGAAATTTCCGCTGCTTTTATACATCCGGACTTTTTCTTCCCTGCTGCCTCCCTGTACCAGTTCTTCCGGAAGCGGGTTTCCGTTATTGAGAAGTCTGTCTCCCTCCGGTGTACAGGTAAGGACCGGATACTTGGAAAGTACATCCTCGATGGAAACAAGCTTTTCCCCGATGGTCCCATCGGCAACCGCCTCCTCCACCTGGGAAAGTGTCATGCTCTCTTCCAGAGTGAAATTTCCGGACCTGGTCCGAAGCAGCTCTTCCATGGCTCCGCCGCAGCCTAATTTTTCTCCGATGTCATTGCAAAGTGTACGGATATAGGTGCCCTTGCTGCAGGTAACGCTTATGCGTACCAGCGGAAGCTCCATATCCAGTATCCTTATCTCATAAAAAACCACAGGGCGCGGCTTACGCTCTATGGTTTTTCCTTCTCTGGCCAGTTCGTAAAGCTTCTTTCCGTTTACCTTCAGGGCCGAATACATAGGAGGGACCTGCTGCTGTTCTCCCACAAAGGATCCCACTGCCTCACGGACTTCCTCTTCCGTGACGGTCACAGGTTTCTCAGAAAGAACAGCTCCGGTCATGTCCTGGGTATCTGTGGAAACTCCCAGCCTTAAAACCGCCTCATATGTTTTTTCTTTTTCTGTAAGAAGTTCCACCAGCCGGGTCCCCTTGCCCAGTGCAACAGGAAGTACTCCCTCTGCTGCCGGATCCAGAGTCCCGGTATGGCCGATCTTTTTCATGTGGAGAATCCCACGCAGCTTTGCAACAACATCATGAGAGGTATAACCTTTTTCCTTTCGGATCACAAGTATTCCGTCCATGATCTTATCTTTACTCCTCTGCAAGCTGTTTTTCAATTTCAGCGGTAAGGTTGTTGATCACATCGTACATGGAGCCCTGCATATCACAGCCGGCCGCACGCACATGTCCGCCGCCTCCGAAAAATACGGCAATCTTGCTTACATCCACCTTACCATTGGAACGGAGAGATACTTTAAAGAGTTGCGTCTGCATCTCATAGATAAAGATCGCAACCTCCACACCAGCAGTCAGACGGAGCTGGCTCACGATTCCCTCCAGATCCTTTCCTTCCACACTGTAGAAATCCATCTCCCGTTTTTTCAGATATCCGACCACACACTTACCGCCCTGAAGGAGAATACTCTCTGCCAGGACACGTCCCATGACCTGATTCTGAAGATATGTTTTCTGGTAAAAGGACTCATCGATGATCCTGCTGAAATCAAATCCTGTTTTCATCAGTTCTCCGGCGATCCTCATGGTTTCCGGTGTTGTGGAAGAATACTGGAACACGCCGGTATCATGTGCCATTCCCGTATAAATAGGAACCGCAATGGAACGATCGATCTTGTCTGAATCCAGAAGTCCGTAAAGAACTTCACTGGCAGAGCTGATTTCGCCTCTTACATGATTGACATCCGCAAATCCGTTATTGCTCACATGATGGTCAATGCAGGCTGTCTTTTTTGCTGCATCAAAATATTTCCGGGCAACTGCAAGTCTGTCCAGTGCGCTGACATCACAGGTGATAAAAAGATCATACACCTTATCTTCTTCTGCTTCTGTCTTAACCTCATCCATTCTGTCAATGTAATCAAATACAGGTTTTCGGTCTTCCAGATAAACATCTGCTTCTATATCAGGAAAATATTTCCGGATATAGAGATACAGAGCCATACAGGAACCAATGCAGTCCCCATCCGGACGGATGTGACCGCCAATGCCAACGGTTTTTACATTTTCCAGTATTTCTGAAATGTTTTTCATTTTTTCCACCTATTCCTCTGTTTCCATCCCACTCATTACGTCATTGATCTTCTTTGACATATTTACACCATATTCAATAGACTCATCCAGAACAAAACGGATCTCCGGTGTATTGCGGAGATTCAGTCTTCTGGCCAGTTCTCTCCGAACATAGCCCTCTGCATTCTTCAAGCCCCGGAGGGTGGAATCCTTGGCCTGTTTCTCGCCCAGCACACTGATGTAGGCTTTGCAGGTCTTAAGATCCGGTGCCACCTCAACAGCTGTCACAGAGGTCATCGGATGAATTCTGGGATCCTTGATCTCGCTGTGTATGATGGTGCTGAGTTCTTTTTGAACTGCACCATTCACACGTGTATTTTTAATGCTGTTTTTTCTCATTACGAATCACTCCTATCTTGGTACCTCTACCATGATATATGCTTCGACTTTATCTTCTTCTTTGACATCATTAAAGTCATTAAATACAAGGCCGCACTCATAGCCGGCACGAACTTCCTTGACATCATCCTTAAATCTCTTCAGGGATGCAAGCTCACCCTCGAAGATCTGGTCCTCACCTCGTGTGATACGAACCTTACAGTTACGCTGGAATGTACCATCCAGCACATAGCTTCCTGCGATGGTTCCGACACCGGATGCCTTGAACAGCTGACGAACCTCTGCGTGACCGATAACCTTCTCCTCGAATACAGGATCCAGCATACCCTTCATGGCTGCCTCTACATCCTCGATTGCCTGATAAATGACTTTATAAAGTCGAAGGTCAACACCCTCCTGCTCAGCAAGCTGTTTTGCTGTGGTATCAGGACGTACGTTAAAGCCAATGATGATAGCATTGGATGTTGCAGCAAGGCTAACATCAGACTCATTGATGGCACCTACGCCACCATGGATCACCTTAACGATAACTTCCTCGTTGGAAAGCTTGGTAAGACTCTGTTTTACAGCCTCAACAGATCCCTGTACATCGGCCTTGACGATGATCGGAAGCTCCTTAAGATCGCTGGCCTGGATCTGGTCAAACAGGTTATCCAGAGAAAGCTTGCCTTTGGTCTCCTCGAGAAGACGGCTCTTGTTCTCTGTAACGAATGCGCCTGCAAAGTTCTTGGCTTCTTTATCGCTCTCGAAGGACATCAGGATCTCACCTGCATTGGGAACATCGCCAAGTCCGAGGATCTCAACCGGAGTAGACGGACCTGCCTCTTTTACACGACGTCCTTTATCATCCATCATTGCACGTACCTTACCGTTGCATGCACCTGCAGCAATAAAATCTCCCACATGAAGAGTACCCTTCTGAACAAGAATAGTAGCAACCGGTCCTTTACCCTTATCAAGCTGAGCCTCAATAACAAGACCTCTTGCCTCACGGTTCGGATTGGCTTTGAGCTCGGAAACCTCAGCAGTAAGAAGGATCATCTCAAGAAGATTCTCAATTCCTTCTCCTGTATGTGCGGACACCGGAACAAAGATGGTGCTTCCGCCCCAGTCCTCAGGAATCAGTTCATACTCGGAAAGTTCCTGTTTTACACGCTCAACATTTGCACTTGGTTTATCGATCTTATTGATGGCAACGATGATCTCAACACCTGCTGCCTTTGCATGACTGATTGCCTCTACTGTCTGCGGCATTACACCATCGTCTGCGGCAACGACCAGAACTGCGATATCTGTAGCGTTGGCACCACGCATACGCATAGCTGTGAACGCCTCATGTCCCGGTGTATCCAGGAATGTGATCTTCTGGCCCTTGATATTTACCACGTAAGCACCGATGTGCTGTGTGATTCCGCCGGCCTCGCCTCTGGTTACGTTTGTATTACGGATAGCATCCAGAAGAGATGTTTTACCATGGTCAACGTGACCCATAACACAGACTACCGGAGGTCTCGGAACCATATCATCCTCGTCCTCTTCGTCCTCTTTGAGGAGCTCTGCGATCACATCCACCTTTTCTTCCTTCTCAGCAATGATATCAAAGCCAAGTGCGATCTCCTCTGCCTTTTCAAAGTCGATCTCCTGGTTTACGGTTACCATGACCCCTTCCATGAAAAGCTTCTTAACGATCACTGACGGCTGCATCTTCATCGCATCCGCAAGCTCACGGATAGTAAGCTTCTCCGGAATGGTGATCTCCTTGATCTCCGGTTTCTTCTCTTCCTGCTTCGGCTGTGGATTCGGTTTCTGAAGTGCTTTCGGAATTCTGGAATTCGGTCTGCGTCCGCCCTGATTTGGTCTGCGTCCGCCCTGGGTACCTTTCTCGAATTCTTTCTTCTTGTTCTTATTCTCTCTGTCACGCTCACGCTTGCTGTCCTTGGATGTCTTGGTCAGCTCCGGGGTGAATACAGCATCTGAAGAGCCACCGCTTCTTCTCTGTCCCGGACGCTGTCCGCCGCCCTGGCCACCACGGTTTGCTCCGCCGAAACGGTTATCTCCGCCTCTTCCGCCTTCGGAACGTCCGCCCTGGCCTCCCTGGCCACGGTTTGCTCCGCCGCCGAAACGGCTTCCTCCGTCTCTTCTTCCTTCAAAGCTTCCGCCCTGACCACCCTGGCCACGGTTTGCTCCACCGCTGAAACGGCTTCCGCCTCTTCCGTCATTCTGGCGTGGGCCTCTGTTTCCCTCGCCCTGTCTTGCCGGACGTCCCTCGCCATTCTGGGAACGGTTTCCGCCAAAACGATTTCCACCGTCTCTTCTTCCTTCGAAGGTTCTTCCGTCACGATTTCCGTCTCTTCTTCCTTCCGGACGGTTGCCCTGCGTTCTTCCGCCCTGAGTGCGATTCTGTCCACTCTGACCGTTTCTCTGCTCACCGGCCTCACCGTTTCTTGTGTTTGCTCCTGTGCTTCTCTGACCGCCGTTCTGTGGACGTGCCGGTCCCTTTCTCTCGCCCGCTGCCGGTTTTCTTCTTCCTTTACCGCCATCGCTGGCATTCTGTGCATGAAATACACGGATGATATTTTTTTTCTTTTTCGGTGCTTCAGACTTGTTACCCTCTGTATTCACCGTTGTTGTCTTTTCTTCTGTTTTTGGAGTATCCAATTGTCTATATTGCTCCTTTCCCGATCTGTTGAATTTATCTTTTATCATTTCTAACGTCAAACCTCCTTACAGACGCCTGTATCATGCAGGTTATCTGCCGGATTCTTTTTCCAGCGCCTTCATGATCGCCTTTGCAAAATTTTCGTCCTGCACGGCAAGGCTGGCACGGAATTCTTTGCCCATTGCTCTGCCCAGGCTCTCTTTGTCTGAAAGGAAATATAACGGAACTTCATAATAGGTACACATATTCCGAAATTTCTTTTTTGTGTTTTCGGAGGCATCATCTGCCACCAGTGCCAGGAAACCATTTCCTGTTTTTACGGATTTCTCTGTGGAAAATTCTCCGCTCACTGTTTTTCCTGCTTTTGTCGCAAGTCCGATGAGTGATAAAACCTTATTGTTTTTCAATTGATCCAAACTCCTTTTTGAGGTTCTGATACACTTCATCCGGAACTGCCATTTTCAAGGAACGCTCCAGGCCATGGTTTTTGATAGCCTTTTCCAGGCATTCCTCTGAGAAACAAAGGTATGCGCCGCGTCCGTTTTTCTTACCTGTAGCGTCCAGGATGATCTCATTCTCTGATGTCCTGAGAACTCGTATCATTTCCTTTTTGCTTTTCATTTCCCTGCAGCCGGTACACTGACGCATGGGAATCTTGGTTCTCGTTTTCATTATTCTTCGGCATCTCCATCTGCTGTTTCTTCAGCTTCTGTTTCTGTCTCTTCTGTATCTTCCTCTGCTTCTTCAATCTCTTCGGAAACAGCCTCTTCTGTCATTTCTTCCTCTGCTTCCTCGTGTTCCTCATCGTAATCATCGTAGAAGTCACCGGACTCTCTTGCCTGTGTCTCGCTCTTGATGTCAATCTTGAAGCCTGTAAGCCTTGCAGCAAGACGTGCGTTCTGTCCTTCCTTGCCGATAGCAAGGGAAAGCTGGTAATCCGGAACTACGACCAGTGCGGTCTTCTCATCCGGGTCAGCCATAACTGCGATAACTTTTGCAGGGCTTAATGCGTTCTCGATAAGGATCGCCGGGTTCTCATCCCAGTTGATGATATCGATCTTCTCACCGTGAAGCTCGTTGACAACCGCACCTACACGGGCGCCGTTCATACCAACACATGCTCCCACAGCATCTACATCCGGATCGTTGCTCCATACGGCGATCTTGGTACGGGACCCTGCCTCACGGGCAATGCTCTTGATCTCAACGGTACCATCTCTCACCTCTGCAACCTCGGACTCGAAAAGTCTCTTTACAAGACCAGGATGTGTTCTGGAAACCAGGATACGTGGTCCCTTCGGTGTGTCCTTTACCTCAAGGATGTAAACTTTTACTCGCTCAGTCGGCTGGAATGTCTCGCCTTTTACCTGCTCGTTCTCTGTGAGGACTGCGTCTGCCTTACCGAGGTTGATGCTGACATTTTTGCCCATTACTCTCTGAACAATACCGGTTACTACTTCTTTTTCGATTCCGTAGTACTGATCGTAGAGAACTTTGCGCTCTTCCTCACGGATCTTCTGAAGAATGACGTTCTTTGCGTTCTGAGTTGCGATACGTCCGAATTCCTTGGACTGGATCTCAACTTTCATAACATCGCCGATCTCTGCGTTGGTGTTTGTTTTCTGTGCATCCACCAGAGAAATCTCAAGAGCTGGATCCTCCACATGCTCTACAACAGTTCTGTCAGCGTAAACACTGAAGTCACAGGTCTCCGGATCGATCATAACGTGAACGTTATCTGCCTTTCCGAAATGGTTCTTACATGCCTGGATCAGTGACTGCTCAATTGCCTCCAGCAGTGTATCCTTACTGATATTTTTCTCTTTTTCGAGAACGTCCAGCGCATCTCTTAAATCTCTGCTCATTTTTCTTTTTTCCTCCTGAATTTTACAGATTCGATTCTCTTTTAGAATTCGATCGCGAGACGAATCAGGGCAATATCTTTTTTATCAAAGGTACGTTCTGTGCCGTCTTCATCGATTGTCACACTGTTACTATCATATGCATTTAAAATACCGCAGAATTCTTTCTGTTTCTCGATGGGCCGGTAGGTACGGATCTCCACCAGCTTGCCAAGACTTCTCTTAAAGTCTTTTTCTTTTTTAAGAGGCCGGTCAAGTCCCGGAGAACTGATCTCCATAATGTAGCTGTCCTCGATGAAATCCTGCTCATCCAGTATATCACTGAATGCACGGCTTACGTCCTCGCAGTCATTGACTGTGATTCCGCCCGGCTTGTCGATATAGCCTCTGAGATACCAGGTTCCGGCTTCCTTGACATACTCCACATCTACCAGTTCAAAGCCCCTGGACTCCACGATCGGTGTAAGGATCGCCTCTGTCTTCTGTTCATATTCTTCCCGTCTGCTCATGCTTCCCACCTGCCTTTCCTGTTTCTGCCTGTTTCTGAACAAATTCCTTCTCAGCAAATAGGAGCGGGCTCTCGCCCACTCCTATGCCAACAAGTTCTTAGTTTCGTTCATTGTAACACCAATGTTCGTTAAATGCAAGTATTAATTGCGATTTCCGGTTTTTGTGGTTTTTGTTCCCGCATAGGGAACACCCCATGTACCACACCGTTTGATTTCCTCTTTGTTATTTCAATTCACATTCCCGCGTGGGGAACGACTACGGGAGAGGCTCTGGCTGTATGTTGCATAGTTATTTCAATCCGCGTTCCCGCGTGGGGAACGACGAGCTGCCGGATCTTCGGAAAATTCATCTTTATCGTTATTTCAATCCGCGTTCCCGCATGGGGAACGACAACTTCCATTTGGTACGCCGAAATGCAAAGAGTGATTTCAATCCGCGTTCCCGCGTGGGGAACGACTATTTTTTAGAACAATTCAGGTTATGTATCGTCTATTTCAATCCACGTTCCCGCGTGGGGAACGACCTTCCAGAAGTTCCATGAATCCGAATTATAAATATTTCAATCCACGTTCCCGCGTGGGGAACGACACACAGAGGGAGATATTGTTGTACTCCGTTTGACATTTCAATCCACGTTCCCGCGTGGGGAACGACAGCAAATTTTCACAAATATTCTTTGCTTTTTTATGCAATAAATATAATTTTTCTACTTTTTATTATCCCTTCTCTCTTTTCTTTGGTGTTATTCGTTTTACTTTTCTGATATTTGTAGTGCGAATCCTACCGATATTTTATGTGTACTTCTGATTCGCACTTACATAATTAAAGGTTGATCTACTGGAATTCCATGTTCTATCCCTACATGTTCTATTTTAGTTTGATAATTATTTCCGAGGTAATAAAAACGTAAGCTATCTTTATTTTTGTCAATGATATCCGACAAAATCGCCTTCAAAGTAACACATTGCGCACTGTCCAAAATACATTCGAACACAGAATTTTGTACCCTTCTTCCGTAATTTGTACATTGCTTCGCTACCTTACGCAAACGTGTCCTTCCTGCAGCTGTCTCCGTATTTACATCATAGGTAATCAATACTAGCATTTTGTCACCTCATTTCCATAAAAATACCGGATAGCTATCCAAATCTCCTCTCAGATATCTTGCCAGCAGCATGGCCTGTACATAAGGAACCATTCCCCATTCTACTTTTTCTTTCAGAAATGGATGAGTAATCGTTTCTTTCTTTTTCTTCTGCCATTCTACCAACAGTTTTTTTCGAATCTCATCATCCATCAGAACAGCTCCGTTTTCTTTTTTAGTAAAATTTTTTCCACTTACGATCTTTTTGTTAACAAGTGACAGTACAAAACGATCTGCCAGTACAGCTCTTAATTCCTCTATCAGATCCAAAGCCAGTGAAACTCTTCCCGGTCTTTCTGTATGAAGATATCCAACATAAGGATCCAAACCTACACACTCCAGAGAAGAAGCAATTGTATTCGTCAGCAGCGTATATACAAAAGACAACATTGCGTTCATATTATCTAATGGCGGTCTTTTATTTCTTCCCTGAAATGAAAAATCCTTTTTCTGCTGCAAGATCATTTCATCAAAAACTCCAAAATAAACACTGGCCGCTTCTCCTTCAAATCCTCTTAATTGTGCCTTCGATTCGCATATTTGAATCAATTCCAACGTATATTTTAACTTTTCTGATGCAGTTTTTATTTTCTCCACCTCTACCTGCATACCATGATCTCTGGCACAACGTTCCAATACCCATCTTGCATTATATACCTTTCCAAGTATACAGTTTTTTGCAATTTCCAGGCTGATTGCAGAATCCAAACAACTTGCATACTGCTGTTCCCTCAGAAGCACATTTCCTCTTGTCTTTCCATTTACTCGAGCAAGAAATTTTCCCTGCGGTGTCATAAAACAAAGCGAAATGTTTCTTTCTGCACAAGCTCCCATAAGTGCCGGACTGACACCACGGTATCCAAAAGAAACGATTCCCTCCAAATTATGTAACGGAAGTCTTCCTTTTTCTTTGTTGTCTTCAAAAACAACAATATTTTCTCCATCCAGTCCCAGATAACTGTTCTCAGAAGTTACATACAATGTATTCAAAAGTTTTTTCATGTCTCCCCCTCCTCCAACATCCGGACTATATAGCTCTTTACAGAGGCTGGCTTATTTAATTTTGGAAGACAAAGTTCCTTTAAAGAACAAGAGCTACACATTTTGCCTGTTTTTACCTTTGGCGTATAACCTCTGTTATAATACTGATGCATTTCTTCAAACATATCCCTGACTTCATTCCTCAAATCATCTGTAATTTCCACCACTTCTCTGCGTCTTGTTTCCCCATAGAAAAGCGCTCCTACCGGTACTACTGTAGAAAGCATTTCTTCCAGGCATAAAGCCTGCGCTACAAGCTGCAATCTATCCGCATCTGTTGATTTAGACTTTCCTTTTTTATATTCTACCGGATAAACAGAATACATTCCTCTATGTCCATGAAGCCGTATTCCATCTTCACATTTATGAAATTCCACAAGATCACATTCTCCACTCACTCCCATAATTCTTGAAGAAACCGGCAAAGCTCTTACCAAAATAGTATCTTTTCTTTTTTCCGTCAAATATGGATCATGTACCTTCTGGTGCATCAGTTTTCCAACAGCTGTATGAACATTTTCTGCCCACTGCTGCTCAACATGGATCAATGCCCACTGTCTTCTGCAAAATTTAAAATGCTGTATACCTGATATCATCAAATAATCATCTTCTGTATACTCCATCAAATCATCCTTTTTACTTCAACAGATTCCGGTATTTTATCATTATGAATTTCAACTGTATAATCCTGATATCTTCTCGGATATTCTACATTTTCTTTTCGTGCTACTTCAACTGCATCAAACAATTTATATGCCGGACAATCTCCCAATTCTTTACTGTGCTTAAACACGATCAGTTCACGTACTGACATTTTTCCACGGGCTGCTGAATGGTCATTTTCAAACATATTTATGATCGCATCCCACAGAAGTTCCAGATCTTCTTCTGTAAATCCTGTTGTTTTTCGTGCAAGATTTGCAGATATAAAGCCCTCTGCGCGATACAATGCATATGGCACAATACTCTTTCTTCCCATTTCGGTACTTTTATTTTCGGCATCTTTTTCTGTTGTGATTGCCACACGGGTAATTGTAACTTCCTGACTGATCACCGGATCGATACTTCTCGCAAATCCGATCTGAACCGGTCCTCTCACCTGTCCACAGTTCAAAGAAGCTTTTACAAAAGTAGTCATTACCGCGCCGAAAGTTCTGATATCATAATAATTTTCACACATGTAATCCCGCAATTTTGAATCCACATCCGGATCATTTTTTTTCAGTTTTTTTAATGCTTCCGTTACTTTCTTATCATCTGCTTCTTTGATTCCAATATTTTCACATGCAGTTCTGTCACTTCGATTCAACGGAACATCTTCTTTAATATAAATTTTGTAACCCTGTGCATCCTCTTTTACTGTTTCCACATAATTTCTTATTTTTCTTTTCAGGCAGACATCCGTAACAAGTCCTAAGCCGCTTTCCGGATCTATTCTTGGCATATTTCCTGCATCCGGGTCTCCGTTTGGATTTCCATTTTCTACATCAAATAAAACTACAAACTCGTATCTGTTTTTAATAACTTCGCTCATCTATTTTCCCTCCCGTTTTCCCAAATACCTTCCTGTTTCTGGTGGTAATACCCTAAAATAAATTTCCCTTGTTCCTCCAATGACAAACGTTTTGGATAGGATTCCAGCTTACTCACCAATTCGCCCAAAAGATCTTCATATTTCCTTTTCAAATACCCCTTATCTCTTTCTATTTTTTTTATATGACTATTCTTCAACTTAAACAATACCGGAAATACCGATGCCGGTGTTGCACATGCTGAATTAAAGTAGCGATCCCGAATCGTTGATTTTATTTCCGGATTTGCATCCGTCTGAATTGACTCCAAAACAGCAAATACCCTTCCCAGTACATACGCCACGTCATTAGATTCTTCATTTAAACCCATGTAAATTTCTCCTTCCATATTTTTATAATTTTTCATTAAAAAAGCTTTAAGAATGGAAGCTCGTCCCCAGGTTATCCGCCCCTGCTCAGCTCGTATTCTTATCAATGTATCTGTATACAGACTTGCCGGATACCTTGTATTTTGTAAGACAGAAGAAAACACCATAGCAGCCATATTGGAAATCGGTTTTTTATCTCGAGAATTCAGATTTACAGTTTCTTTCAGCATGTCCTCTATTCCAATATATTCACGTTCTTCCCGTTTGGGTTTTACCATCTTCATTCGTTCATAATGGCATTCCAGATTCTTTATGATATTTCCAAATGAATTCTGGTAAAAAAATCTTACGGATAATCTGGCAGCATTTGGTGCCAGACATAAAATATAAAACTTCTGAGATGGATTTAATTCAATGTCATCAATTATGATCTGTTCATCTTTTCTGAGTTTTTCAAAAAATGTATGCACCTCATTTTGATTATCTTTTATCGGATTTAACAATGCCAGAAGTACATCCTGATATTCTTTTTTTGCCTCCTCTGCCCAGTACACAATGATAGAATCTCCCAGTGAAAATGTATATTTTCTTTGTGCCAGCAAATAATTTAATGCACTTGTATAAGCAAACTCCGCATACTTTCCAACAGGTGCATTATAGCTCTGTTCTTTTCCATAAGATTCAAATGATGGTGCATTAAAAGAAACCAAAGCTGCACCACTGGATTGTGCTCCCGGAACTCCTTTTATGTTCCTGTGAATTCTTGAAATCTCTGTTTTTTTTCCTGTTACCAGACAGATTCCATCCATATCTGTTTCCGATTGGTTACTGCTGGCATCCCATAGTCTTTCTATTTCATCGTCATCCTGAGCATATTTTTCATTCATACAGAATATAAGATTTCCACCATCTGTAATCTCTTCCCAATTTTCTAAAACAGCTGTATTCTCTTTTGCTTCTTCCGGATTCCATTTATGAAAGAACGCACATATGGCCCGTGACATTTCCCCGGAAGTATTTTCCAATAATTTAATATGCTTTTCTTTTGCCGCTTCAAAACACTCTGTAATTCTTTTTCCTGTACCGTTCTTATCAATTCCAAGAAGATATTTCGAATTGTCACATAGAAAATTCGCAGCGACTCCGGAAGACCGCGTAAGCATTGTCGGAACTGTCATTGTTTTGGAAATCCAAATCTGCTTTTTTCCTGCCTGAACCTGATCTTTCAACCATATGATATTTTTTATATTTCCATCTATGGATAAATTAATCCCATAAGAAACTTTCGCCTGACACCATCCTTGCCTGGGCAATTTTCCTTGTTTTTCCAGATTTTCATAGTATTTTACCAATGCCTGCAGTATCATCGAACCACCTCGCAGTTTCGCACATCTATCACGCCCTGTTTCATAATTGCCCGAAAAAACATGGGACTAAGGTTTTCTTCATCCGAATAATCAATGTCATACAGCATAAATCCAAAATCTTTTTCTTCCACATCATCATAGGCTGTATGGATTTCTTCTTCCTTGCACAATTCAAAATTTGCAGGAAATTCCCGACATCCCAAATACGGCATATGATAACATTGACCTCTCGTCAGTCTCCTCATAATGATATCCTTAAACTTCCCCGGATTGTCAGTTACATTTGCTTTTTCGGTCATTTCAAAATGGGCTTCAATAACATACTCTACATCACTCAACAATAATGATGCTCTCTGCACGATTTCCTCTTTACTACTACAATATAAAGGTTTCTTACTTCCATTATAAGCTTCAAGCATCTTGTTTCGAGATATTTTACTCTTCACTTCATTTCTTCTTACACTGGTAAATTTAATTGGTTTTTTTACATAAATTTTGTCTATACACCACTTCATACCGGGATGCCAGTAAATTGCTTCCAAAATCCCCCGGGCTGCCGATGGTGTTATCACATCATAAGAGCACCTCTCTACTTTCATCTCCGGTCTGGAAAACAATGCATAATCTCCCCAGACTCTGACTTTTACTCCCATCCCCATAAGCGTTTCCTCTTTTCTATAATATTTCTCCTGCTTTATAGCATTCCGCTATATATTCTCTCGACTGATAATAAAAATCTGTATTGTAGTCTGAAATATGTGCATCGATCCAGGAATGATAAATTTCCCAGATTCCTTTTTCGATTTCTGTATCTTGATAGATATCTTCTATTAATCTTTCATATACTTCTCCAATGTCCCAGTAATCCGGAACCGTGTATTTGCACATTGATATATTGTCAAATTTTCCTTCTGGGATCTTACATTGCTCTATAAACTCCGTAGCAACTTTTTCTATTGGTTCACAATGAAACACATCCGCATAGTTATATATTCTCTTTATATTTTTCCTGCCAAGATAATCTACAATTTCACATCGACACTGTTTTCGCATTCGTCCTATATATTCAATCAAACTACATGTAAAAAACAGATTGTTATTATTTTTCCTTGCCATACACAACCTCACTTCCTATAAATTTCAAAGTATCCAGTGCAGAGATTGTATGAAAACTGATCTGATGTGTTGGATATTTAAATTTTACCAGTTCCCAGAAAGCCGCTCTTGAAATCTTGCCATCCAGATAATTTTGCAAATAGTTATAAATCGTATCATCTGCCATTGGGCCTTCCACAATATCATATTGATGAGATTGTCCATTCCGACAGGAGATAATAAAATCCAGCCATTTTTCTGTCATTTTTTCAAATTTAAGAATTTTCAATTCTGTATTTTCTGTATACTCGTACTTATTGATATATCCTTTGTCACCATATCTTGTTGCCCACCGTTCTGCCTGTTTTTCAATATTTGTGCAATAGAAACCAAAATAAAAATCTTTGTTAAATCTGGCTTTCCTAATCTCCGGATACTCTACGATTTCTTTGCTTCCATGATATAAGGTCATATACAGCTCCTTTTTTCTGCAAATTTATTCTATTTCGAACAAATTATCTTTTATATTTTTCTGTTATTCTAAATATACTACACTCTTCTCAAATAAACAATACTTATCACTAAGATTTTATATTTAAATTTATTGAAATTTTTATATGTATATATTATATTTATCTTATGTCAGGAATTCTTTCCAAACCACTGGATTGAAATAACGCCTGTGGATTGAAATAATAACTTTAAGTATAACAGTCAGTAGTACGTAGAACCGGGAGATTAAAGCAAAAAGCTTTAATCCCCCGGTTCTATTTCACAACTGTTTTTAACTAAAAATTCCCATACCATAGTCAATCTCAAGATTCAATCCTGTCTCTTCAGAATATTGATCCAAATCTATAAGTTCATAAAAATCCTGCATATCCTCCGAGACCGGTCTCAACATGCCTGCATCATTATATTTTTCAAATTTCTGTACATATAAATTCACACAGTATTGTGCCGCCCGCCTCATTCTCGATTTTGTAAATCCTTTATTTTTCAGGTCCTGTAATATCTGTTTCGCCTCTTCTTCCTGATTCACAAAAATTGTTACCGTATTTTCCTCTATTAATTTAAACTCTCTTCCTACTGTAGCAAAATTATGCCATCCCCCATTAAGTTCTTCACAGATTTTCTTCTTATCCAAGCTTTCTCCCCGCATATGATAAAGCATTTCAAAGTATCTTGTCACTGTCTGCAGATCTTCACTCTTACATTCATCTGTAAGCAATGCTTTCGAAACATCTATCTGCTGTCTCTGTCCCGGAACTTTTTCTGTATCATCAAACTGGAAAATCACCACTTTACTTTCTTCTATTGTACGCTTTCCCTCTCGATTGCATCTTCCTGCCGCCTGAATAATTGAATCTATCCCTGCAATCTGCCTGTATACCGTACAGAAATCAAGATTTACTCCTGCTTCCACCAGACTTGTTGAGATCACAATACATTTTTTCCCTTCATTCAGTCTTTCTTTTATCTGCTTTAGCATACGTTTTCTGTGTTTTGGATACATGCTTGTAGACAAATGATAAACGCCTTCACCTTTGATCGCATTATAAATTTCCTGTGCTTTCTTTTTGGTATTGACAATACATAATGCCTGTTTTTCTTTTACCAAACGTTCTTTCAATATTTTTTCTGATAACTTCCCGGCATTTTCAAACTGAACTCTTTGAAAAAATTCAAACTGTTCCTCTGTTCTCGGACAAAGTTCAGTAATATGCTTTATATCTTTAAAAAAAGGCTCCAACGCCGGCTGTGTAGCGGTGCACAATACTGCACTTACTTTATAATTTAGTATCAGTTCTTCTATTGCCGCCAGACAAGGCTTTAAATAATCATTGGGAAGCATCTGTGCTTCATCAAATATGATCACGCTGTTTGCTATATTATGTAATTTTCTGCATTTGGAGGATTTATTTGAGAATAAAGATTCAAAAAACTGTACATTCGTTGTGACCACTACTGGCCTATCCCAGTTTTCTGCTGCAAGCTGCATTGCTCTTAACTCTTCCGAACCTTCATAATCCACATTACAATGATTTTCCAGAACATTTTCATCTCCCAGTATCTTCCGAAAAACATCTGCATTCTGTTCAATAATACTGGTATACGGAATTACATAAATAATACGATCCATATGGTGTTTTACCGCATGTCTCAATGCAAACGCAAGCGATGCAACGGTTTTTCCTCCACCTGTAGGAACCGTTAACCGAAAAAGTCCTTTTTCTTTCTCTCCTTTTTCAAGACAGGCTTTCAAAATCTCTGTTCTTCTACCATTCACACTTTCTTTTTCTGTATTTTCCAGCCATTCTGCTATGTATTTTTCCAGTTTATCCAAGAGCACCGACATCTTTTGCCCCTGCTGCCGTCCTGACTTTCCCTCTGTCATGAATTCTTCTGTATCAAGAAAATCTGCATCAACAAGGCAGGAATACAACATTCTTGTAAACATGCTTAATGAAAAATTTACATCCACCATTTTCCCTACATCAACCGGTGGTGTTTTCAACTCCGGAATCTGCACTTCGCTTTTGTATGCCTGAAAATCTTCTATTTTCTTCTTTCTTCTTCCAAGTGTCGTAGGTGAATTTCCTGCATCCATACTGGTTCCATAATCAGACAGCCCTGCATGATGTCCGGCAATACACATCTCTAGAAACGGATACATTCCTCCAAGTTCCAGACAAACTCTCGCTCCTGCTGTCGCATGATCCACCTTTATTTCTTCTCCATGGATTCTTCGTTGAAATTTATCACTGTATTTTCCAATATCATGTAACATTCCACAGCAATATCCCCAGTCACCTTTTCCGAAAACTTCAGCAAAATCTCTTGCTTTTTCTGCTGTTCCCTGCAAATGATCTAATATACTCTGTTCGCGTCCTTCATCACAATGTGCAATATATTTCATACTTATCTCTCCCACCATTAACCCCCTCTTAGCAAAATGCCCCGTCAGATTTCTCCAACGGGGCAAATAAATTTACTAACTCGTAAGCTACTTTCTTATAAGTATAATAACTTACACAATTGCAAAGTCAAGCAAAAAGATCACATCCCTTCACGACACTCTCCCATTCTCCATCTCATACACCACATCTGCAACGTTCATTGTAGAAGTTCTGTGCGACACCAGCACGACGGTACGGTTGGCATTATCTTCTTTCAGGGACTTCAGGATGATGCCTTCGTTCAGGGAATCCAGATTGGATGTCGGCTCGTCCAGAAGAAGGAGTGGGCTGTCGTGGAGGAAGGCTCTTGCAATACCGATTCTCTGCTTTTCGCCGCCGGAGAGTGTGTCTCCCAGTTCTCCGACTTCTGTGTCATATCCTTTTGGAAGGGTCATGATGAAGTCATGGATGGAAGCTTTTTTTGCGGCCTCCATGATTTCCTCACGGGTTGCGCCTGGTTTTGCGATGGCGATATTGTTTGCGATGGAATCGTGGAACAGGTGGGTTTCCTGTGTCACATAGCTTTCCAGATCCCGCAGCCTGCGTGTCGGGATCTCTTTTACATTTCTGCTATCTACGAAAATGCTGCCTGCACTTACATCCCAAAAACGCATCAGAAGCTTTAAAAGTGTGGATTTTCCGGAACCGCTGGCTCCATGGATACCGGTGATCTTACCCGGTGCAAGTTTCAGGGAGTAGTCGTCCAGGATGGTTTCATCTTCATATGCGAATGTCACATGAGAGGCTTCTGCACCTGTAAATCCATCACCGGATTCATCTTGTTTCTCCACATCATTAAACCTTCCAACTGCGTGAAACTCGATTCCATCCGGAATCTCCTCCACCAGTGGTTTCTCCTCCAGGAGCGAAAGCACACGCTCACCACTTGCCAGAGTCTGATTCAGGTTATTGGAAAGACTGGACAGTGCCACAACCGGGCCAAAAGATCCCATCATGGCAATGGTACAGGTCAGGATTCCGTCAAAACCGATCTCACCTTTTCCATAAAGATGGATCGTCAGCGCCAGCATTCCAAAGGACGCAAGCAGGATCATAAGATTGGTAAATGATCTCTGGGAACCTTCCATCCGGCTTAAGTCTTCCTGCATTCCTGCAAGTTTCCGGGAGCGGTCAGACATCTGGCCTTTTCTCTTTTCACCCTGATTGTACTGGATGGTTTCATCAAGGCCGCGGAGAGAATCCAGCACAAAACTGTTCAGCTCACCAAACTCCGTACGGAATTCCATACCCTTCTGACTTCCATGCTTTCCATTCCACAGGGGAATCACCACACCTACGATCAGATAGGCGGCCAGAGCCAGAACTCCGGCAAGCACATGATATCTTCCGATAAAAACTACCATGATCACAGAAGTCAGTGTTGCAATAGCAATGGGGGAAATGGTATGCGCATAAAAAACTTCCAGAAGTTCAATATCCGTGGTGATAATGGAGATCAGGTTCCCTTTGTCACGACCTTCCAGCTTCGCAGGGCAGAGCTTACGCAAAACCGCAAATACCTTATGGCGGATGATCGCCAGAAGTTTAAACGCGATAAAATGGTTACAATACTGCTCCACATAATGAAGAATACCACGGAGCACCGCAATCAGGATCATAACGGCAATGATCCCTTTCACAGAAGTTCCGGCAAGCCAGGTACTCCTTATAACAACCTCCGGAATACCAGGAATCCCGGCACCTGCTGCACTTCCTGCCAGGCCATGGAGGATCACCTGTCCTGCCAGGATGGTCAGGAAAATGGCACATAGGTATCCCACGGTTCCTAAAAGAATAGCCGCCAGCATAATATGGAGAAGGGGTTTTACCAGCCCGATAAGACTTCTCATGATAGCAATGGCACTTCTTCGCTTTTTCGCTGTATCTGTTCCCGCCATGGCCATATCTGTCTTCTGCCTGTATATATTTTTCTGAGTTTCAGCCATTTCACGTGCGTTATTGTCACTCATCACACATTTCCCTCCTTCCCATAATTTTCCAGCGCACTCTGGCTCTCATACAGATGACAATAATCGCCACCCAGGGCCATCAGTTCCTCATGCTTTCCGCATTCTCTGATCTCACCGTTCTTCAGGAAGTAGATCTGATCGGACTGTACCACATTGGCAAGTCTGTGGGAGATCAGAAGTACAGTCCTGGTTTTTGCCATCTCATGAATAACATCCATGATCAGCTCTTCACTTTCCACATCAATGTTGGAGGTGGCTTCATCCATAATGTACACAGGGGCATCCGCAAGAAGTGCCCTGGCGATCACAAGGCGCTGGCACTGACCCCCTGAAAGATTTCCTGCCTTTTCCAGAAGGACCGTATCCAGCCCGTTCTGGGTATCCAGAAATCCAAGGAGATTGACCTTCTTAAGGACCTCACGCATTTCCTGATCCGTGGCATCCGTTTTTGCCATCTGAAGATTTTCACGGACTGTTCCCTTAAAGAGATAACTGTTGTGGCGCACCAGAACCACATGTTCCATCAGGTCATCTTCGTGAACGTCCCCAAGGGCAACTCCTCCGATACGGATATCACCGGAAAACTCCCGGTTCTTTCCGGAAAGGATTCCCGCAATGGTACTCTTACCACAGCCGGACTCTCCAACCAGGGAAACAAAGCTTCCCGCAGGAACCTGAAGATCGATCCCACCAAGGATCTCACGGTCCTTCTCATAGGAAAAATGCACATCCCGAAAAGAAATATCCAGACCGCCCTCCGGCAGAGTCTTCTCTCCGGCTTTCGGCTCTGAAATATCCAATATCCGGAAAATCTTATCACTGGCAGCCATACCGTTCATGGCAATATGAAAAAAGGATCCAAGCAGCCGCAACGGCAGAAAAAACTCACTGGACAGAAGCACAATGCAGAGGGTTCCGGAAAGGTTTAAATTCCCATGTAGAAACTCCGTCACCGCCACCGCCATACCAATGGCCGCACCGCCGTAAGCCACAATATCCATCACACTGGTGGAATTCAGCTGCATGGTTAAAACCTTCATGGTGATCTGGCGGAACCGCTGGGACTCCGCATCCATCTCGTCTGCTTTCTGCTGGTCTGCCTGATAGATCTTTAGGGTAGTCAGACCTTGAAGATTTTCCAGGAAGGAATCTCCAAGTCCTGTATAAATGCTCCAGTATTTGTTAAGAAGCTTCCTGGCGATCTTCTGTACCACCACAATGGAAATGGGAATTAACGGCACACAGATCAGAAGTACCACGCTGGCTTTTAAGCTCACCCGGCAGAGGATCACAAAGAGTGTTACCGGTGCGATCAGGCTGTAAAACAGCTGGGGGAGATATTTTCCGAAATAGGTTTCCAGCTGCTCCACACCTTCTGTGGAAACCTGCACCACCTCAGAGGAGGAAACCTGCTCTCTGTAGGAAGCACCCAGCTTCAGCATTTTTTCATAAATTTTTTCTCTGAGGATCCGCTTTACATCCACGCAGGCCAGATAGGACGACCTTGCGCCCATCCGCTCACAGAAGAAGCGGATTACAACAACCAGAATCAGTGTGAGAACTGTCCGTTCCACACTTTCTGAAGTAACAGAACCGTAAATCACTTTTTCCAGCAGCTCTGCAATGGAAAAAACGGCGATCACCTGGGACAGCAGGGCAAGCCACTGCCACAGGATCGTATACACGATATATTTTTTTGCATGGGACAAAAGTCCCACCAGTCTTGTCTTGATCATTGGCTTCTCACACCTCCGGCTCCACAGTTTTTACCCTGAGGAAGAAATACAGAATGTGGCATACCCACACAACGGCTATGCAGATTCTTCCCACAGGCACATTTTTCATGCAGATAAATCCGATGGCCATCACTACGGTCACCATGCCGATGATCTTGCATTTGGTTCCAAGCGTCATGGCTCTTTTCTGCACAAAACTGTCCAGATGTTTTTTATAAAGGTCTGTTCCTATAAACCAGGTATGGAGCCGTTCCGAGCTTTTTGCGAAGCAGAACAGCGTTGCCATATAAAAGGGAACCGTAGGCAGGATCGGAAGGACAATTCCGATGGTGCCAAGTCCAAGGCAAAGAAACCCCAGCAGGATCCAGAATATTCTCAATGGATTTCTCATTTTCTTTTCCTTTCTCATATGCGCTTTAGACAGTTAAAACGAACTTACGTCCATCTACTCTTGCTACTTTCAGATCAATGCCATAAAGTTCATGGATGCTTTCCTCTGTGATCACTTCTTCCGGCTCGCCTTCCACGATGACTTTTCCACCGGCGAGACCGATGATCTTGTCGGAAAAATAGATCGACTGGTTGATGTCATGAAGGACCATGACGATGGTCATGCCAAATTCCCGGTTCAGCTTCCGCACAAGCTCCAGAATCTCGATCTGATAACGGATATCCAGATATGTAGTCGGCTCATCCAGGAAAAGGATCTCAGTTCCCTGTGCAAGCGCCATGGCGATCCATACACGCTGGCGCTGTCCGCCGGAAAGCCTGGATAATTCCCTCTCACGAAACTGGGAAACATTGGTCACTTCCATGGCCCAGTTCACATACCGCTCATCCTCTTCTCCACGGATCCCCATCATACCAAGATGAGGCGTTCTTCCGAAAGAAACCAGACGCTCCACGGTGATGTCATCCGCCGCCGTATTGTACTGATGTACAATGGCCACTTTTCTGGCAAATTCATTCAGACGCAACCTTGCGATGTTTTTTCCTCCCAGAAGGACTTTTCCCTTTGCAGGGTCCAGGTTTTTGGTCATCAGGGAAAAAAGTGTAGATTTACCGCATCCGTTGGCTCCCATAATGGTAGTCACCTTGCCTTTTTCTATCTTAAGGGACGCGCCTTTTAAGATCTCGTTTTTACCATAAGAAAAGCATACATTCTTTACCTCCATGGCAGGTCGTTTTTTTTCCGTATTCTGTGTATCAGTCACCATATTTTTTTGACCTCCTTAAGAGAATGATAAAGAACGGACCACCTACCACGCTCATCACAACTGCCGCACTGATCTCATAGGGAGCTGCAATGGTCCTTCCGATGGTATCTGCCAGAAGGAAGGTAAAGGCTCCCGCAAGTGCGGAAAATGGAACCAGTGCCCTGTGGTCACTGCCCACCAGGATCCTTCCGATATGTGGCACGATCAGTCCGAGGAAACTGATGGCACCTGCGATGGCTGTGGAAATACTTGCCAGAAGCACCGCGATCAGAGAGATCACGATTCGTGTGGCATTGACGTTCAGTCCCAGGCTTCGCGCTGTCTTATCTTCCAGAGACATCAGGTTGCACTCTCCGATAAACAGGCACGCCAGGAAAAGACCTGCTACAACATAAGGAACCAGTGTTGTCACATCATCCCAGGTTTTCTGGGTGATATTGGCCTCTACGATGGAAGCCACGCCGGACATATTTCCGCCGCTCATGCTGTTAAAAGCACTGGAAAGTCCAGTAAACAATGCATCTACTGCCACACCGGTGAGGATGATACGAAGGGGACTTAAGCCGCCCTTCCAGGAAAGACAGTAAACCATCAAAAAGGCGACCACGCCGCCAAAAAACGCTACCAGCGGGGTAAAGAAATACAGTCCCGGTGCAAAGGCTGTGATCAGAACTGCCGCAAAGCTGGCACCGCTGGAAATACCAATGATACCAGGGTCTGCCAGTGGGTTTTTAAGGACCGCCTGGAACAGAACACCGGAAACCGCAATGGCGGCTCCAGCCAGCATGGAAATGATGATACGTGGAAAACGAAGGTCATAGATGGTTGCCACTTCGTCAATACGCTCCACAAAAAGTCCTCTCATCAGCTCTCCGAAGGAAACCTTCAGGCTTCCGATATTGATGGCTGCAAAAAACAGCACCATCAGAAGCACCGCCATGAGCACAAAGGAGAGCACTGCACGGAGCCGCTTTCTTTTTTCTCTGTTTTCATCCATTTTTGTCACTTCTCCTTTTCTGTGGTCTTTTTGGAATCTTCGGCTGCAGTTTTTCCGGATGTGCCGGATTTCTGTGCATCTTCATATTTCTGGGTCGCATTGGATTTCTCTGCATTTTTCTGAGCGTTTTCACTGTTCTTTTTCGCTTTTTCCAGATCCTCGTCACTTTCCGGATAAAGGATCGGCTGCAGCTCATCCAGTGCTTTCGGATAACGGAAGGTTGCGCTCATTCCGAAATTTTCATAAGTCAGGTCATACACCCTGCCATTTTTTACCGCGTCGAAATGTTTCCAGATATCATTGGTCTTGAAATCTTCGTTAAACATCTCCACGACCTGATCCGGAAGTGCGTGAGCCGCACGGAGGATGATATCCGGTTCTTTGGTCTTCATATCTTCGGTGTTTACCGTAAGAAACTCCTGATCTGTATCTGTATAAACATTTTCGCCGCCTGCCAGAGCCACAAGACTTCCCACGTAGGAATTTTCGGTAGCAATGATATAGCTGCCCGGAAGCCCCATCAGGATCAGCACCTTGGGATGGTCTTTTCCCTCGTTCTTCTTTTTGTATTCTTCGTAGAAATCCTGAAACTCTTTTACCAGCGTGCCTGCCTGCTCTTCCCTGTCAAAAATCTCTCCCAGTTCCTGAATGGAACGGTACATTCCCTGTACACTGCGAAGATTCAGGAATGCCCAGTCCACACCGATGTTTTCGTACTTGGGTTCAAGGTCTGACTGAAGGGAGATCGGGCTTAAAATCCAGTCCGGTTTCAGGGAAGCCACGATCTCCATATCCGGGCTCATGGCTGTACCCACGGTGGTTGCATCCTTATAACGTTCCGGAATGGTGGAAATGCTGCTGGAGCATACCCCAGCCAGATCCAGTTCCAGTTTGTCACAGATATCCGCAACTGCCGGAGAAGTGGCTACGATCTTCGGGGATCCCTCCATGGATCGTACCTTGGCTTTTGCCACTTCCACTGCCTGTTTTTCCACAGGGTCCGTAATCTCCAGCATGGACTCCACCGTCTCTGTCTGTGCGGTTGTCTTCGTGCCTTCCGGATGCTGATCCACACAGCCGGTGAGAAGAAGGGACGCTGCCGCCAGGACTGTGACAAAAATTCCTCTGCTGATGCAGGATTTAATATTCATCATCGTCATCATCCTCTCCGCCCCATCTGCGCCAGTTCTTACGGAAGTACCAGATGATCAGTGCAGTTACCAGGATCAGGACCAGACCGGATCCTGTCACTGCCAGGGCAATGGCAAAGACCGTATTGACCCTTACGCTGCTTTCGCCGTCAGATTTCTTTTCCCCGGAAGTGGTGCTGTCCTCTTCCGCTGTGGAAAGATTTAATCCCTGGGCGCTGTTCAGTTCCTTGTCTGTATCGGACTCGTCAGAGCTTTTGGAAGCCGCTGCCTGTTTCTGTGCTGCCGCTACGGTGTTCCCGGAATTCATGGCATCCGCATTTCCTGTGGAGCCGCTTTCTGCAGTGCTCTGTGCAGCTGCTGCCTGGGTGGCCGCCGCATCATTCTGAGTTTTCTCCTCATTGTCCTGCGCAGCCTCATCCGTACTTTCTGTTCCGTCCGTTTCCTGGGTATCCGCTGTTTCAGAGGCTCCGGCTTCCTGGGCACTTCCCGTATCCAGGGTACTGTTGGCAACTGCCTCGCCGCTTCCGGAAGCCTCGGCAGATGCTGCTTCTTCTGTTACAAAAGCAGGATTCATACCCACACTGTTTCCCTCGGAATAATCGCTTGGATACAGATAAAATGTAACGTCTCTTCCCATCGGGGTTACATACATGCTGACCCGGACGATGCAGTTCTCGCTTGGAACCTGGATACAGATATCGGAGGTGGTTCCGTTGCTGTCTGAACCATTTGCGGTTACCGCGACGCCTGTGCCGGACCAGCCGGAATCTCCTACATTCTGTACGCTGAAACTGTGACCGGACGTATAATCGATCAGGCTCATGCGGATCGTCAGATAATAATTGCCGGAGTCCGTCACTTCCATCAGACCACTTGCATAAACCGCACCTTCTACCATACCCTGCCCGGTGGCATAGGATGCCTCACCGCCGGAGTCTTCAATCTCTCCTGTCACCGGATGGGAATAACACCGGTTAATGGTACAGGAATACACACTTCCCGACTCCGCGTGAACGGAAGTTACCGGAAATCCCAGGGTTGCCGCCACGAAGAGTACTGCCGCTCCAAAACAGGCCAGCAGATTTTTTTTCCAGTTTTTCTCTCTCATTTCTTCTTTCCTGCCTTCTTTCTCAGGCTTCCCCCTCTGCTCTTGATCTTATAGAAAACACCTGCCAGTGCCGCCAGTGCGCTGACGGATACCGGAACTGCCACTTTTCTCATATTTCCGGAAGACTCCCCGGTACCAGTCTCAGTATCTGCATAAGCTTCGCCGGAAGTGGTTGTCTCCTGATCCTGATCTGACGCATCGGAAAGGCCGCTGCTGGTAAGCTTTGTGGTTCCTGTATCTTTGGAATCCGATTTGCTGCCGATGCTCTTTCCGGATTTCAGCGCAGTAGTTCCTGCTGATTTTTTTGTGGATGTGGATTTGGTGGTGGTTCCGGAAGATTTCAGGGAACCGCTGCTCTTTAAGGAGCTTCCTCCAGACTTGGAAGTACTACCGCTTAAGGAACCGTTGCTGCCGAGTTTGGAACCGCTTCCGCTGAGAGAACCGTTTCCAGTGCTGTTCGTTCCATTGTTACTGCTGTTATTTCCGCTGTTGCTTCCGTCACCATTGTTGTCATCATTTTCGAAACCAGGATCCTTGCTGTCCGTCTTTTTCAGGGTGCTCCAGTCCAGTTTCAGGAAGGCAGGCTGGGTTCCGGTGCCTTTGGTAATGGAATCCATAATGGGAACAAAAACCTGCAGTGGCACATAACCGTCATTTTTTGCCTCATCAATCAGCGGGAATGTGACCACATCCGGATAATTGGTTCCGAAGTTATCTGTCACCAGCTTGCCGTTAGTGTATTTCTGATAGGAATCCACCGTTACATTGCCAAGAGAACCGGATGGTGCGCCATATTTATCCAGCTTGTAGCCGGTCTTAAAATATTTCAGGGTACCTAAGTATCCAAGCTGTCCGTTAATGGTCAGACCCTTGAAGTCCATGGTAATGGAATATTTTCCTTTCTTTACCGTCAGCTTTATGGTGTGATTGATGGCTTCGTTGGACATGGATGCGGATGTTTTGTCGATTTTTACCATGGAGCCTGTGACGGAATACACACCGTCCGCCAGGTTCTTCACATCCAAGCTGCTGTTGCTGCCGTTATTATTGCTGTTGTTGTTATTGTTGTTGCTGTTATTACCGTTATTATTACTGCTGTTCGAACTGCTGCCGGAAGACTTCTTCTTCAGTCCGCTGACTGCCTTGGAAAGCTTTTTGATCTGTGTATTGACCTGGCTCTGGGTGGCACTGCTGTTATCATAAACCGTCTTTGCGGCAGTGATCGCAGAGTTTAATGTCTTCAGTGTGTCAGCCGTATAGGTATCTTCCCTGCCTGCCATATTGGAAGCCGTGAGAAGCATCTCATGAAGTCCGGTCTTATCCACCTTTGTCTGGGAAGCCTTCTTCATGTTTTTCATCACATAATCCAGGATACCGGTCTGGGCATCGGTTTCTTCCTGGCTGGACTCTTTGTTCCCGTAAACCGCCTTTGCCGTCTCATAAACAGAACGGAGCACATCCATATCTGCGGCTGTATAATGGGCTGTATCTTTCAGATAAGTTTCCGCCTTTGTCAGCGCTTTTTTGATCTCACGGCGGTCCGTTCCCTGGATGATCAGTCCCTGGATGGCATTGTCTATGGCAGTGACACACTTGTTGACTTCTGTCTGAGAAGCCTCCTCATTGTCATAGACCTGACTGGCCTTATCTCTTGCCCGCTGTAACGCCTCACGGGTCGATGTTTCATACTCTACATCCGTCTCATTCAGATAACTGTCGGCGGTCTCGATGGCTTTCTTAAGCTCACTCTTATCAGAATCTACCTTGACCTTGGTCACCGCATTTACCGCCATGGTAAGGGCTTTTACCTCATTGTCCACAACGGTCTGGTCGATGTTCATGTTTTTATAAACTGCCTGAGCTGCCGCAATGGCATCTGCAAGCATGGCAAGCTGCTCACCGGCATAGCCCTGGCTGTCCTGTTTAAGGGATTTCTGGACATTCTGAGCGTTTGTGATCTGTTTTTTCAGGGCCGCCTTGTCCGTTTCCGTTCCGCTGATCTGTTTCAGGTCATTCCAGTCCAGATACAGTTTTGCATACTGCTTTCCGCCACCTGCATTGATGGCTTCCATGACCGGAACATAGATCCTGGTCCATACGATGCTCTGGTTCAGCTCTACCGGAATGGTTATGTAATGGGGATATTTTTTCCCTTTTACTGTGGCATCGGTGCCTTTTTTCGGATCGTTGTAGGAATCATAAATGTCATAGTAGGATTCCACACCCACTGCTTTTGCTGTGGCAGCCTCTGCCGCCGGAGCTTCATTCTCATCCAGAGACTGTGTTTCTTCCTGAGCCGCAGAAGCCTCTTCTCCAGTCGCTGCACCATCGCTGTCCCCGGAAGCTTCCTCTCCGTCCATAAAAAGTTCGTCTTCTGCTGCATCCTCTGTCTGTGCCTGAGAACTCTCTTCCGCAGCTTCCGTCGCTGCGCTCTGCGCCTCTTCTGGATCTTCAGCTTCTGTCTCCGCCGCATTCTGCGCCTCACCGGTATCTACAGCCTGGCCTTCCTCTGCAGCCGCATAAGGCAGGGTGTCTTCACTGGTAAATCCCGGAAAATACCACATGCTTGCCAGATAGCCGGTAAAATTCTGCTTGCCAAGCTTGGTAGTCAGGGACGTACATTCGATCCGCAGATGGATGTCATTTCCTTTTTTTATCAGCTGAAAGGGTTTTACCAGTGCTGAGTTTCCCATGGAAACCTGATCTGCGGTAGCATGGTGGAGCAGTCCGCCGATCTGGTATACCCCGTCATAAACCGTATTGGAGTCCGTCTTCTGATAAAGTGCCTCCGCAGCCGCCTGAAGAAGCTGGATATGCTTATCCACCAGACTCTGTGTGGCAGACGGGTTTGCAGCCACCTGCTTTGCAGACGCAATGGCAGACTTTAACTGCTGTACGGAAGCGTCATCTGAACCGGAAGTATCCACCGCTTCCGCCTGGGTGATCAGGTCACTTAACACAGTCTTGTCGATACCGCCCCCAAGGTTCTCTTCTGCCTGGGCCACTGCGGATGCCGCGCCGTCGGTCTCTGCCTGGGTGGCATTGCCATCCTCAAGCACAGCCTGGGCCTGGGCACGTACCTGATCCAGTACTTCATATCCATCCTGTGTGCCGTCTGTGTATGCAGCCGCCTCCGAAAGGACCGCCTCCAGAGAAGACTTGTCCGCCTGAGCCACCAGACCATTTTCCAGGATTGCCTGAAGCATCATTCCGCCTGCCCCAAGCTCTTCCTCTGTTACATCTTCTTTTGAAAGAAGGTTCTCCGCGCCCTCAAGAGCAGCCTGAAGGCTCTCACAGCTCTCCGGTGTATACCCGGAAGTATCTGTGTTCTTCGCCTCTTCGATGATCCTGGAAAGTTCACTCTCATCCATGGCATAAACGCCGGATGTGCTCCCCAGGCACAGTGCAGCCGCCATAAAAAACGCACTGCTTCGCTTAAATTTTTTTATCTTCATACCCATCATCCTCCTATGAGCACTTGTTAGCCATTGTTAACCGTATCATGAGGAAAAGTTAATGTCAACATACTATCGTCCAAACCGTGCTCACAGGGAACGGTTCGATGATCTCAAAAATCCTTTAAATCCGCCATGTTCCTGATTTTTCGACAAAAAAAAGACCGAAATTTTTTCATTTCGGTCTTTAATCAAGATCCCGGATACACCTGGATATCCGGCTTTTTTTCACACAGAGCTTCCGGTCAGAGCTTCACATATTTCCCGCCTGCCGCATCGGATAACTGTCTGGCCAGCCCCATGCCGAACACGGAATTTTCCGTATCGATTACCAACACCGGCACGCCTTTTCGTTTCAGCTCCTCAGCCGCCTTAAGGGCAAGAGACCAGGGCTTTCCCTCCCGGGTGTCAAAGTTGGCCTTGCCGTCAGTGAGCATCACCAGAATCCCGGTCTCTTCCGGATTCTTCCGTTTTTCCGTCTCCAGGACTTTCAGGGCCTTTCGGATCCCCATGGCAAGAGGTGTATTCCCTCTGGCCTTCAGCTCTTCCATGGGCCTTGCCGCAAAATCCACACTTCTGGTAAAAGGCAGGATCAGTTCTGCTTTCCGGTTCCCGAAAACCACCATTCCTGCCCGGTCCCTGTCGCTATACGCCCGCCGCAGAATGGAAAGTACCGCACTTTTCGCAAAAGAAAGCCTCTCTTTTGCCCCCTGGGAACGACTGGCATCCACCAGAAATAAAACAGACACCTTATTTTTTCTCCGGAAGCGTTTCAGCCGGAGGTCACACGCTCCGATCTCCCGGTCCTCTCCCCGGATCCTGCCGCTCTCCAGCGCCGCCCGGACGGACGCCGGAAGATCCACCTCACCGGCTCGCAAAATCTCTTCCTGACCGGAGGGGATCACCAGAGAACCACTGTGTTTCCCACCCGGAAGCCATTCTTTCCGGGACTGCTGCTCTCTTTTCAGAAAGATCTCCTGTTTCATCCCCTCCAGAACTTCCAGTACCGAATACTCTCTTCCGCTCTGTTTTACAGGAAGGAATACTTCTTCAGAATCTGCCCGTCTTCCTTTCCCCGGATCTAGTCACCCTCCCCGGAAGCTTCCGGCTCCCTGGAGCTCTTTTTCCCGGCGGAAAGAATCTCTTCCATTACCTGAGGATCCATCTGTCCGTCTTCCAGAGGATTTTTCCGCATCCGGTGAGGCAGAACATACCGGGCAGCCCGCTCAAGATCCTCCCGGGAAGCCTTTTTCCGGCCTTCCAGTGCGGCAATGGTCTGTGCAGTCCGGATCATTCCGATATCCGCCCGGTGGCCGTCAGTGCCGTAGGCAACACAGATCTGTGCCGCCAGCCTTAACAGCTCCTTTGGGACACGCACCGTCGGCAGAAGCTCTCTGGCACTGCGGATTCTCTCGGAAAGCTCTTCCTGAGACTCCTTGTACTTCCGGCAGAAATACCCCGGATTTTTCTCATAGGCCATCCGGTTCTCAATGATCTGCACCCGCTTATCCACGTCTGTCTCTGCTTCCACATCCACCACCATGCCAAAACGGTCCAGAAGCTGCGGCCGCAGGTTTCCCTCCTCCGGGTTCATGGAACCGATCAGTACAAACCGGGCAGAATGGGTACAGGAAATCCCTTCTCTCTCCACGGTATTGCGCCCCGTTGCCGCCGCATCCAGTAACAGATCCACGATATGATCATCCAGAAGATTGATCTCATCCACATAGAGGATATTTCCGTCTGCCTCTTTCAGAAGACCTGGCTGGAACTGTTTTTCCCCGTCTTTCAGTGCGGCTTCGATGTCGATGGTTCCTGCCACACGGTCTTCTGTGGCATTGGCAGGGATCTCCACCACCCGGCAGTCCTTCATAAGTCCCGGGATAGCACGCACCGCAGTGGTCTTGGCCGTTCCCTTCTGTCCACGGATCAGCACCCCGCCTGCAGACGGGTTCACCAGATTGATAAGGATGGCCTCCTTCATAGGTTCCTGGCCTACAATGGCCGTAAATGGATAATCATAAGTTTTTTCCCGCATCATTCTTCCGCCTCTCCTTCTGCCTCCAGATATGCCTCACGGATCTGGGACAGTTCTTCTTCTGTTGCCTCAAAATAGCCCCGGTTGCTGGCTTCCATCAGCCGCTCCATCATCTTCATGTATGCCCATTTGTTGCTTTGCTGCATCTGTTTCCGGAGTTTTTCATCCCCGGCATAGCACCGGGTCATCCGGGAAAAGGTCTCGCCTGTCACCGCATCGGTGGAGGCTGCAAACCCCATCACATTCTCAAACCGTTTCGCGATCTGCTGCACACCGTGATAATCATGGCGCATCATCCCCTGAATCCATTCAGGGTTTAGAAGCCTTGTGGCGATCCCACGCTCCAGAGAACTCTTAAGATCCTGCACCTTCACCGCCTCACCGGTGGTATCTGCCACCAGCATGACCGGTTTGCTGCCTTTTTTGTTCTCCACGGCTCTGGCAAGTCCGCCGTAAAATTCATAATAGTGATCCAGATCTGTCAGCTCATACTCCACATTGTTGCGCACCTGGGAAATAAAATCCACATGGTCATACTGCCCGGCCAGCACTTCTTCGGCTTTCACTCCTCGCCTCCGGAAGGAATACCCGTAAGAGAGATCCTCAGTAAAAGAACTTCCGATCTCTGCCGCATCCTTCCAGCTGCCTTTTCGCACAACATCCGTAAGCCGGGTTCCATACTCCCCTTCTTTTGGGCCAAAGATCCTGCAGGATGCCAGATCCCAGGCTTCCCGTTCCTCCATTTCGGGATGGGATCTCTGGAGCTCTTCTGCCATCTTTCTGGTATTTGCCGTAAAATAACTCTTTTCCGGTCCTTCCTCAAGCCGGAGGATCTGCCGGAGCATGGCATTTAAGTTATCGATCAGGTTTGGATACATGTCCCGGAAAAATCCGCAGATGTGGATCACCACGTCCATACGTGGCCGGTCCAGCTCCTCGGTGGGAATCACCTCCAGCCGGTCATCGTAACTGCTCTTTTCCGTTTTCAGGCGGATGCCCAGATAATACAGGATCTGTCCGATAGTCTCACCCTGGCTTCTGGAAGTCTCCAGTCCCCAGAGGATCAGCGCCGTAGTATCCGGATACGTTCCCGTCTTCTCATGATAAGCCTCCACCGAAAGCTGCGCCGCCTTCATTCCCCGCTCACAGGCCGTTCTGGTGGGCACCAGCCTTGGGTCAAACTGCACCAGATTCCGTCCGGAAGGCAGGATCGACGGATTCTTTACCACATCTCCTGCCGTTCCCACCGGAACATAGCCGCCGTCCAGTCCATGTACCAGCCCGTTAAGTTCTGTCTCGTTGATCTCGTGAAGACCATCGGTGATCAGACTGTTTTCATACTCATAAAGCCTCTCTTCCAGAAGATCCAGATCTTTTTCCGAGCAGTTTTCTCCGGAATCTCCTTCCAGAAATCCGCAGCTCTTCCCTGCTTTTGCGATGTTCAAAAGAAGATCCCCGCACCGCTCCGGTGCACTCTGGATGCTCTCCCGGTACTCTCCGATCATTTCCCTGAGTTCCTGATAATCTCCATACAGACCGCTCTTTTTAAGCTCCGGTGCCTGATAGCTTACAAGCGTTGCCAGGGAACGGCGCTTGGCGATCATGGCCTCCGAAGGATTTCCTATATAATAGTAATAGAAATGTGGGATCTCTCCCACCAGCTGATCCGGCCAGCAGCTTCCGGTCATGCCGTTATCTTTTCCGGGCAGAAATTCCAGTGTGCCGTGGGTGCCGAAGTGGATCATGGCGTCCGCCTGAAATCCCTCACGGATCCAGTGATAAAAGGCCTGATATTCCCCGGAAGGCTTCCGGTTCCGGTCGTGATATCTTCCCGGATCCCCGCTTTCTCCCTCCGGGTCGCGAAGGGGCTGCAGTCCCAGAAAAACATTTCCCACACAGATCCCCCGGATGGGATATTCTTCTCCCCCAAACTCCCAGGTGATCCCTCCTTCCCCTTCCTCGCACCATTGGGGCAGGTTGCAGTGTCCGCCTGTGACAAACACTTCCTGAAGCTCTTCGGGAGAGCGTCCCTCTGTATCATAGCCGGCCTCTTTCAGCCCCTCAAGCAGTCTGGATGCCGAGGCAAAGGTATCCAGAAATGCTCCTCCGAACACATTGCTCTCCCCCGGGGGATAATTATAAAAGATCACCGCCAGCCGCTTCTCTTCCCGTTTTTTCTTTCTAAGTTCCAGCATCCGGAAAAGGCGCGCCACAAAGATATCGACCCGCTCCGCTATGGGTTCCAGCTGTGGAAAGACAGAATCTTCTCCCTCTGTGCTTCCACTTCCCATAACCCCTACCGGAAATGTAAGGATCCCGCCGTCCAGCTCCGGAAGCAGGATGCTGATAAGAAACTCTCCGGGATTCACGGCATCCGCCCTCTCCCATTCCTCCCCGGAAGCTCTGGTCAGGCAGAAGGGTTTGAAATAGGGAACATCCAGTTCTTTCAGGATTTCCACCGCCTGATCCGCATCTCCACCCATGGGCCCTGCACCCAGGCGGAAGGGCATCAGATTGACCACTGCCGAAACCGGTGTTTTCTTCTGCATGAGAAATGCCCGCAGTTTCTTCAGATCCCCGTTCTCATTCTGGGAAAATGCAATAGGAAGCAGGTTGTACCTCTCTCCCAGTTTCTCTGCCAGAGCCTGTACTACCGGCAGAAAATCATTGGGATAGGAATGTCCGTAAAAAAGCAGAGCCACGGTTTCCCGCTGACTGTCAAAAGCCGCCTTCTTCCAGAATTTCGCCGGTGTATCCCAGGTTTCCATGGAAAAAGGATCTTTCAGATAGACGCCGTACTCCATGGTACAGGGTTTCTCCTTCGGGAGAAATTTTCGTCCGCCGTACTGCCGGAGGATAAGATACATAAAAGATTCCATATCTGTCCTGGTGGCCTGCTGCCAGTAATCGATCAGAAGAAACACGTTCTTCATATCCCGGGTGACACCAAAAGGCAGCACATTTCCCATCATCATTGCCATCCGCCGCATCCGGTGCATTTTTGTAAGTGCACCGGCGGATGATTTTTTCTCACCGGTGCCGGATACCTCTGTGCCGTCGGTCCCGGACGTCCCGGGCACATTCCCGGGATCTTTTTTCCCGCCGGAGCCTTTCATCATTTTTCCCATGGCACCCATGGAAAAAGAACCCAGGCGGATATAGTCCCTAAGTGCGTTTCCAATGACGATCCGGTGCCCCCTACAGGCTTCGAGGCCCTTTGCCACGATCTCCTGAAACTCTTCGGAAGCCCCCATGGTATCCACCACCGCCACATCTGCCGTAGCGATATCAGTTATAATCTTTTCCGGTTCCAGAACGTATCGCTGTTCCTGTCCCGCAACATAGAAACAGACGATGGTCAGATCATCCTCCGGGTACTGCTGTTCATAACGTTTCCGGAATGCCTGGATCTGCCGGAGAGCAGGTACGGAAACCGCTGTTATCGTAATCTTCATAAAATCCCTTCTCCTGTCTGTATCGATCTGTAAAAACTCCTCCGCTGTATCAAGTATAACATACCCTCTGCAAAAAATCCCCCTCTGTCCTGCCGTATGCCAGGGGAAGCATGGGCCGGATGAGGGGGAAATTTGTCAGGTTATCAATTTTTCAGAGCTTATTTCACTCTTACAGTAACAAGAACTGTCTTTGTTCCTGCATTGTAGTTTGCAGTCGCTTTTGCGGAAATCTTCACTTTGATCTTGTAGGTACCTTTCTTCAGGCCCTTCTTTACCGTGATCTTTCCGTTTGTCTTATTTACGGTAAATGCAGAGTTTCCTGCTGTTTTTGCATAGGTCAGTTTTCCCTTGCTGGTCACGGAAGTGCCAAGAGTGAACGCCTGTGCTTTCTTACGAAGTGCACTGTAGGAAACATTTTTGGATGTAATCTTTGTCTTCAGGACCGGTGCTGCCTTGGCAACTTTGACAGTCAGGGTCTTTGTGGCAGCTTTGTAACTGCTGGTCGCTTTTGCAGCGATGGTGATCTTTGCGGTTCCGGCAGCTTTGATAGTCACTTTACCTTTTCTGTCTACAGTGGCAACTTTTGTGTTGGAGGACTTGTAAGTCATGGCTGTCTTTGCCTTTGCTCCAAGGGAGAATGCCTTGTCACCGTATTTTTTGGAAACCACATTTTTGGTGTTCTTTACTGCAACTGTGATGCTCTGTGCTGCCTGTTTCTTGATGGTGGAAGGATCTGTCGGAGCCTTCTCAGTCTCAGCGAAATCTGCATCTGCATCTGTGGTCTCTTTCAGTGTGGAATAATCCAGGCGCAGATAAACGTTCTGTTTTCCGGAACCAGGAGTGATGGCATCCATGATCGGAACGAATACCTGAAGCGGGATCTCATTATTTCCTTCCAGAGCCTCTTCGCACAGCGGGAACGTAATATCATTAGGATAATCCGTTCCGAAATCATCCTTCAGAGTCTTTCCGTTAGAGAACTTCTGAAGAGAATTTACAGTTACCGGAACCAGAGTTCCGCTTGGCTCTCCTGTCTTGGAAACCTCATAACCACTCGCATAGTAGTTCAGATCCTTCAGATATCCCTTCAGAGAAGTGATGGTCAGGCTGTTGAAGTTCATGTTCACATATGGAACACCGTTCTTTACTACCAGTTTGATGTTGTGGTTGATGGCATTGTTGCTCATAGACATATCCACCTTGTTTACCTTTACCATCTCACCGCTAAGCTTGTAAACACCGTCGGAAAGCTTTGCAAGCTCTGTTGCGCCGGAATCCTCAGAAAGATTATAAAGAGTATCCCAGTACAGAGTAATGGTGGAATTGATGTTGAACTTACCTGCGTCAAAGTATACACCGGAAACTTCGCCGTTAAGGTTTTTCATAGCTTCCACATAGAGATATACGTTATTCACATAGGTCTGGCTGATGCCGTCAAGAGGAACTGTGATATCCGTAACAACCGTGCAGTCACCGATGGTCGGAGCTGTTGTGCTCTCTGTGGAATATGTTACGCCTTCTTTTGTAAGAGGCTGTGTAGTATCACCGTTTGGATAATATCCGTTATAGCCAAGAACATACAGCGGCTCTCCGGTCGTTCCGGAAACCATCTTGTAGGTCAGCCACATTTTTCCATCATTGTCCACACGAAGATATGCGCCGACTTTCTTGCTCTCGCCAACCAGTCCATGATCAACCACGTCTGTACGGTCTTTCATCTCGATGTAGTAAAGACCTGGCGCCGGTTTTTCTGTCGGGGCATCCGGGATCACTTCCTGCTCGATCTTTACACCAAGGGCATTCATGGTGGCGTTCTTTATGGCGTTGGAAGAATAGGTTGCTCCGGAAACAGTATCCAGATCGTTGAGCTTCTGGGCATCGTTCATATAGAGGCCGGTAAGCTTTTCCTTCATACCCTTTGTGCTGCCAAGACCATTGATGGCCTTGTTCAGGTACATCTGGTTATCGTCCGCATGGGTTCCCTTGAAATCATTTCCTGCAAGGGCAACATCGGTAATACGGCCATCCTTTACCGTCACCTGGGAGGTAACATTGTAATTACCAAACTGCTCCACCTCGGCTGTGCTGATCTCTGTAGTAAAATTCAGAGACGGATCTCCGGACTCCTTGGCTCCTGCATAGTCAATCTGAAGATAAGCATCCGGCGCATAGCCCATGGCATCTACATACATGCTTAAGTATACGCCTGTTGTGTTGTACGCATCTTTCGGAATGGCAAAGGAGATGGTTTCCGGAACTTCATGGTTTCCGTTTCCATCTGCCTTGGCTACCGTCTGTGCTGCCACGATATCCGCAGCCACCGTCTCCCCAGACGACTTTGTTCCCTGATAGATCTTGAAATCATAGGCATAATCGGTAAGCGTTCCCACGGTTACGCTTCGAAGGTTTGTGGAAATCTTCGGAGTTCCGTCTGCGTCAAATGTCAGGGTTCCGAATTTACCCGGGCATGCAACTGCCGCACTGTCCTGCTCCAGATTGTGGGCATTTTTCAGAGTCAGCGGAACGATGTAGGTTTTTGCAGTATCAAAAGCAACTCCGTTAAGAGTCACTGTTCCGGCTGCTTCTGCTGCCGGTGCGGTTCCATCGGTAAGGCCGAAAGGATCTGCCTCATCAGAATCGCTCTCTAACGTATCCTGGGAAAGATCCAGAGAATCTGCATCTTCGCTCTTCTCCAGCTCTACAGCGTCCCGGGAATCTTCTTCTTGGGATTCCTCTTCTGCCGGAGCTTTTGTCTCCGCTTCCTGCACATCGGTTTCTTCTTCAAAAAATCCCTGGTCCTGTGTCTCTTCTGCGCTCACTACGTCAGGCTGATCCTCTGCCATGGCCGTTACCGGAACCATGGAAGTTGCCATCATGGAGGCAAGAAGAACTGCGATTACTTTCTTTTTCATTCTTTCTCTGCCTTTCTGTTATTTGTGCTTTTGTGCCCGGACAAATAGCCGCTTGTTGTCTCAGGCTAACTCTATACTGGCATTGTAACCACGATTGTTAGTCTCAGTCAACTGTTTTTTCGCCTTTGGTTCCTTACGGGAACGGTTTTAAAATTTTAAAAATGCTTTAAATACAGGCTTTTCCGGACTTTCGGCACAAAAAAAGGCCGATTTTTTTTCATTTCGGCCTTTAATCGATATTGACAAAATCCCCCGGCTTTCAGGAGAAAAAGCCGAGGGATTTCACATAAGTGGAATCTGTTGATCCGAAGATCCGTAAATTATTTAACTCTTACAGTTACGGTTACAGTTCTGCTTCCTGCAGTGTAGTTGCCTTTTGCTGCGGATTTGATCTGAACTTTTACTCTGTAAGTGCCTTTCCTGAGGCCTTTTTTAACTGTGAGCTTACCGGTCTTGCTGTTTACGGAAACTGCTCTGGATCCGGAAAGTTTCTTGTAAGTTAAAGTACCTTTGCTGTTTACAGAAGTGCCAAGTGTAAATACCTGTGTTTTCTTCTTCAGAGCGTTGTAAGAAAGGTTCTTGGTTCCGATCTTTGTCTTGATGGTCGGAGCTTTCTTAGCGATCTTGATAGTCAGTACTTTGGCTGTTGCTGCTTTATAAGTGCTGGTTGCTTTTGCGTTGATGGTGATCTTTACAGTACCGGCAGCTTTGATGGTAACTTTACCTTTTCTGTCTACAGTTGCGATCTTTGTGTTAGAAGACTTGTAAGTTAAAGTAGTCTTCGCTTTTGCTCCAAGGGAGAATGCCTTGTCACCGTATTTCTTGGAAACCACATTTTTGGTGTTCTTTACAGAAACGGTGATGGACTGTGTTTTCAGCTTGACAAGTTTTGCCTTGGCATCGGTAAGAGCCTTGGTTGCTGCTGTTACCTCTGTATCGGAGAAATCTTCACCATTCAGGACTGTCTCTGCGGCTGTGATGGCTGCTTTGTATGTCTTGTAGGATGCTGCGGTGTAGTCTGCTGCTTTTACCTTTTTGGCTGCTGTGATGGCAGATTTCAGAGCGTTGATAGAAGTCTCTGTAGCTACCGGCTGAAGAGCGGTTACTGCATCGTTGAATGCTTTGATCTGCTCTTCTGTGATATCCTCATCGATTGTTCCATCCAGTGTGTCATAGAGATCTTTTGCTGCCTTGTAGCTTGCCTTAGTGTAAGCAGAAGCATCCAGAGCTTCAAAAGCTCTCATGTTTTTACCAAAATCTGTAGATGCTACTGAGAAAGAACCATCTTCGTTCTTGGTAATTGTATACTGGGCAGCTCTTACTGTATTTTCAAGAAGGGCCTGTCCATCTACAGCATTTCCGTCTTCATCCTGCGCTCCAAATGTCCATGTACTATCCTGAACATATGCAGCGCCGGAACCTATTGCCGGATTAATTACTGTTGTTCCAATAATTTTAGTACCATTGATAACGTATAATTTACCAATAGAAACATACTGAAGCACTGGTGTTTCACAAGTTACATTATCAAGAATCAGGCCAGAGTCAAAATTCTGCTGAGAAGTAAATGCCCATCCATTAGCCACCAATTTTCCACTCTTATCTGCAGAACTGTCAATCACACGGCAAGTTCCACTGAAAGAAACCATTCCCTGTGCAAGTGTCAGTGTATGTCCATTCAGATCCAGTGTCATATTCTTGTAGTTTGTTTCAGAACTTGTGCTGATATCTTTGTTCAGTTTTACTGTCTGTCCTTCACCGGCAAAAGAAACGATCAGGTCTGCTTTATCCTCTCCCAGTTTCTCTGCTTCACTGCCATCTGCATTGTAGATGGTTGCTACCGGATCTGCAACAGTTCCATCCAGATCATCTACCAGTGTATAATATCCAGCATAATCACCTTCTGTTACTTCTCCCAGTTTTTTATTTGCAGGAGTTTTGTATGAATTATTATTTACAAGCTTATTCGCACTCTTGAAATAACCACCTTCGATTACTACCGGTGCTCCAGACGAATTGATTGCATAGCCTCTCTTACCTTCAGAAGTGTAAACACCGCTTTTGATTGTTACAGTTCCTGTTCCGTATGATTTAACAGCTGCTCCACGGGAGTCATTAGTTGAAACATCCATGTTTTCCAGTGTAACATCACCATTACCACTAAAGGTTATACCATTGCTGATTTTATCAGCTCTGACCGTGAGTTCATCTGCTTTAATAGTAACACTACCACTTACTGTATTACCGGTAAATGTTGCAGCACCACCTTCATTACTATACTGACTATAGCTCCACAGTGTTGAATTTGTAACCGAAACTTTTTCTCCCACACAGGAGGAAACTTCCATTCCCTTATCAGATGTACAATTATCTACTGTCACATCAATTCCGTTGGACATATTACTAAAATATACATTATTATTACTTGTAGTATTGCCTACAGCTTGTAATGTATTAACCAGTGCACAGTTTTTCAGTGATACCGCAACACGAGGAAGTCCAGCCAGATAATTCAGTGAATTATAAGACATTGCATTTCCAATCTGTCCGTCAATCGTAACACCTTCTGCAGACAAGGATCCCTTTTCTACAGTAATGGAAGCACTGGAATTCGTATTGCTTACATATTTCTCACGGGTGAGCTTACCTGTTTTTTCCGTACTGCTGTCGATGATCGTTACATCACCTTTGATACGGATCAGGTTGTCTGCCTGGTTCAGTGCATGACCATTGAGATCCAAGGTACCGCCACGGATGATCAAGTCATCACTGAGAGTCACATCTGCATCCAGTTTTACAGTACTTCCTGCTTTCATGTTCTCAAGCTGTGTCTGTACATCCGGTGCGATCTCGTAAGTTTTTTCTACGGTAGAAGTTGCACTTGTATCATCGCTTACTTTCTTTACATTATTCCAGTCAAGGCCAATGCAGGCATCCTGATAAACGCCCATGATCTCAATGTGCATACGGGTTGCAACTACGTTCTGTTTCAGATCCGGCACAGTAAAGCTAATCTTGGTCGGTTTTCTCTTTCCTCCAAGGATACCCAATTTATCTACATGTGCTTTATAACGGGCACCTTTAGCAGAATTTGCAGTTCCATTGAGGAAATCCTGAGTATTTTCATAAATGGACCAGTCATCTGCACCACCGGACTGTGCAGATCCCAAAGCATCAGAAGTAACTGCTCCTAAACCAGTTGTAAGAGTTGCAGTTCCATCTTCATGGATTACCAGAGTTGCATCTCCTGTGAAGCATCCGGATGCCATGGATGTATGTTTCATGTAATCTTTGGTTGTATACTGCTGTGTAGCATCAATATGTCCTGCATTCAGAAGATTGATCGGAAGGCTGTAGGTTCCAGGTGTGAGTTTCTTTACGAAATCTCCACGTCCAACTGTCACTTCCATGGAAACTGCTATCAGTTTATCCATTGCTGTTTCCAGTTCATTGGCAGCACCTTTTACCTCATCTTTACTTCCACGATTGTCAATGACATCTTTTGCTCTCTGAATCACAGCTGCAAGGCCTGCCTCTTTCCAGCTGTCTTCCGTATAATCTTCCTCTTTCAGTGCCTCTGCTTCTGTAAGCTTCTGTAATAATACTGTTGTATCGTAAGCTTTTACCAGACGTCCTATCGGAGTGTTCAGAAAACTTTTCTTGCTTGCAAGAACCTTTTCTGTCTCACGGCCATTGATTGCTGTTTCCGCATTTGTGATCGAAGTCTGAAGATTTTTCCACCACTGCTGTACACTTTCTACAGTATAATCTGTTTCTACCATTGCTTTTGCCTGGTCAAGAAGTGCCAGAAGTTCTGCCGGGTCACCAGCTGCTTCAAGTTTGCTTACTACATCTGCCAGTGCAGTATTCGCCGCATCCACAGCCTCCTGAGATTCTTTTTTCTCCAGTGCTGCTTTGGCTGCTGTCTTAGCTGCATCAATGGCATCCTTATTTCCGTCCCAGGATGCCTTGGTGTATGCCATCTCATCAAGGGCATCTGCCTGTGCGATGGTTGCCTCCAGTGCGGATGTGTCTACTGCTGCGGCATCCTTCTCTGCGTTTGCATAATCAGCTTTCAGAAATGCATCCTGTGTTCTTCCTGCTGCCATAGTCATGGTTACATATACGCCGTCCTGGGCTTTATCCGGGATTGCGAATGTAATGCTGTTTACATTTCCGTCTTTATCGGTTGTATACTCTGCTGCTGTCGCTTCCGTTCCTACAGCTCCCTTGTATACCTTCCAGTCTGTTGCATAAACAGTCTGTCCCATCATGGTGATGGCCTGGATCGGTACGGTCAGTTTAGCGCTTCCGTCTTCTGCTACTACCAGAGTTCCTTTTCCTGCGATGCAGGCGTTTGCCATGGATGCTGCTGTGGTATCGTCTGCCTTCATCATGGATACCGTTACTTCGTAGCTGCCTTTTTCCAGATTGGTGTTTGTGCTTCCAAAACCAGTCTGTACCGTACCGGTAAGTTCAGCTGCCGGGCTCTCCTGTACCAGCGCCGCATCACTTTCTCCGTCAGAGAAGCCGTCCTCGACAGCAAGCTCAGCCTCTGCTGCGTCTTCTGTCTCTCCCTGCTCTGCATTCTCGTCGGTAGCAAGTGTCACGTCCTCTGTCTCATCGCCAGCTGCTTCCTGTACTTCTTCTGCAGCTTCCTCTGCAATGTCTGCGGAAGCTTCATCCTGGAAATCCACTTCTGCCGCAGATACCGGCACGATGGATGTTGTTGCAATCAAGGCTGCCATCGTACAGGATGACAGGCGAAGCCATAAATTCTTTCTTCTCATTTCTTTCCTCCTTATGTGGTAAGGTGTCGCACACCCTTCTTTTAAGCAGGCCAGGGCACATTCTCTCCTGTTACCCATGTCTAACTCTCTGCTGTCATTTAATCACAAGTGTTAGTTTGGGTCAACTATTTTTTCGTTTTCCGTTCCCTGCGGGAACCATTTATATTTTTCAAAAATCCCGTAAACATGGGCATTTCCGGATTTTTGGCACAAAAAAAAGCCGATTTTTTTTCATTTCGGCTTTTAATCGGTCTGATTATTTTCTACAGCCAGAACATCAGAAGTGCGGTGCTCTCCGGCATATGGGCTTTGCCTACGCTGCAGGTAACGGTGATGGAGACCATTCCCTTTACGTTTCCCAGGTGGGTCTTCATGAAGCGGCAGGCACTTAGGGGAATGCGAACTTTGCCCTCCCGGATGGCGGCTTCGTAGAGCTGGCCCTGGTCTACGTATTTCAGGGATGAGAGCCTTCCCCGCATATCTGCCCCGTCGATCCGGGAATGGGCGTGCATCTCACGGGTGGTCAATTCCAGCCAGCTTCCTCGGGTATTGTTCCGGATGCAGGCCAGATGCTCGAACCCGTTGTTTGCCATGGAAAGCTTCGTTGTGCCTTCTGTGTTCAGCTGATAAATGGCAATTCCTACTTCGAAGCGGCCTTTTTCCAGCACATGATCCAGATAATAGAGGCTTCCTTTTTCTGCATTTGTCTGGTTTCGGGATTCCTTTACCTGGCCGGAATTTCTGGTCATTGTCATGAGAAGGCTGTAATCTACGTTCTCAATGAGCTGTCTTGTTTTTTCGGGGATCTCGGATGCCGCGATCCCGATCCGTTCCAGATAGGCGCCGACTTCTTTCAGGATCCTCTGGTATGTTTTCAGTGCGCGGGTACCCTTTTCGGTAAATTCATAGCCTTCACTCAGGTATCCTGCACCAATGCATTCTTTAAAAAAGCGGCTTACCGGGCCATGGCTGACTCCGCAGGTATCGGCGATCAGCGCCACGCTGCCTCGTTTTTTGCCTATTTTTGCCAGTTCTGTCAGATAGCGAATCTGCAGCATGGATGGATGGAGCAGTCCTTCAGTGTTTTCTTTTTCCATAAGATTCCTCCTACCAGATATGTACATCCAGCTCCCGGCTGTTCCACTCCATGGGGTTCTCTCCTTCTCTGGCAAATGCCACCAGGGCGGTTCCTTCTATGACCGGATCGTGATGCCGGAGAAAATATTGAAATACGCCAGTAGGGATCAGCGGGTTGCCGTCTTTTTCGGCAGCTTTCATCCAGCCGGTCTCCGGATCCCGGTACCAGAGATCCAGACGGTTCTTGGTCTGGTCTGTGCGGAGGAGTTCGAAGCAGCTGTCTTCTTCTTTTACGTGGAGGCTGATCTGTTCCCGGTAGTCTTTAAATTCTGTGGTCAGTCTTCTCGGGCAGGTTTTTTCCATGTAGTAGATGCCCATCATGAAGGTGTAGTCTCCCGGTTCGTAGTAATACCGGAGGTCTGTTTTTTTCATGACACGCTCAAAGGTGCTTCCGTAGTTGATGAAATTATGGATCTGCTGCACGGTCTCTTCGCTTGCCACATGTTCCATGCGGCAGGCGTCTTCTTCTGCAGTTTCGCTGTTTACGCCTACATACTCCAGAAACTGGGTGAAGGTTTCATGACGGTGGCAGCATTCTTCTCCGCGGATGCATCCCAGCTCTGTAAGACGGACGTAGGATTTGTTTTCTTCTGTTTTTACATAGCCCCGTGCGGAGAGCTGTTTCAGATAGGCCAGCACTTCCCGCCGGGTCATCTCCATCCGCCCGCAGATCTCCGGAATGGTGATCCGGGCGTCCTTTTTTGCAAGAGAACAGAGCTCTTCCAGCATGTCTTCCTCGGTTTCTCTTTTGGAAGAAGGCATGCTGTGGCCCAGTTCTTCTGTGAAATCCTGATCATTTTTCATGGTTTTTCTATACTGAACTTTATTTGTATTTGCGGCTATGTTAGTTCAGGCTAATTGTTATTATAGGAGATGGGGAGGTTTTCTGTCAAGAGGGCAAAAAAATCCCCACCGCCCGGGGTTGGTTTGTACCTGGTCGGTGGGAATATATATTGCTTAATGATCTGTATCAACATCAGCAAGCATTACCCGGCATCTTTTTTTATAAAATGCAATCCCATATTTTAAAATATGTTCAACGCCTTCATCGAGAAGTTCTTCTTCGTACCGCCGCAGATTTATCTGCCGTAACGCTTCTCGGCAGGATTCATCCAGTTTTCCATCTTCCGCATATTTCAGTTCCAGAATAATGCCGGTTTCTCCATCATCCGTTTCTACCAGAATGTCACTGTAACCATCACCGAACTCTTTGTTAGAAGAAACGCTCCATGTATCCGCAAATCCCAGGATGCCAATCAGAATACCATGATAAAAATTCTCCTTCATCTGCCTTTTTACAAAGGTGTCACGAATACTGATGGTCTTTCTCAAATATTCTCCCAGCAGACGTTCCACACTCTTTGCGTCCCCGTTTCTCAGGGCCTGGCAAAAATTCCTCAGGGCTTCTCCGTTTTTGGGAACACTTTCTTTGAACAACTCCATGATCTGTGAAGTGAAGATTTTTCTGATCTCAACATTCGGGATCACCAACCGGAAGTTATCTCCGTCTGGCTTTCCCCTCTGGGTAAGATATCCCGTTGTGAACAGGACACTCCACAAATTATCAATGGAATCATACATATCTTTATATGTCAGTTCCTGATGGATTTCCTTCGTGATCGCCTCTCCTGCCACAAGATTTTCGATTTCCCGTCTGGTGGCTGCATGATCTGACTCCCGGATAAATCTTCGAACCGCCTCGTTACTGCTGGTGTTCAGCCAGTAATTCCTCGGCTGTGCATCCGGATCTGCTTTCAGAGTGTCACAGTAATTGATCACATCCCACGGGCAGTACACTCCGACATTTCCAAACTGATAACCATCATACCATTCTTTTACCTCATCATACCTGTCAGAAAAGCCGTAATAATCCAGCATATCCTTTACTTCCTGATCTGTGAAACCAAAGTATTCATCAAACTGTACGTCTGCCACAGACAGAACTTTAATATTGTTCAATCCTGTAAAAATACTTTCTTTTGAAATGCGCATACACCCGGTCAGTACCGCAAATTTCAGACTGTCATTTGTTTTCAGGGCATACTCAAACATATTTCGGATGAATATGACCATCTGATCATAATAGCCTCGCTCAAAAGCTTTTGCCAATGGCACATCGTACTCATCGATCAGCAGAATCACTTTGCATCCATGATGTTTTTCAAGAAGCTCAGACATAATTTTCAGGCTGCTGCATAAAAGATCCTCTCCCATATCTGCCCGCAGCAGAGAAGCAAACACTTTCTTTTCATAAGCGGTCAGACGTTCGCTTTCCAGAAGGTACTGAAAACGCCTCGCTTCACTCTGAATCACCTGCACCGCCATTGCACATGCCTTCTCGTAAGATTCCCCATTTATTCCTTTCAACGAAATTGACACTACCGGAAACTTTCCCATGTACTTCTCACAAATTTCCGTTTCCCCTGAGATTGCAAGTTTTTTAAATATTTCCTTATCTCCACCCGGTTCAAAGAAATATTTCAGCATACTCATATTCAAAGATTTTCCAAATCTGCGCGGGCGCGTAAAAAGATTTACTTTTGACCACTGCATCAGTAAATCCCTGATCAGATTCGTCTTATCCACATAATAAAACTCCTCTTTCTGCAGCTCTTCAAAATTTTCAATTCCTATAGGCAGCTTCTTTTTTTTCATTGTCATATGATCACGCTCCTGTTTGTCCTGTATCTTTCAGGATCACTGCTTTTACGTCCAGTCGCTCTCTGCTTCTGCCAGCTTCTCCTTCAATGTTTTCTCAAGAGCCACAAATGCCGGAATGAAGCTGTCACGGATGAGAAGGATCATCTCATCTACTTCCTGCTCATTATATATATGGACAGATGTGTTACGCTTTTTCAGCATGAGCAGCCACACTGCTGAATCGTTTACGAAGCCCAGCTTATAGCCAAGCTGCAGGATTTCTCTCGGTGAACCGGTGTCTGCTTCTTCTGCCCCGTGGAGCCGCAGGATCTCCTGAAGTGCTTTCCAGGTAAGCTCGAAAGTCAAGTTGAACTGTCCGATCACGCCGGTTCTGTAAATATCGTTGTTATCCGCAAGTTTGAAATCTGCATTTCTTAATATAGTAAGACAATTAGAAAAATTATCAAGCTTTTTCATAGATCACAACTCCATCCTTTTTAATTTCTTTTTTGAGTTCTTCAGAAATTGAATCATCTGCATTAATTACATCAAACATCAGAAGTGAATGGATATTTTCTTTGATATCCCAGTAAAAGGAATCAAAATCTCCTCCATATACAGCAATATCTACATCACTTCTTTCTGTATTGTTTCCTCTTGCACGGGACCCAAAGAGGATGATCTTTCTGACAGAATGTTTTGTGGCAAATGAAAATAGTTCTCTTATAACTCTTTCCGGAAGATCATATCGCATTTTTAACGCCTCCCATTTTCATATAACCCTATCATATCCTATCTGCCAGTTATCCGCAATCCTCTTCGCGTCTTTTATATCCTCGGCTTCACGCCCTTCGTATCTCTCTTGGCCAGCTTCACTTTATTCAGTACATACGGCTTATCATGATACTCAATGGCATATTCCTGGCGGCTTTCCAGGAGATAGGCGTGGTGGATACGGTCTTCGCCGGTAAGCTTCATGCCTCGGACACCCAGAGCGTTTTTCTTGGTGACGGAGATCTCGGTTTTCAGGATACGGAGGAAGTAACCTTTCTCAGACTGGAACACAACCTGATCCATCTCGTCGGCTGCTCCTACGAATACAAGGCGGTCATCCTCTGCAAGCTTGGTGGAAACAATGGTACGCTTGGAAGCACGGAACTCTTCTCCTTTTACCAGCTTGCACATGCCATTCTCTGTAACAAAGAGTACTGTGGAGGCTGCTACCTGACTCAGCGGTGCCACATAGAGGATCTGCTCGGAAGTACTGTCATAATTACCCAGATTATCTGCCGGAACACCTTTATCACGGAAACGCACCAGCGGAATATCCTCTGCCTTCACTGTGTGGAGCTTGCCGGTATCTGTAAAGATACAGATCTTGTCCGTATTCATGCAGGTAAAGACATAACGGCTCTCTGCATGAGCAGCTTCTTTATTACGCTCGTAGGCATTCTTGTCAATGAGACGCATATATCCGAAACGATCCATCAGGAAGCAGACTTCGGTCTCTTCCATCTTCTTCTCCTCATAAACAGCTTCCTCTGCATTTTCAATGGAAGTCTTACGCTTACTGCCGTATTCCTTCTTGATCTGATCCAGTTCACCCATGATCACTGCTGCCATGGAGTCATAATTATTCAGGATATCCTCATAAGCAGCAATGTTCTTCATGGTTTCCTCATGCTCCCTCATCAGAGCATCGATCTCCAGTCCGATCAGCTTGTAAAGACGCATGTCCAGGATAGCTGTGGCCTGTTTCTCTGTGAATTTCAGGGATCTTGCCGCTTTTTCGGATGTCTTGGTCTTGAATTTAATCCCTTCTGTGATACCGTCGGTCAGACATTTCTTTACCTGGTCGCGACTCTTGCTGCCACGGAGGATCTCGATGACCAGGTCAATGACATCACAGGCTTTGATAAGGCCTTCCTGGACCTCCCTTTTCTCCTGTTCCTTGGCAAGAAGGGTTGTATATTTTCTGGAATTTACTTCAAATACAAAGTCCACATGGTGAGCAATGATCTGCTTCAGTCCCAGTGTCTCCGGTCTTCCGTCTGCAACTGCCAGCATATTGACACCAAAGGTATCCTCCAGTCGGGTCTTCTTATAGAGCATGTTGGTAAGGTTCTCAACATCTGCGTCGCGCTTCAGTTCCAGAACGATACGGATTCCTTCTTTGGAGGACTGATTGGAAATATCCACGATATCTGTGGTCTTCTTGGTTTCTACCAGAGTTGCGATATCGTTTAAGAATTTTCCGATGTTGGCACCGATCATGGTATATGGGATCTCTGTGATCACCAGCTGCTGACGGCCGCCTTTTAATTTCTCCACTTCCACACGTCCACGGATACGGAGCTTGCCGGTTCCGGACTCGTAGATCTTTACAAGATCGTCCTTGTTTACCACGATGCCGCCGGTAGGAAAATCCGGTCCCTTGAGATAGCGCATCAGTCCTCTGGTGCTGATGTCGTTGTTCTTCATATATGCCTTCACCGCATCTACCACTTCACCCAGGTTGTGCGGCGGGATGCTGGTTGCCATACCAACGGCGATTCCGTCGGCTCCGTTTACAAGAAGGTTGGGAATACGCACCGGAAGTACTACCGGCTCCTTCTCTGTTTCATCAAAGTTCGGCATAAAGTCCACAACGTTCTTATCAAGATCTTCCAGAAAAACCTCCTGGGTCAGTTTCTCCAGGCGGGCCTCTGTGTATCGCATGGCTGCAGCTCCGTCGCCTTCAATAGAACCAAAATTTCCATGTCCGTCCACCAGTGTACGACCCTTTTTAAATTCCTGCGCCATGACTACAAGCGCATCATAAATGGAGCTATCACCGTGGGGATGATATTTACCCATGGTATCTCCTACAATACGGGCACATTTACGGTACGGGCGGTCGTAGCGGATGCCCAGCTCATACATATCGTAAAGGGTACGGCGCTGTACCGGCTTCAGTCCGTCACGTACATCCGGCAGCGCTCTGGAAATGATAACGCTCATGGCGTAATCGATATATGATTTCTGCATGATCTCCGCATAGTCAGTGCGGATGATATTGTCCTGTTTCGTATTCATTGTTCAATTCTCCCAATCTAATTCCGGGTTACAATTCTCGGTTTTTCTGTGACCTTCGCTCACAAAAACCACCTCGCAGAATATTCCCTATGAACAGTAACAAATCCTGCTCATTATCTATCAGATATCCAGTTCCGCATCTGTCGCGTGCTCATAAATGAATGCCTTACGCGGCGGAACATCGCTTCCCATCAGGATCTCTGTCACATCGGAGGCCATGCGGGCATCTTCGATCTCCACACGCTTCATCATTCTTGTCTCAGGGTTCAGGGTAGTCTCCCAGAGCTGCTGGGCGTCCATCTCACCGAGACCTTTGTATCTCTGGAGTGTGAAGCTTCCTGGTTTATGACTCTTACGGTATTTCTCAAGGGCCTTATCATCGTAGAGATATTCCTCCTGTCCCTTCTTCGGCATTACCTTATAAAGAGGTGGCATGGCAATATACACATGTCCCTCATAGATAAGCTCCGGCATAAAACGGTAAAACAAAGTCAGAAGCAGAGTAGAGATATGAGCACCATCCACATCCGCATCGGCCATGATCACGATCTTGTCATAGCGAAGCTTCGTGATATCAAAATCATTTCCGTAGCCCTCGGAAAAACCGCAGCCAAAGGCATTGATCATAGTCTTGATCTCTGCGTTGGCCAGCACCTTGTCGATGGTAGCCTTCTCTACGTTGAGGATCTTACCGCGGATTGGAAGGATTGCCTGATAGTTACGGTCTCTGGCTGTCTTGGCCGAACCGCCGGCGGAATCTCCCTCTACGATAAAGATCTCACACTGTGACGGATCCTTCTTCTCACAGTTGGCCAGCTTGCCGTTGGAATCAAAAGAATATTTCTGTTTGGTAAGAAGGTTTGTTTTGGCACGCTCCTCGGTCTTACGGATCTTGGCCGCTTTTTCCGCACAGGAAAGGACGGTCTTCAGTATTTCCAGATTTCGGTCAAAAAACAGTACCAGCTGTTCTCCTGCCACCTTGCCGGTGGCTCTGGATGCGTCCTGGTTGTCCAGCTTGGTCTTGGTCTGTCCCTCAAATCGGGGTGCCGGATGCTTGATGGAGACTACAGCAGTCATTCCGTTTCGGATATCTGCACCTGTAAAATTGGGGTCTTTATCCTTCAGTACACCGATTTCACGTGCGTAGGTGTTCATTACCGTTGTAAAGGTAGTCTTAAATCCGGTCAGATGAGTTCCTCCCTCTGCATTGTAGATATTATTGCAGAATCCCAGAACATTCTCACGGAACTCATTGGTAAACTGAAAGGCAACTTCCACCTGGATCCCGTCTGCCTCTCCTTTAAAATAAACCGGATCATGGAGCGGCTGTGCATTCTTGTTAAGGTCACGGATAAAGCCTACGATTCCCTCCGGCTCATGATACTCGATATCCTCAGGAGTGTCCCCTCTTCGATCCTCAAAATGGATGGTAAGCTCCGGATTCAGATAGGCAGTCTCATGGAGACGGCTCTTTACATCCGCTGCTCCGAATCTTGTTTTCTCAAAAATCTCCGGATCCGGAAGGAAATTCACGCAAGTTCCAGTACCTCTGGTCTTCCCTAATTTGGGGAGAAGTCCTGCTTCCAGTTCAATGGTAGGGATTCCTCTCTCATAGTGGTCATGATGTATATAACCATCACGGCTGATCTTAATATCCAGATACGTAGATAATGCGTTCACTACGGAAGAACCTACACCATGAAGTCCGCCGCTTGTCTTATATGCGGAATTGTCAAACTTACCGCCTGCATGAAGAGTTGTAAAAACAAGACGCTCCGCAGATATTCCCTTGGCATGCATATCCACCGGGATCCCTCGTCCATTATCTTCTACTGTACAGGAACCGTCCTTCTCAAGAACTACATGGATACGGCTGCAGTACCCTGCAAGGTGCTCATCCACCGCATTGTCTACGATCTCATATATTAGATGGTTCAGTCCCTTTCTGGATACGCTTCCGATATACATACCGGGGCGCTTTCGCACGGCCTCGAGGCCCTCCAGGACAGAGATACTGCCCGCATCATAAGTGTCTTTTTTTGCCATTCCACTGATTCCTTTCTTTTTATAATCGAACGTTTGTTTGTATTATACTCAAAATATATGTACTTGTAAAGTCCACATGATCATCTTTTCTCTGCAATTTTTCCAAAAGATACTCGTGGCAGTTCAAGGAACCGGTCTTCCGAAAAATCGCTTTCTTCAGCCGCCACAGCCTATCTATTCTATCAAAAGTATCTGTAAACTTCAAGCAATTTGTGTCTGTCAGAATGCAACAGGCGGAAAACCCTGCTTTTTATGGAAGCATGTTTTCCGCCTGTTTCTGATCATTTCAGGAAATTTTTTCCAGAAGCTTCTCCTCGCACAGGGGCCTGGAAAAATAATATCCCTGTATCATATCCACGCCCCATTTTTCCAGAAGCTTTACCTCCTTTTCGGTCTCAGCACCTTCTGCGATCACCTTATATCCCATATGCTGCAGGATCATGACAATGCTGCGATAAAAAGTAGCTGTCTGAGGATCGCTGCTGATCCCGGACAAAAGAGAACGGTCCATTTTTACCGCTGAAAACGGAATGCGAAGAACTGCGTTCAGATTTGCATAACCGGAACCGAAATCATCCAGACACATATGGATCCCCACTTCTGCAAAATCATCAATGGCTGTGCAGAAGCTTTCGCTGTATTCGGTTGCCACGTTTTCCGTGATCTCAAACTGAAAATATCCCGGATCTAATCCATACTCCTGTATGATCCCGATAAGCACATGGCTGTATCCGGGTTTCATCAGTTCGGAAGGAGAAAGATTGAATTTCACATTCCGGATCTTCTTCATGATATATTCATGTTCTTTTATAAAACGGCAGACCTTGTGAAGCTGAAGACATCCCACTGCAGAGATCATTCCCTGTTTTTCCGCGATCCCGATAAACACATCCGGCGGAATCATTCCCAGAGCAGGATGTTTCAGCCGACTCAGTGCCTCCAGAGTAATAAAATCCTTGTTTTTTATGGAATATACCGGTTGATAATATACCTCGAACAGATCCTCTTTCACCGCTTTCTGAAGAAAATGCTCCACTTCCTGCTCATAGCGGAAGCCCTCCAGGATCTTGCTGTCCGACTGGATCAGGACCGTATCCTGCCGGTTCTGTATCAGAGATATCATATATTCGATATAAGAAAGGATACTATCCTCTTTTTCCAGTTTTTCCGCATTCATGATCCCGCAGATCGCAGCATGGAACGACACCTTTTCGTTTTCGATAAAAAACGGCTTTTTCAGAAATTCTTCTATTCCGTCTCTGGCTTTTTCATAATCTGTCAGAGAGTCCAGCACTGCCAGAAAGCAATTGCCTGTGATACGAAAGATCTGCACCGAATCCGTGATCTCCCGGAACCCCTTCGCCGCCCGGATCAGCAGCTGATCTCCCACTCTGGTCCCGTAGATCCTGTTGATCTGCTTTATATTGCAGGCATCCACAGCAAGCAGATGAAAGCTTTCTTTTCGATAGAGCTTTTCTCCGATCCATTTGTCAAAATACTGTTTGTCAAATAAACCTGTCATACTGTCCGTATATTCACCCGGATTGTTCATGGTAAGATAGATCAGCCAAAGTCCTACAGAAAGTCCGAAACCGGTAAGCAGTATTCTTTCCGTGGCAATCTGAAGAAACAGGCAGGCTGCTTCGATAAACCAAAATCTCCATATGGTGCGCCGTGTTTCTTTTTCTGCTGTTTTTCCATAACGGAACATAAATGCAACGATCACCAGCATAAAAAAGAATACATATCCATAGATCAAAAAATGAAAACTTCCCCGGATAAATCTACCTTCCTGGTTAAAATAAAAAAGCCATCCCGTCCGTAAGTTTGCTGTAACTGCCAGCAGCATTGCAGCCGGCAGGACCACCCAGCAGGTTTTCAGCCATTTATATTTCTCCTTTTGTCTTCCGGTGACGATCCGAATGTAGCAGAAAAGCCCGTAAGTAAGTATGACATCACAGAAATAATAGAGAGTCAGGACCAGCGCTGAACCTCTGCAGCCTTCACTGCTGCCGCCTCCTGCGATTACCGCACTCAGCATATCCAACACCACGTAAACGCCGCTGAAAGCCAGAAAACATACAAAATTCCTGTTTTCCGCATTGTTCAGTCTTTTATGAGAAAAATAATGTATTGCGATCATCGTCACCAGAACAAGGGATGTAATCTGAAAACAGTTAATATACTCCATTTTTCAAATCCCCCTTCTTTTTGTTCTCATAAAGCTTCCTGTCTGCCTCATATTTCCATTCTCCCATGGATTTCAGAGAGCCATCCTTATTTCGCAGATGGCTGCCTCCCAGGGACAACGAAAAACGATGCCTGCATCCTCTCCCGATATTCCGGAGCTCTTCTCTCAGGCGTTCCGACCAGAATTCGTCCGGTACTTCCGGATCATAGACCAGAACCGCAAATTCATCCCCGCCGATGCGGTAGCAGGTTCCTTTTTCCCGGAAAACGTTCTCCACACATCTGGCAGAGCTCACCACCATCTCGTCTCCTGCAGCCCGTCCGTACTCTTCGTTGATCACGCGAAGCTGATCGATATCGATATACATAAGAAGGATATCCCGGTATCTGCCCATATCTGCGGAAATACTTTCCAATTTTTTCTCAAAATTAACTCTCGTCTCAAGTCCTGTCAGCCCATCCTCTCTGGACAGTCGTTCGTAAGCCTGGGATTCCAGACGGTAACGAACGTTATCTGTCATCAGCATGACTGCGTCTGCAATGACAAGCACAAGAAACACAAGATTTCCCAGTTCAAAAATAGATCCATAGTAGGAAATCTCGAACAGCCAGTACAGGATCAGTGCTATGATACCGCTTGCTCCCACGACGATATATGCAATGAGAAGCAGACGTATCTCACGCTGTTTATGCTTCCGGTACTCCCGGATCAGAAGTACCGCTGATATCAGGACCCACACAACCAGCAGAATATGCGTTACAAACAGCATATCCTTAAATTCAAAGGCTCCCAGGATCACCAGGACTCCCTGTAAAACAGCATTCAGATAAAATGTAAAGATTCCAAGATCCAGGATCCTGTATTTTTTCATGTTTCCGATGTTCTGCAAAAAACGCAGCATCGGAATTGCCAGCAGCATGAACATATAAAAAGAAATAAGACATAATGCTTCGGGGCATCTGCTGTAGCTCTGTGCCAGTGATGAGTCCGTCACCAGCCAGATACTGCACATCATAAGGAACAGTGCCACATCCCGGAACCGACTGTCCGGCATCTGCCTTATCCTCATATAGATGCAGATACACAGAGCGATCATACTTAATACGATCATGATCGCTGCCGCCCCTAAAGGAATGGCTGCTTTTCTGATCTGATACCAGGCTATTGCCCTTCCGGTTCCTATGCATACCGGTTCTATAACATATTTTCCTCTCTGAGGCGCAGAATAGCTAAACGTCAGGACTTTTCCCTCTGTGTCATTACCCAGAGCGGCAATGCACTGCACCTTGGAACGCATCTGCACATTTTTGGAAAACATGGCCTCCTTATATTCATACAGGATCTTTCCATTCAGGCGTATCACCAGATCATACTGGGCTCCTGTAGAAACCACGGTCATTCCTCTGCTTTCCGCTCCCAGACTTTCATTGTACAGGATCAGCTTTTCGCCTGTTTTTGCCGGAATTTCCGCAGGCAGGGTGATCTCCTGTTTTTTTCCGTCTTTTATGTAGTACCAACCTTTGTTAAGAAACTGTACACTGTCCTGATGCTGGATCAGCCCCCCTGTGTGGGTCGCTGCAAAGATCGCGCCAAAAACCAGCAGCACCACACCAAAAAGAACGGCTTCTACCTTCCATATCAAATTTTTCTTTTTTCTGTCATCCATACTCTTCCTCTTTATATTTTTTATTCCATTCCGTTTTGTATCTATCATATCATCAATAGATTTTTCCGTCAAAAAAAATGTCAAAAAACAGAATGAAAATTTTTTTCAAAAAAGTGAAAAAAGTGCTTGCATTTTGCAAGAAAGTATTATATACTAACGAAGTCGGTTGCGGAAAACAACAGAAAGCTAACGCAAACGACACAAATGAATATGGCCAGTTGGTCAAGGGGTTAAGACGCCGCCCTCTCACGGCGGAAACACGGGTTCGATTCCCGTACTGGCTATTAGTTGAAAGCAGTTAGGATTTTTATTCTGGCTGCTTTTTTTGTGATTGTTGTACTTCACTTTTTCCTGTTATCACTTTCAAACTTTGTTCTGAGCATTGCATGTAAAAATCTCGTTCTTCCTGTTTATCTGTTTTCTGTATTTTCACATATATTATTTTTGCATTTCTTTCTCTTCTGTTTTATAATTTCCCCTGAAAATACTTAAGATAAGGGGTGACTTCTCATGCATCACAAACGTTCTTTTCGCAGAAAGCTGCAGACGTTTTTTCTTTCTCTGCTGCTTGTTCTGCTGACAGTCGCAGGAGTTCCCTCTGCTGCTTATACAGCTGAGGCTGCTTCTGCTGACACAACAATGGCTGTACACTTTCTGGATGTGGGGCAGGGGCTTTCGATCCTGGTCCAGTCACAGGGGCAGAATCTCCTGTATGACGGCGGTGACCGGGAACATTCCAGTTTCGTGGTTTCCTATCTGCAGAAGCAGAATATTTCCATCATCGACTATATGATCTCCTCCCATTATGACGAGGACCATGTGGCTGGTCTTGTAGGATGCCTGGACAGCTTTTCCGTAAAAAATGTGATCGGTGCAGATTATGTACAGGATACAAAAATCTATCAGTCTTTTGAAAACAGTGTTGCCGCTCAGGGATTAACTGTGCAGCATCCGGAGCCCGGAACGGATTTTGCTTTCGGAGGCGGGAAATTTACAGTTCTTTCTCCTCAATCGATCAGCAGCAACGATAACGACAATTCTGTTGCGATCCGGCTGGAAAACGGAAACAACCATTTTCTTTTTACCGGGGATGCAGAATCTGCCGGGGAGGAAGCGATCTGCAATCTGGGGCTTGATCTTTCCTGCGATGTGATCGTTCCGGGACATCACGGTTCTGCCACTGCCACCACCTGGGATCTGCTCCAGCAGACTGTTCCGGAGTATGCAGTGATCAGCTGCGGCGCCGGTAATTCCTACGGACATCCTCATAAGGATACCATGGATAAGCTTGCTGATATGGGAATACAGGTATTTCGTACTGATGAGCAGGGCACGGTGATCGCAGTCAGCGACGGAAGCAATATCCAGTGGAACCAGAGTCCCTGTAATGATTATTCTGCCGGAGATGAATCGGATACCGGCACACAGCCTTCCTCCGCTTATAAGGATTCCGGTGCGTCCGGCTATGGATCTTCTGCTTCGGCTGCTGCAGATCCTCAGACCGGAGTGCAGGCTGATCCGGAGTCAGTGGGTGATATGGTCTGGATCTCCGCTACCGGGAGCAAGTACCACCGGATCCCTAACTGTGGAAATATGAATCCGGATAATGCCACAGAGATGACACGCTCCCAGGCTGAAGCTGCAGGGTATGAAGCCTGCAAGAAGTGTTATTAGAAACGTCCGCAGGCGCGCTGACGCAGGACAGCCTATCATAAATCGATATGACAGGCTGTCCTTTTCTTTTACTATTTTATAATATCCTCCGCCGGTTCAGCCGGTACGAAAACTCTCTTCTTTTCTTTTTTCTCCTTTTTTGCTGCCCTGGCCCGCTCGGTAGCCTCCCTGCAGAATTCCATCTGGGAATTTATCAGCGTTTTGCCACGTTTGTCCTGCTTCTCATACAAACCGGAGGGCTGCAGGATATGTGCTTTTACATTGTCACGGAATTCCAGATCCAGCACATGCATGATCTCTTCCTTGATCCGCTCATCTTCCACAGGGAAAACAATCTCCACACGACGGTCAAGGTTACGTGGCATCCAGTCCGCACTTCCCATATAGATTTCATCGGAACCGCCATTGCGGAAATAGAAAATACGGCTGTGCTCCAGGAAATTGCCGACGATCGAACGCACGTGGATATTTTCGCTGATACCCGGAATGCCCACCTTCAGGCAGCAGATGCCGCGGATCAGAAGATCGATCCTTACGCCACAGGAAGAAGCATAATACAGCGCTGCTATGATCTCAGGGTCACACAGAGAATTCATCTTTGCCGCAATGTGAGCCTCTTCTCCCTTTTTCGCATGCTCCGCTTCTCTTTCGATCATTTTTACAAAACGGTCCTTCATCCAGATCGGTGCAACGATCAGGCGATTCCAGCGCTTCGGCTCGGAATATCCGGAAAGCATGTTGAACACAGCAGTTGCATCCTCTCCAAACCGTTCGTCACAGGTAAATATACCGCAGTCTGTATAAAGCTTGGCTGTGGAATCATTATAGTTTCCGGTTGCCAGATGCACATATCTGCGGATCCCGTTTTCTTCTCTTCTCACAACAAGAGTGATCTTACTGTGTGTCTTCAGCCCCACCAGACCATAGATCACATGACAGCCTGCCTTTTCCAGCATTTTTGCCCAGACGATATTGTTTTCCTCATCAAAACGCGCCTTCAGTTCTACAAGAACGGAAACCTGCTTGCCGTTTTCTGCAGCCTGAGCAAGTGCCGCAATGATGGGTGAATTGCCGCTGACGCGATACAGGGTCTGCTTGATTGCCAGTACATCCGGGTCCTTTGCCGCCTGACGCACAAAATTCACCACCGGATCAAAGCTCATATACGGATGATGCAGGAACACATCACCCTCCCTGATCACCTGGAAAATATCTTTGTCATTCTGAAATGCCGGCACTGCTGCCGGTTTGTATTTCGGTTCCTTGAACTGGTCGTATCCGTCAATACCATAAACCTTCATCAGCATGGTCAGATCCAGCGGTCCGTTGATAAAAAAGATATCATCTCCATGAACCTGAAACTCCATTTTCAGAATATCCAGGAGTCGCGGATCCATCTTATCTTCCACTTCCAGGCGGATCACCTCTCCCCACTGGCGCTTTTTCAGCTGTTTCTGGATCTCAACCAGAAGATCCTCTGCTTCATCCTCGTCAATAGGAAGATCCGCATTACGCATGATCCTGTACGGATGGGCACAGATCACATCATAGCTTAAAAACAGCTTGTCGATGTTGCGCTCGATGATCTGTTCCAGAAGTGTTACGGTTGTATGGCCTTTTTTCTCAGATGGAATGATCACTACTCTTGGAAGTACAGAAGGCACCTGTACAGTGGCAAAATCAATCTCTTCTTTTCCTTTTTTGGTATCTTTTTTGGAAAGAAGTGCTCCGATATTCAAGGTTTTATTACGGATCAGAGGAAACGGTCTGGAAGAATCCATTGCCATTGGTGTCAGGACCGGATATACATTGTCCTCAAAATACTGATCCACAAACTCTTTCTGCTTCTCGGAAAATGCCTCGTGCTCAAAGATCACATGAAGTCCTGCTTTTTCAAGTGCAGGGACCAGAGACCGGTTTAATGTACTGTACTGTACGTGAACAAGCTCATGTGTCTGCCGGCTGATGGCTTTCAGCTGTTCCTTGGCTGTCATTCCTGCAATATCCGTTTTTTTGTACCCTGCATGAACCTGATCCTTCAAGGATGCAACACGGACCATATAAAATTCATCCAGATTGGATGAGGTGATACTCAAAAATTTCATTCTCTCAAACAGAGGCAGATTTTTGTCTCTGGCTTCACTGAGCACACGATCATCAAATTTGATCCAGCTCAGTTCTCTGTTTACAAAATATTCCGGTTTGTCAAATTCCTTAAATTTCATACAAAAGCCTCCTCCGTTATCTTTTTCCCTTCCGTCTCATTACAAGCCGGATGCCAAACACCTCTTCAAAAAATTCCTTTTTATCTTTCAGAAGTCCCAGCTCCAGCGAAACATCCCTTGCGGAATCCACCACCAGGTAAAGAATCCTGTCTTTTAAGGTTACATTAAGCGCTTTTACCTTCTGGTAATGGCTTCTGTCCATAGCATTGGCCAGACGGAGAATTGCGGTCAGCTTCGCAGTCAGGAGATAATTTTCCCTGCTCATGGATGTTTCACGGTTGATCTCTTCGTAGCAGCCGAATTCTCTGGTATTGTACCTTACCGCACTGGCGATCACCTGCCGCTCCTCTGTGGAAAGACCTATGATCTCCGTAGCCATGATGATTCGGTAAGAGCATTCTGCCACCTCACTCATACTGATATATTTTCCGCAGTCATGAAGAAGAACTGCGATCTGCAGAAGAAGCCGTTCACGTTTTCCCATGCCGTGGATCTTCCTTGTGCTGTCAAAAATATCCAGTGCCACATCGGTAGTTCCTGCAATGTGGTTCTTTCCGCTGGAGTACCTTTTGGCAATGTTCCTGGATGCCACCAGGATATCATTTTCAAAATTATGTACACTTTTCAGATATTTATTTTTTTCCGCATGGTCATAGGCGATCCCGTCCAGAAGAGAAACACCCGGGATCCAGAGTGCTTCTGCCTGAAAGATTTCTATAAAGTTTCGGATGATAACCATGTTCGGCACGATCAGAGACGCATATTCCGGTTCCAGCTCCATGGATTCGGCAAGGTCATGATCGGACATGTTTACAATGGTCTCGTATTTCTTCAGGAATTCCTCCTTTGTAATGATATTCTCTCCGGATCTGTCCTGAAAGATCGTATCTGTGAGAAAATCTCCCATCAGGATCAGATTTGAGATTTCCTTGTCTTTAAGATAAAGGCGTTGAAAGCTTATCAGATCATTTCGGATAAATTCCTCTATCAGCCGGTCATAATGTGGAGTTGTTTTCTCCAGTTCTTTCAGACGTTCGCGGATACGAAGACTTCCCATACGGATACTCTGGGTCAGCACCAGAGCATCTTTGTCAAAGAGAGAAATCTGCAGATTTCCTCCTCCGATATCCAGGATTGCCGTACCCTTCTGAATAGCCTTTTTGAAGCCGGATTCAATGGCAGCAATGGATTTATATCCCAGGAAATGCTGTTCCGCATTACTCAGGATCTCTACCCGGATACCAGTTCTCTGATATATCTGCTCCAGGATGATCACCGGATTTTCCAGCTCACGGAGAGAGCTTGTTGCACACGCACGCCAGCTTTCCACCCCAAATTCAGCCATCATGCGTTTAAAATCATTAAGGATCCCGCAGAGCTCATCCACAGTCTCCATCTCCAGCCGTCCTGCAGCGTAAGTTCCACGGCCCAGCTCCAGCTGGTAACGGACATCATTGATCTCCCGGAAGCCGATCCGCTTTGACATTTCAAATATCTTCATACTGACTTCATAGGAGCCTATATCAATTGCTGCAAAGGTTGTCACCGCCATAGTTTTTCATCCTTTCCCCCAATACATAGGTAAACTATTTCTTTTTTTCTTCCTCTGTTCCCACAATGTAATCAATAAACTGCTGTGCTGCACGTCCGGTCAGTCCGCCGTGAGAAATCTCCCACTGGTTGGCTTTCAGAAGCAGTTCCTCCTCCGGCATGGTAACTCCATAACGGGCTGCCAGTGTACGGACGATCTCCTGGAACTGTTTTTTGTCCGGTTTGCCAAAGTAGATACGAACCCCAAAACGATATACCAGAGAAAGCTTCTCCTGTACGGTATCGGAGGAATGCAGATCATTGTCATCTGCGATCTCCAGCTTGTCTGTGGCACGCTCACGGACAAGATTACGCCGGTTACTTGTGGCATAGATCAGGACATTGTCCGGTTTTTTCTCAAGCCCGCCCTCGATCACTGCTTTCAGGTATTTATATTCAATTTCAAATTCCTCAAAGGAAAGATCATCCATATAAATGATAAAACGATAGTTACGGTTTTTGATCTGGGCGATGACTTCATTAAGATCCTGGAACTGATGCTTATAGGCCTCAATGATACGAAGTCCCTGATCATAATACTGGTTCAGGATTCCCTTGATACTGGAAGATTTGCCGGTTCCCGCATCGCCAAAGAGCAGACAGTTGTTCGCCTTTCTCCCCTGTACAAATGCCTCTGTATTATCAATGAGCTTTTTCTTGGCGATCTCATATCCTACCAGGTCATCGATCTTCACATGTGCGATTCTTGTGATAGGCTGGATCTCCACCTTTCCCTCTTCATCGTGGCCGATGCGGAATGCCTTATGAAGGCCAAGCTTGCCAACACCGAAATCTTTATAGAAGGATACCATGTCATCCATAAATTCTTCGGTTGTGGTGGCTGCTGCCAGGGTTTTGCTCATCTGGCAGATCCGGTCACGGATCCTGGTGTTAAAGAGCTTGCTGTTCTCATCCGGTGTCTGGTAATCACAGATCACCCTGCAGCATACAGTTCCGAACACTTTGTCAAAGACCGTGATGTCAAAATCATACAGTTCCTTGAAAATCTGGAAATCATTTTTTGCCAGTTCATTAATGCTGCCCTTGATCGCTCCCCGGATCTCGCTTGCCATACTGAAAGCGTTCTCATGATTTACCAGAAGGAAGGTAAGATATGTATGCCAGATATTTCCGGAAAAGCCGTACATTCCTGCCAGCTCCACCAGCCCGTTGACACTTTTGAAAAACTGGTCTTCTCTTGCCTTGAGTGCTTCTTCATCAGCTTCATAAAGATTGATAAGCTCTGCCATATCGTTCAGTATCTCGCCGTTTGAAAATTCACGGTAAAGGATACATTCCTGAATTCTTGCCAACATAATAATTAACTCCTCTGTATCTTAATAATTTCCAAGAACACGGAGAACATTCGCCTCCGCCTCGATTCCTCTTAACGCATTTTCCACAGCGCTTTCGCCAAGCTTCCCCGTGAAATCCACGAAGAAACGGTATTCCCAGGATTTTCCCGGAATCGGACGGGATTCGATCTTGGTCATATTCAGACCGTTGTAAATGATATGGGAAAGCATGTTGTAAAGAGTTCCGCTTTCATGAGGCAGTTCAAAACAGATGCTGATCTTCCCGGCCTTTTCCTCATATTCCGGTTTCCTGCTTACAATAATAAAACGTGTGGAGTTTGCTTTTTCTCTGCAGATATTTTCTGCAAGGACCTTCAGACCGAATACCTCACCAGCCTCACGGCTTGCGATAGCTGCCACACCTTTGTCTCCCACTTCACTGACCTTTTTTGCCGCTCCTGCGGTGTTTTCCACTTCTTTCTTTTTCCAGGAAGGGTTTTCCTCCAGAAACGCTTTGCACTGGGCAAGTCCCTGGGGATGAGAGCATACTTCCCTGATATCCTTGATCTGTGCATCCGGCATTCCCAGAAGCACATGATCCACACGGATGATCTGCTCGCCCACGATATACAGCTTGTATTCCATAAGAAGGTCATAGATATCAGCCACGATACCTGCAGTAGAATTCTCAATAGGAAGTACCGCATAATCGGCCTTGCCATGGGTTACATCCTCCATAGCTGTCCTCCATGTTTTTACATGGTAGCTTTCAATATTTTTTCCAAAGTACTGCCGCATAGCCGCATAGCTGTAAGCTCCCTCTACACCCTGAAACACAACCGTTGCGTTTTCAAGGGGAACATGCTTCACAGTTGTGAAATTGCGCTCTCCGTAAATCCCATGCTCTGTCAACAGCTGGTACTGTCTCTTACGGCTGATGGCCATGATCTGACGGAAAAGCTCCTGCACGCCAAGGCTGTTAAAGTCCCCGTGGGCCTTGTTTTTCAGCGTATGGATCTTCTGGCTCTCACGTGCCGGATCCAGTACCTGCTTACCGGTTTTTATTTTATATTCAGCGACTTCCTCACTCACCTTCATTCGTTTTTCAAAGAGGCGTACAATCTCACTGTCGATCTCATCGATCTCGTCTCTGTATCTTTCCAAATCCGTCATTGGTTTCCTCCGTTATGGTTCCTGATAATTTCTGTAAGGTCCCCCAGGAACGCCAGGGAACCAAAAGCAATGATCACATCCTCTTTTCCTGCCAGATGATAGGCCTCTGCCACTGCAGCTTCGATGTTGTCAAAGGGTCTTACATCAGAATGAAATTCCCGCACCGCATCTGCCAGTTCCTGCGGGGTCAGAGCCCTGGGGTTATCCGGTGCAGCGATCGTCAGGATGGTATCTGCATATTTTTCTGTTTTCCGGATGACCTTTCGGTAATCCTTGTCACGGAACATTCCCATGATGTAGATGATCCTTTTCCCCTTAAAATACCGCTCAATGGACGCAGCCAGCATGTCTGCTGCTGCAGGGTTATGAGCTCCGTCAACCACAAAATCCGGTTCTGTCCCGAGAAGTGCAAATCTTCCTGGCCAGGTGGTACGCTTCAGTCCATCCTGTCTCTGGACCAGTGTTGTGGGATATCCCTGTTCATTCAGGATTTCCAATGCCCGGAGCGCTACCACCGCATTTTCCTTCTGATAGGCACCTGCCAAGGATATTGTATATTTTTCTCCTTTATAAAGAAAGGTCTGGCCGGTTATGGATGCTTCCAGTACCTCTGCGCTGTCCTGGTCTGCTGCCTCGTATGGCACATTCTGTTCTGAGCATATTCTTCGTATGACTGCCTCTGCCTCCGGCTGCTGCTTTACAGTTACCATATGACTGTTCGGTTTAATGATGCCGGCCTTTTTTTCTGCTATCTCGCCCAGGGTATTTCCAAGAAATGCCGTATGATCCATACTGATGGATACCAGAATGGAAAGAACTGTAGTACGTATAATGTTGGTGGCATCCAGATCGCCGCCCATACCAACTTCCATTAATACCAGATCGCATTTCTCATCCTGAAAATAAAGAAATGCGGCTGCAGTTTCAATTTCAAATACTGACGGATGCGGTTTTCCCTCTTTTACGATCTCATCGATCACCTCCGCGATCCTTGTCACATATGCTGCAAATTTCTCTCTGCTGACAGGTTCTCCGTTAACCTCCATCCTCTCTCTGTAGGAATAGACCGCCGGGGAAATATATCTTCCGACCCGGTAACCTGCACCTGATAAAGCGGAATACAGATATGCGATCACCGAACCCTTTCCGTTAGTTCCCGCTACATGAACATACTTCAGTTCATCCTGGGGATCTCCAAGCCGCCTCATCATCTCTCTCATATTTTCCAGGCCCAGAACAATTCCCTTTTTCAGTTCCGCGGCTCTGATGTAGGCACGACTTTCTTCATAATTCATCGTCTGTTTTCTCCTTCCGCATGTGTTGATGATCCATTACTGCTTTTTCACTTTGCAGTAATAATTTTGTTCATTATAACCCACGTGTATATTTTTTTCAAGGCAGGGAAGGCTATTAAAGACGCTTTTCCACGTTAAATATATGTAAAGTCCAGGCGGATATTCACAACCCCGCAGGGAACTTTCTTAATCCAGTTAAACTAACATTTTCCGGAAAGCGCAGGATTTCTGCTGATGAGAAGGAGCTTTAAAATGCAAAAGAAGGATTTTTTTCTGTGCGGTTTTACAGGCTGGTGTCTGGAGATCTTATGGACAGGACTGCACTCTCTTGTCACCGGACATTTTACTATGATGGGCAAAACCTCTCTTCTGATGTTCCCTGTTTACGGACTTGCAGCACTGATCCGTCCGGCTTACTACAAGCTTGCCCGCTTTCCGGTTATAGTACGGGGGATCATTTACAGCTGCGGGATTTTTTTCGTGGAATTTTTAAGCGGATCTTTTTTTCAGAAGCTTCACATCTGTCCCTGGGATTATTCTCATGTTCCGCTTCAGTATAAAGGAGTGATCCGACTGGACTATGCTCCTCTGTGGTTTTTTACCGGTCTCTTTTTCGAATGGCTTCTTCGACAAAATCCTCGGAAAGTCTCTTGAAAATCTCACAGTTATATTATATGATAACTGAAAGGAATCTTATTTCCAGTAAATAATTGGAGGTACAACATGAGACATTTAATGAGTCCTTTGGATCTCTCGGTCGAAGAGCTTGATAAGCTTCTGAATCTCGCCGACGACATCGGGAAAAATCCAAAAAAGTATGCGCATACCTGTGATGATAAAAGGCTTGCGACATTGTTTTACGAACCAAGTACACGTACACGTTTAAGCTTCGAAGCAGCCATGATGAATCTTGGAGGAAAGGTTCTCGGTTTTTCTTCTGCTGATTCCAGCTCCGCATCCAAAGGCGAGAGCGTTGCCGATACGATTCGCGTTGTTTCCTGTTATGCAGATATCTGTGCTATGCGCCATCCGAAAGAGGGTGCTCCGCTTGTAGCTTCTATGTCATCCAATATTCCGGTGATCAATGCCGGTGATGGCGGCCACCAGCATCCTACCCAAACATTAACCGATCTTTTAACTATCCGTTCCCTGAAGGGCAGACTTGACAATATTACCATCGGCCTCTGCGGTGACCTGAAATTCGGTCGTACCGTTCACTCTCTGATCGAGGCTCTGGTCCGTTATGAAAATGTGAAATTTGTTCTGATCTCTCCGGAGGAGCTTCGTATTCCAAGCTATATCCGTGAGGATGTTCTGAAACGCAACAATGTCGAGTTTGTCGAGGAGGAACGTCTGGAGGATGCACTTCCGGATCTGGATATCCTGTACATGACCCGTGTTCAGAAGGAACGTTTCTTCAACGAAGAGGATTATGTCCGCATGAAGGATTTCTATGTTCTGGACAAACAGAAAATGGAGCTTGCACCGAAGGATATGTATATCCTCCACCCACTCCCACGTGTTAACGAGATTTCTGTTGAAGTGGACTCTGATCCGCGTGCCGCTTATTTCAAACAGGCCCAGTATGGTGTGTATGTCCGTATGGCCCTGATTCTTACATTACTGGAGGTGGAACTGCCATGTTAAACGTAGGTGCTCTTCGTGAGGGTTATGTTCTGGATCATATCAAAGCCGGCAAAGCAATGACGATCTATCACGACCTGAAGCTGGATAAGCTGGATTGTACTGTTGCTATTATCAAAAATGCCCGCAGCAAGAAAATGGGAAAAAAGGATATCATCAAGGTTGAATGCCCCATCGAGGACCTGGATCTGGATATCCTTGGTTTTATCGATCATAATATTACCGTAAATATCATCAAGGACGAAAAGATCGTTGCAAAGAAAGAGCTGAAGCTGCCGAAGCAGGTTGTGAACGTGATCAAATGCAAGAATCCTCGCTGCATTACTTCCATCGAGCAGGGACTGGATCAGATTTTTGTTCTTGCAGATGAAGAGAATGAGGTTTACCGGTGTAAGTATTGTGAGGAGAAATATCGAGGTAAACGGAATAAATAGGAATTCAGGGATTCCTGCGGGAATTATTGACAAACGGACGCGTACGGCTCCTGCGAAGGCCTGAATATCGAAGCGGGGACCGGGCGCTGTGTTTTCATAGAAAAGTTTTTTACAAAAAAGCAACTGATATTTTACAGAACATATCTGCAAAATACAGTTGCTTTTATTATGTGCTTATTATCATACACAGTCAGACCGATAAGCCGGGTTATGTCGTTGGGTGATCATCTATCTAGGCCTTCCGTTGCCAGAAGGCTCCAGCGACCTACCTGAAAGCACGACGGGCCGCCGTATGGCTTTCTTCTCGGTCTTGCTTCGAATGGAGTTTACATGTGCCCGCTCTGTTACCACAGCGGCGGTAGTCTCTTACACTGCCTTTCCACCCTTACCCCGCAAAACGGGGCGGTTTATTTCTGTTGCACTGGTCTGGGAGTTACCTCCACCGGACGTTATCCGGCATCCTGCCCTGTGAAGCCCGGACTTTCCTCGTCTGGACCCTTTCGTCTGTCCAGCCGCGATCACCTGGCCTGGCTGCGCACCTGCTATTTTAACACAGGTGTATAGACTTGTAAAGTTGGAATTTATTTCTGCTACATGGAAATCCATCCAAATGCATTTGCCACAGAGCTGAAAAGAATAATTGCCGCAAAGATTGGGCAAAGATACCGGATCATAAAATTAAAGATTCGTTTTCTGCGGAAAGTGCCACCTTCCTGCAGTACTTCATCTTCAATCTTCTTTATACCGACTACTCTGGATATCAGAATACAGGTAGCAATCGCTGCAATCGGCATCATGACAGAGTTCGTCAGGAAATCAAAGAAATCAAGGAACTGCATTCCAATGACCTTAACACACGCCAGAGGACCATAGCCAAGAGAAGAAAGACTTCCGAGAACAACCATGATAACTCCGATAAATACTGTTGCCTTCTTGCGTCCCCATTTCAGTTCATCCTGAAAAGTAGATACTGCACTCTCAGTCAGTGCAATAGAACTGGTCAAGGCTGCACAGAGAACCAGTACAAAAAACAGGATTCCAACCAGAGTTCCAAATCCCATGCTTGCGAATACCTTCGGAATCGTAATAAACATCAGTGCCGGTCCTGCCTGTAACGTATCCGGTTCTCCACCGGAGAATGCAAACACTGCCGGAATGATCATTAAACCTGCCATCATTGCGATCGCTGTGTCAAAAATTTCTACATTTTGTGTAGAACCTTCAATAGATACATCCTTTTTCATATAAGAACCAAAAGTTACCAGAATACCCATTGCGATCGACAGGGAATAAAACATCTGTCCCATTGCCGCAACCACTGTCATCCAGGAGAAGTTTTTGATATTTGGTATCAGAAAATATTTCACGCCTTCCAGTGCTCCTGGTCTTGTTACCGAATAAACGACAATGACTATAGACAAAAATACCAGTATCGGCATCATTAATTTGGAAACTCGTTCCACGCCATTCTGCACACCTGCATAAATGATCACCAGCGTAAGCAGTGCAAAGAACAGGAAACAGGTTTCTGTAGAAAATCCATCCGCTATAAAAGCAGAAAAATATCCGTCTTCGGCAAGAGTCTGACTGCCTCCCTTTACATACTCCACCAGGTATTTAATTACCCAGCCACCGATCACGGAATAATACGGCACGATCAGAACCGGTATGATCGCATTGATCCAACCGCCCAAAGACAGCCACTTTGATTTACCAAAAGCTCCAAACGCACCTACCGGACTTTTCTTTGTCATGCGTCCCAGAGCTGTCTCTGCCACGATCATAGAATATCCGAAAGTCAATGCCAGAATGATATAGATCAGTAAAAAAATCCCACCGCCGTACTTTGCCGCCAGATAAGGGAATCTCCATATATTCCCAAGCCCTACTGAAGCACCGGCTGCAGACAGCACAAATCCGATCTTCCCGGAAAATGTACTTCTCTCATGTTTGTGTTTCTCCATAATTCTTCCTTTCCCGTCACATTTTTCATATTCTTTCTTTATGTCTTCTCAATTTCCGCCCATATGATGATACCACGCTTTTATCTCTCAGGCAAACAATATATAAAAAAATACAGAGCTTATATTTTCCTGCCAGGCGTCCGCTCGTCAATTCAAGCCCTACCGGAGCACCAACGTCCACTCCTGTCGATCCACAACCTCACCGATCACCCCGGCCTGCAAACCAGACTCATCCAACCGCTTCATAATCTCCGGCACATCCCTCTCCGGAACCGCCGCCAGCAATCCCCCGGAAGTCTGCGGATCAAACACCAGATCCTCCCTCCAGAGCTCTGCCACACTTTTCACTCCGGTTTTCTCAGCAAACTCCCGGTTCCTGTAAGCCCCACCCGGAATCAATCCCATAGAAGCAAACTCCTCCACATCCGGAAGCACCGGCAGCTTCTCCGTATCGATCACAATCGTCCGGTCACTGGCCACAGCCATCTCCGTAGCATGTCCCCCAAGACCAAACCCCGTCACATCTGTACAGGCATGAACCTCAAACTCTTTAAAAACCTCACAGGCATCTCGGTTCAGTTTCTTCATGGAATCCAAAACCGCCTTACGTGCACCTTCCGTCACCAGATCCGCCTTGATCGCCGTATTCACGATCCCCGCACCCAGCGCCTTCGTCAGGATCAGCTTATCCCCGGTCTGCGCTCCAAAATTCTTCCAAAACTTCCTCGGATCTACAAAACCCGTCACACTGAGCCCATACTTTGGTGTGTCATCCTGGATCGTATGGCCACCGGCAAGAACCGCACCAGCCTCCATCACCTTATCCGCACCACCACGCAGGATCTCCCCGAGGATCTCCACATCCATATCCTTCGGAAACGCCACAATATTCAAAGCTGTCTTCGGAGTTCCACCCATAGCATACACATCACTCAATGCATTGGCCGCCGCGATCTGCCCGAAATCATAAGGATCATCTGCCACCGGAGTAAAAAAATCCAGTGTCTGGATCAGTGCCAGATCTTCGGAAACCTTATAAACGGCCGCATCGTCTGAAGTGTCCGTTCCAATCAGAAGATCCGGATCACAGAACTTTGGCAGCCCGCCAAGAACTCCCGCCAGAGTCCCCGGTCCTACCTTAGCTGCACAGCCACAATTTGGAGCCAGTTTTGTCAGTTGTACTTTTTCTTTCATGATCACTTTCCCTTTCCTTTAAGCCCTGTAAATCCCGTCGTCTATCCGCAGTACCACAGAGGACTTTACCTTTTCCGATTCACCCTCAAAAGACTCCACACACCACAGATCCCATGCACAGAGAAATCCTGATCTTCTCATCTTTGCACCAACCGATATCTGCATTGCATAGAGCCTTATATCTACACATAGCTTTTTTTATTTATACAATTAATTTATACATTAAAACAACTACCGCCAATAAACTCTCTCAGAAGCGAATTAAATGGAACACCTTCACTGGGCACCGGCACAAAATAATCCAGGAACTTCAAAAGCCGCTTCGCCTCCTGATACTCAGGTTCACTCTTGTCAATTCCAAAAAGCAGCGGTTCCGCATAAACCTTCAGGCAGGCAAGCTCATACACAAGAGCAGAATTAAACATCACATCTGCTTCCTCCTGGAACGGAAAAATATTCTGCTCCTCGCCTCTCCGTACAGAAGGCCACCTTGCAATGGTATCCTTTGCGGAAGTTCCACGTGTACGTGCATCACGGACAATTCGGCGGATCAGCCTTCCATCCGTTGTGGGAATCCGGTTATGCTCATCAATGTTTAGCTGTGTCAGCGCACTGATATAAATCTTAAACTTACTCTCTTTTGGAAGGGCATAACTCAGTTTGTCATTAAGCCCGTGAATGCCTTCGATGACCAGGATATCATCTTTTCCAAGCTGAAGCTGGTCTCCTCGGTATTCCCTGCATCCGGTCTTGAAATTAAATGTAGGAAGATCCACAGTTTTTCCCGAAAGGAGATTCAGCATATCTTCATTAAACTGCTTCGTGTCAATAGCTTCCAGACACTCATAATTCTTTTCTCCGAATTCATCCAACGGCGTATGTTCACGATCCACAAAATAGTTATCCACAGCAATAGGATGCGGCTTCAGACCATGAGCAGAAAGCTGAATCGATAATCTGTGAGAAAAACTGGTCTTTCCGGAAGAAGACGGGCCTGCGATCATTACGAACTTTACATTGCCTCTTCTCCGGATTTCCTCTGCGATCGAAGAAATCTTGGCCTCATGAAGTGCCTCCTGGATCAGCATCAGGCTCTGCACACCTTCTCTTGTGATCCGGTCATTGAGATCTCCCACAGTGGCAACATCCAGCTTATCGCCCCACTCTTCCGATTCCTTCTGCACACGAAAGATCTTATCCTGGGGTTCAAAAGGCTCCAGCACATCCGGGTTCTTCTGCCTCGGAAGGATCAGCACAAAGCCTTCATCATAAAGCTGCAGATCAAAATACTTCACATAGCCGGAATCCGGTGCCATAAATCCGTAAAAATAATCCTCGAAATTTTCCAGGCTGTAAATATTCACTCTGGAAACCCGCCGATAACGGAACAGCTTTTCTTTATCATACATATGATGCCTGTGGAACATGGAAACGGCATCATCCGTGCTGACACTGCGTTTGCAGATTGGAAGCTTTTGGTCTACCAGTTCCCGCATCCGCACCTTCACCCGGTCAAGAAGCTCCTGATCCAGGGTAGCACTGCCTTTCATGGTAAAATAAAGAGCATTTCCAATAGAATAATGGATCACAACATGATCCACATTCTCTTTTCCGGCTACATCAAAAATTGCCTTCAAAAGAATAAAGATCGCACTTCTCCGATAGGTTTTTCGACCGGCACTGTCCTTTGCGGTTATAAATCCCAGTGTACAGTCATGCTGAAGCTTCTTGTGAAGCTCACGGAGCTTTCCGTTCTCAGTCACAAGGATCACCGGATACTCTGTTTTGCCCTCATAATCCCTTATGATCTCAGAATACGGTGTCATTTTGGGATATTCCCTTGTTTCTCCGTTTATGGTCACTTTAATCATTGTCTGTTCCATAACGATCACCTCCACAAGCTTATATTTGTACTGCTGTCACATATCATGAACGCGATCCTTTTACGATCTGTGTTCATAAAACAGTATATGGATTTTTCACACTGGCGCAGGTTGTCTTAAGAGCAGGGAATGCCTCATTCAGCTCCCTCTCCATAGCTTCCGCAAAAATATACTCCGTACCGTAATGTCCGGCATCTACGATCGCCAGACCATCTGCCATAGTATCGATGGCAGTATGATAATCAATATCTCCTGTCACATATACATCCGCACCGGCGGCCATCACATCACCGATCATACTCTTTCCGCTTCCTGTACAGATCGCCACAGTCTCGATCTTCCGGTCCAGATCACCGTAAACCCGCACATCCGGAATATGATTGCATTCTTTTACATATTTTCCAAACTCACCAAGAGTCATAACATGGGGAAGCTTTCCCACTCTTCCGAATCCCTCCGGCTGCTCCCCGGATCCATCGGTAACTGTAAGCACCCTTGTATCCTGAAGCTTCAGATGATCTGCGCTTAGATCTGCCATTCCGATCACATCATAATTGGTATGCATGGCAAAATACGGGATATCCTCCTTTATCAGACGGAGGATCTTTCTTCCGGTAAAGGTATGATTGTTGATCTTTTTGATCCCGGAAAAGATCATTGGGTGATGGGTAAGGATCATGTCCGCACCGGACGCAACCGCCTCATCCAACACCGGTTCTGTAAGATCCAGTGCAAGAAATACATGGGAAATCTCTTTCTGGTCATCTCCCACCAACAGTCCCACATTATCCCAGTCCTCCGCAAATTTTTGCGGATGGTGCTCATTCAGCCATTCGATCAGTTCATATGCTTTCATATCGTTTCAGAGCTGTATGGATCAGCTCCATTTCCTCCTTTACTTCTGCCAGACGAGTTTTTGCGGAAACAGATTCTGCCCCGGAAAGACAGGCAAGTATTTTCTTACGGATCATTTCCTCTCGGAGAAGATACTCTTTAAGGACCGGGTGACGTTTTTCCAGAAGGAGCGGTCCAAACCAGGCCTCTTCCTCTGTGTAAACAGTCTTTTTTCCCGAATTGTTGCGTACCGCTTTCATCATAGGATAAAATTTTCCGTCTTCTTTTATCATTTCTTCCCTTACGATCTCCCAGCCGATCTCAGAAAGAAAATGCCGGAAATGAGGAAGGTCCGACTGAGGCTGCAGGATCAGTTCCTGAAACCCCTCCCGGACCTTCGCTCCATCCTTCAATATCCTTTCCATCAGAGGACCACCCATTCCCGCAATCACCAGGGTATCACCTTCTCCCGGCTCAAGCTTCGCAAGCCCGTCGCTCAAACGGGTCTCTATGTAATCTTCAAGGCCATAACGGGTAATATTCTCCCTGGCTCTTGAAAGCGGTCCCGGACGTACATCCATGGCAATGGCTGACGGAACTGTTTTTTCACTGACAAGCCAGATCGACAGATAGCCATGGTCACATCCTACGTCTGCCAGCCGGTTTCCTTTTGTTACCATACCGGCAATAGCACGAAGACGCATGGAAAGCTGTACAGATATATTTTTATCAGTCAAGATAATCCTTCAGCTTGCGGCTGCGGCTGGGATGACGCAGCTTGCGCAGAGCTTTTGCCTCGATCTGACGGATACGCTCTCTTGTGACATTGAACTCTTTACCAACTTCCTCCAGAGTTCTGGCACGTCCGTCGTCCAGTCCGAAACGGAGGCGGAGGACCTTCTGCTCACGGTCAGTAAGCGTACTTAAGACTTCTACCAGCTGCTCCTTCAGAAGTGTAAATGCAGCTGCATCTGCTGGTACCGGAACATTATCATCCTGGATGAAATCGCCAAGATGACTGTCTTCCTCCTCACCGATAGGAGTTTCCAGAGATACCGGCTCCTGGGAGATCTTAAGAATCTCACGTACACGGTCCACCGGCATGTCCATCTCCTCAGCGATCTCCTCCGGCGTAGGTTCACGTCCAAGCTCCTGGAGCAGCTGACGGGAAACACGGATCAGCTTGTTAATGGTCTCAACCATATGCACAGGGATACGGATGGTACGTGCCTGATCTGCAATGGCTCTTGTGATAGCCTGACGGATCCACCAGGTTGCATAGGTACTGAACTTGTAGCCTTTTCTGTAATCAAATTTTTCAACGGCTTTGATAAGACCAAGATTTCCCTCCTGGATCAGATCAAGGAACAGCATTCCACGTCCAACATAACGCTTTGCAATGCTGACAACAAGACGGAGATTGGCTTCTGCCAGACGTTTCTTGGCAGCTTCATCACCCTTTTCCATTCTCTTGGCAAGCTCGATCTCCTCATCTGCACTTAACAGACTGACTTTACCGATCTCTTTCAGGTACATACGGACCGGATCCTCAATGCTGACACCTTCCGGTACAGAGAGGTCGATCTTATCAAGCTCTACCTCTTCTTCATCTTCCATCCCATCCATATCCATATCGTTATCAAGGAGGAGTTCGTCACCGCTGTTTTCTGTGATACGGAGAACGTCCACACCGCTGGCCTCCAGGAAGTCAAAAACCTTCTCCATCTGATCCACTTCCAGTGGAGAGTCCTTGAAAAAGTCGCTGATCTCCTGATATTCCAGCACATTCTTTTTCTTTTTCGCAAGTTCAAGAAGCTCTACAAGTTTCTCGCTGAATTTTGCCATATTCATTTCCATAGGTGCTCTATACCTCCATATAGTGTTTATATTTTATCCTTAATTGAAAGAAATATGCAGCTGCTGCCTCTTTCTTCCAAGGTCTTCCAGTTCTTTTTTTGCTTTTATCAGTTCCTGAAGCCCGGCCATGTCTGACGGGTCCCAGGTACGGTTTTTTTCTTTGAGGCTTTCTTCCTTGATCCGAAGCAGCGCATCGGAAAAAGCCCTCTGCTGTTCTCCTTCGTTTTCCAGATGAATGGTAGCGTTAAAAAGAGATGCCACCTCCCGCTGCTCCTCACTGTCTGTAAAGGCATTGAGAAGCTTTCCCGGATTGGTCTCTCCCTCCTTATGCTGGTCAAACAGCATCTGAGCTACCTCTTTATACAGCGGTACCACAAAATCGGAAGGGGAAATGTATTTTTCCACCTGTTCGAAAATACCCGGATAATTTACAAGCCAGGTCAGCATCAGCTTCTGTGCTTTGTCTGCGGCGGATTCCTTTTTCTTTGTTTCCGGAGTCCCGGACTTTGGCTGGATCCGTTTCTCTGCAGGCGTCCCCTTCAGAGCCAGTGTGTTGACCCTTTTCCGGATATCCTCCGTGCCCACTCCATAGCGGCCATATTCCTTTACGATGGCTTCTATATAAAGATTCCGCTCCAGTTCATCGGAAAGCTCCAGGAGCATCCCGGCACACCGCTCAAAAAACTGATTCTGTCCCTGGGGTGCATCCATGGCAAATTCCTGTTCCGCAATGTGCACACGGAACATAAAGCTGTCCATGGCATGATTGAGCCGTTCTTCAAAAGCCTCTGCTCCTTCATTCTTAATAAACTCGTCAGGGTCTTTCCACGGTTTCAGGCTTACTACCCTGGACGTTACCCCGGCTTCACGAAGGATCGGGATCGCACGAAGTGCTGCCCGGATCCCTGCACCGTCACTGTCATAAAGAAGCAGAACTTCCTTGGTGTAACGTTTCACAAGACTTGCATGTCCGGAGGTCAGTGCAGTTCCAAGCGACGCCACTGCATTGGTAAAGCCAGCCTGATGCATGGCGATCACATCCATATATCCCTCACAAAGGATCAGATAATTCTTCCTGGTGGTCCTGGCCACATTCAGCCCGTAAAGATTCCGGCTCTTATCAAAGATCTTCGTCTCCGGTGAATTCAGGTACTTGGGCTTGCCATCTCCCATGACACGACCTCCAAAACCAATGACCCGGTTGTTTACATCCATGATTGGGAAGATCACACGGTTCCAGAACTTATCATACATGCCTCGCCGCTCATCTACATTGAACAGGCCGGATTCCCTGAGAAGTTCATCACTGTAGCCCTTACCCTTAAGATATTTGTACAGATCATCACTATACTTGTCTGAATATCCAAGACCAAATTTACGGATGGTTTCCTCGGAGAGACCTCTTCCCGTGAGATATCCGTAAGCCGTCTTTCCGCCTTCTCTCCGGAGCTGATAATAAAAATACTGTGCTGCCAGCTTGTTGATCTCCAGAAGATTTGCTCTCTGTTCTGCTTTTTCTCTGGCTTCTCTGGAATACTCGATCTTTGGAAGCTCTACCCCTGCCCGGTCAGCCAGATGTGACAAAGCCTCACCAAACGAGTAATTCTCATATTCCATGATAAAATTGTATACGTTTCCTCCTGCCCCGCAGCCAAAGCAGTAATACATCTGCTTGGATGGTGTTACGGAAAAGGAAGGGGTTTTCTCATTATGGAAGGGACACAGCCCAAAATAGGAGCTCCCCTTCCGTGTCAGTTTCACATACTGGGATATCACGTCTACAATGTCGTTTTTCATTCGGACTTCTTCTATGATGTCATCTGAATATCGCATGCTTATCCCTCTTTTCCATTTAATAGACCTCCCAGGCTCTCGGTATATAGATCTCCCTGAATTTCTCCATGGAATACTGATCCGTCATTCCCGAAATATAATCACATACTGCCTGTTCCTTAGGTACTCCCCGGTATTCCACCAGTTCTCTGTATTCCCGGGACATTGCCTCCGGATGGTCGGTATAATATCCGTACAGTTCACTCAGCATCTGGATCACTTTATCCTCTTCTTTCCTGGCAACCGGATTCTCATAGACATTCCGGAACATCAGTGCCCGAAGCTCCATCATCGCCTCAAAAACATCCGGCGACATGGAGATGCTGTCTTTCCCCATACTGTTCTCTATAATATTATGTACGAAAGTATTCAGCCGTTCTCTCGTGGTATAGCCCAGAAAAGTTCTCATTGTGACCGGAATATCATCTTCTGTGATGATCCCTGCCCGCTGGGCATCGTCCATATCATGGTGGATATAGGCGATCTTGTCAGAAAAACGTACCACCTGTCCTTCCAGTGTGAAAGGATTTCCGCTGGTGCGGTGATTCATGATCCCATTGCGGACTTCCCAGGTAAGGTTCAGCCCGTTTCCGTTTTTCTCCAGTACTTCCACAACCCGGACGCTCTGCTTATAGTGGGCAAAGCCACCCGGATGTACCTGATCCAGCGCTCTCTCTCCTGCATGTCCAAAAGGCGTATGCCCCAGATCATGTCCCAGAGCGATCGCTTCCACCAGATCTTCATTTAAGCGAAGTGCCTTGGCAATAGTCCGGGCGATCTGCGATACCTCCAGTGTATGTGTCAGTCTGGTCCGGTAATGATCTCCCTGTGGTGCCAGAAACACCTGTGTCTTATCCTTCATACGGCGAAAAGCCTTACAGTGAAGGATCCTGTCTCTGTCTCTCTGATACGTTGTCCGCACATCGCATTCCTCTTCCGGGTGCTCCCGGCCTCTGGTATCTGCGCTGTGAGAAGCATAAGGACTCAAAAGCTCCCGTTCTCTCTGTTCCATGCTCTCTCTGATGTTCATAAGCATTTCCTCCACAGTCTGACAAACAGCGGCGACAAAATACCCTCTGTTAATTATATTCTACACAAAACCACAAATTCCTCTTTTCTGAAAAAATAATTCAAAAAATATTGGAGTTACGGTCTGATCAGCCCTTAAGATGTCCAAAATTATCCTATTGTATATGAAATGAATACAAATATATCACGGAAATCTTCCATTTCAGCTTCTCCGTCAGTACAGGCAGGCAATAATTTACTTTCATATAGCCAAAAACAGAGCTGCGATTCACAGCTCTGTTTTAAAGTCATGCGGAAGATGGGACTTGAACCCACACAAGCGCAATGCTTACAAGATCCTTAGTCTTGCTCGTCTGCCAGTTCCGACACTTCCGCATATCGCATTTCATTGGAAACTTCCAATGCGGAAGATGGGACTTGAACCCACACGAGCGCAATGCTCACAAGATCCTTAGTCTTGCTCGTCTGCCAGTTCCGACACTTCCGCATGACCGCATTTCCTTGGGATTTTTTATTTTCTCCCTCGCGACAAGTGATAGTATAGCAAAGTGGATCTTGTATGTCAACACCTTTTTTCAAAAGTTTTGTATTTTCTTGTTTTTTCTGTTATTTTGTCACTTTTATCTTTGGCCCTGCTCCTTTTGCTTTCAGGAGTTTTTTGTATGCAGTTACTTTGGATGCCGGCACTTTGAACGTACAGTTGGAATGTTTTCTATCCTGTATTTCCTTTTGAAAGAAAAAGCGCCCACTTCTGTCACAGATTCCCACACACCACATACAAAAAAGAATCCCGCCTGCAAAGGATATCCTGTAGCAGAATCAACCGTGCTTACAAACAGCAATCATCCAAACGGCAGATCCGATTCAAAAAAAACAGCATTCTTCTTTCTATTATCGATCGAAAAAAGGTATCTCTGGCATACTATCCTATGCAAAAGAAGGAATCCGGCTGTGATTCCGGACAAAGAGAGATTATACTCATTTTTTATTGCATTGTCTCGATGTGCTTTACTGTTGTTCCATTTGGTCAGGGATTTAAGGATATGTCTCCACCGACAAAAGAACTCATGAAGCTAACGCTGGAGCAAAAGCTGGCTCACGGTGGTCATCCGGTGCTTCTGTCTACGATGATAGAAGCATTCTCTTCTTGTAAAATGCAAAAATTGTCGAATTTTAATAGTTTCTGCATTTCAGTGCATAAACTTGTTTTTTCTGTAAGTTTATGCTATACTCTTTTCACAAGGAGGAATACCAAATGATAGATACTCACGAACTCAAAAAAAGAGATTTATACTTAAATAAGATTATAGCATTTCAAGATACCGAGCCAGTTAAGGTTGTAACTGGAATTCGTAGATGTGGCAAGTCCAGCCTACTCAAACTAATGACTCTTCATTTGAAAGAAACCGGAATCACAGACAACCAGATCCTTGAAATGAATTTTGAGTCACATAAATTTAAGAACATGACTAGCGATTCTCTCTACGAATACGTCAAGCAGCACATCCAGCCAGATAAAAGAATGTACCTTTTCTTTGATGAGGTTCAACGGGTTCCTAACTGGGAGGATGCAATCAACTCTTTCCGTATTGACTTCAATTGCGATATCTATGTCACTGGTTCGAATGCTTATATGCTCTCCTCTGAATATGCTACCTATTTATCAGGCAGATGCGTAGAGATAAAGATGCTTCCATTGTCTTTCTCTGAATTTTTAACATTCCATGATTTTGAAATAAGAGAAACCAAAAGTGCGTTAGGTGGCACACGCAAGCAAGCATTTGATAAAACCGGCGAACACTATGAACTCCGAGAGGTTTTCGATGCTTACATGCGTTTTGGCGGAATGCCGGGAATTGCTGATGTTGGACTGGACCAAGAAAAGGCTCTGGTGCTACTTGAGGGTATCTACTCAACTGTTATTATGAGGGATATTCTCGAACGTGAAAATCGCAGAGGTCAAAAGAGAATCACCGACCCTGTGCTTTTGAAAAAGATTGTCATGTTTCTTGCAGATAACATCGGAAGCAGTATTTCTGTTTCTTCCATTGGCAACACCTTAGTTAATGAAGGTCTTCTAGAAGATGGAAAGCGAAAAGGAACTCCAAGCGCTCACACCGTTCAGGCCTATGTGAATGCACTACTAGAAGCATACTTCTTCTATGACATCAAGAGATTTGATATTAAAGGAAAGGAATTCTTACGTACTCTTGGAAAATATTACATCGTTGATATCGGACTTAGAAACTATCTGCTTGGATTCAGAGACCGTGATAGCGGACATGCAATAGAAAATGTTGTTTACTTTGAACTGCTACGTAGAGGCTATGATGTCTCTATCGGCAAAGTGGATAATTCCGAAGTGGATTTTATCGCAACAAAAGCAGATGACAAACTTTATGTTCAGGTCACGGAATCCATGACCAGCGAAGAGGTTCGCAAACGCGAATTAGCACCACTCCAGAAAATCAGCGATAACTACGAAAAAATAGTTCTATCCTTAAATACCGGAATGGATTCTTCCTACGATGGTATTAAATCCATCAACTTGATTGATTGGTTGATTTCAGAATAAAAAAGAAATTTTTAAGAAGGGGCTGTCCTGAAAATGTAGTTCAGCGATAACCTATAGATAAGCAAAACAAAAAGCCCCGTAAACCATCAGATTTACAAGGCTCTCAAAATAATAATGCGGAAGATGGGACTTGAACCCACACGAGCGCAATGCTCACAAGATCCTTAGTCTTGCTCGTCTGCCAGTTCCGACACTTCCGCATATCGCATTTCTTTGGGATTTTTTATTCTCTCCCTCGCGACAAGTGATAGTATAGCAAAGTGCTTTTTGTATGTCAACAGTTTTTTCTAAAAAAATCCAAAAATATTTTTTGTTTATACAATTAATACATTTCGTTCAATACCAATCTGAGACAGCTAATCTTTCATCCCAGAATTTATACTCCGACACCGGTTACGCCTCAGTCGTAAAAAGAGCAGCCTCTTCAAAAAGGCCGCCCTTCTGTCTCACTTCTGTTTTTTCTATATGGATCAGTCAAAAATGATCAGTGCCATAAACACAAGATCTGTGTCGCCTGTATTTGTAAGACCATGTCCTTTTCCATCCGGTGTGATGGTGATGTCGCCGGCCTTTACCGGACGTTTCACACCGTTATCGTCGTACTCGCCTTCACCGCTTAAGATATAGTAGGTTTCTGTCTCGCCATGATGCTCATGGTATCCCAGAGAACATCCTTTTTCGATGGTAACCTGTGCGTAAAGTCCGCATTTTCCCTTCAGCTCGTCTCCCTCAAGAATGTCTTTGATGATCACATGGCCTTTACCGCCGCACATATTTTCTACTCTTCTGATACCCATGATAAAATCCCCTTTCGTGATTGCGTAAATTTGTGAATTTTTATGAACACAGGCTTTCTGCGGCCTGCGCCCTACTTCCTGTACAATTATAAATGATATGATAAATTTTCGCAATCCTTATTGTTATTTTCACAAATTAACTTACAGGCAAATTTTCCCCACTGTTTATTGCTTTTCGCAACCCTGCCGGGAGCTTCTATTCGCAATTGAAGCAGGATACTTCTTTGATTCGGTTAAAAAACGAAGCAGCTCTTTTCCAAAGACCTGCTCCGCAATTTATACCTATATTACAGATTTTTAATTCTCTCAATTGCCTCAAGTGTATTCTCATAGCTTCCGAATGCAGTCAGACGGAAATATCCCTCGCCATGTGCACCAAAGCCTGAACCTGGTGTTCCTACGATGTGTGCTTTCTCAAGAAGATAATCAAAGAACTCCCAGGAGGTCATCTGATCCGGTGTTTTCAGCCAGATGTATGGAGCATTTTTTCCACCGGACACGGAAAATCCTGCTGCGGAAAGTCCCTCCAGGATCGTCTTTGCATTACGCATGTAATAAGCGATCTGCTCCTTCAGCTGTGCTTTTCCCTCCGGAGAGTAAACAGCCTCGCCCGCTCTCTGTACAATGTACGGAGCACCGTTAAACTTGGTTCCATGGCGTCTTGCCCAGAGACTGTGAAGCTCTACGCCATCACGCACCAGTTCCTTCGGAACAATGGTAAAGCCAAGACGAACGCCTGTAAAACCGGCATTTTTAGAAAAGCTTCGAAGCTCGATGGCACAGGTTCTTGCACCCTCGCACTCATAAATGCTGTGAGGGACATCCTCCTCGGAAATATATGCCTCATATGCTGCATCATAGATGATCACGCAGCCGTTTTTGTTGGCGTAGTCAACCCACTCCTGAAGAGCTGCCTTTGTGATCGCACCACCGGTGGGATTGTTCGGGAAGCAGAGATAGATCAGATCCGGTACCTCATCTGCCGGAATTTCCGGAAGGAAACCATTCTCCTCCTTGCAGGGCATGTAGATCACACCATCAAAGTTCTCACGCTCTTTGTTATAAAGGCCAGTACGTCCGGCCATAACGTTGGTGTCTACATATACAGGATAAACCGGATCGCATACCGCAACCCTGTTATCCAGTCCGAAAATCTCCTGGATGTTTCCGGAATCACTTTTTGCTCCATCGGAAACAAAAATCTCGTCTGCGCTGATGTTGCAGCCTCTGGACTGATAATCATTTTTTGCAATGGCACTTCTTAAGAATTCATATCCGAGATCCGGAGCATATCCGTGGAAGGTTTCTGCGTGTGCCATCTCGTCTACGGATTTATGAAGGGCATCGATGATCGCCGGTGCAAGCGGCTGTGTCACATCACCGATTCCAAGACTGATCACAGAATCCTTAAATTCCGGATTGGCCTCCTTATATGCGCTTACCTTCTTTGCAATATTGGAAAACAGATAGCTTCCCGGAAGTTTTAAATAATTCTGATTTACTGTAACCATAGTATTTTATCTCCTTCTCTCAATTTCCTCTGCCAGTGCTTTTCTGACGCTGTCAGGATTTGCCTTGCCTTTCAGCTCTCTCATCAGCTGTCCTACGAAAAATCCCATAACCTTATCCTTGCCGCCCAGAAGCTCTGCCAGCGGTCCGGGGTTTGCATCTACGATCTTTTTCACAGTTTCGGTGAGAAGACCTGTATCTTCTACGATTTTAAGACCATTCTCTTCTATATATACAACCGGATCAATATCCTCGTCAAATACTTTTTCAAACACTTTTTTGGCATTCTGTGCGCTGACCTCTTTTTTTTCCACCATGGAAAGAAGATCTGCCAGATGCTTCGGTGTAAAGTTTACTTTTTCCGGATCAAGACCTTTGTCCTTTGTCAGGCGTAGAACTTCCACCATAAACCAGTTGGCTGCTTTTTTCGGATTTCCCAGAAGAACGGCTGTCTCCTCAAAAAGTCCTGCCAGATGTCTGGATTCCGTAAGGATTCCCGCATCGTAAGCCGGAAGCTCGTACTCTTTCTGATAACGTTCCATCTTGGCTTCACGCAGCTCCGGAATGGAAGCACGCAGCTCTTCGATCCATGCATCTGAAATATGAATCGGCGGAAGATCCGGATCCGGGAAGTAACGGTAATCCTTGGCATCCTCCTTGGAACGCATGGCATGAGAGGACTCTTTGTTATCGTCCCATCTTCGTGTCTCCTGAACAACGGCTCTGCCTTCTTCCAGAAGCTCGATCTGACGTTCTCTCTCTCCCTCGATCGCTCTCGCAATAGCCTTAAAGGAGTTCAGGTTCTTCATCTCCGTTCTTGTTCCGAAGGTCTCACTTCCCACCTCACGGACGGAAAGATTGACATCGGCACGCATGGAGCCCTCCTGGAGCTTGCAGTCAGAAACTCCAAGATACTGCATGGTGCAGCGGAGCTTTTCCAGATATGCGATGACCTCCTCGGAGCTTCTCATATCCGGCTCAGATACGATCTCGATCAGCGGTACCCCGCTTCGGTTGTAATCCACCAGTGAGCAGTCTTCCCACTCATCATGGATCAGCTTACCGGCATCCTCCTCCATATGCATCTCATGGATACGTACGGTCTTTTTGCCTGCGGAAGTCTCGATCTCAACAGCTCCGTCATAGCAGATCGGCAGATACAGCTGAGAGATCTGATAGTTCTGGGGGTTATCCGGGTAAAAATAATTCTTACGGTCAAACTTACAGTACTGATGGATATGACAGTTTGCCGCAAGACCTGCCTTGATGGCAAACTCTACCACTTTTTTGTTGAGGACCGGAAGAGAGCCCGGCATACCGGTGCAGACCGGGCAGGTATGTGTATTTGGTGCGCCTCCGAATTCTGTGGAGCATCCGCAGAATATCTTTGTTTTTGTGGCAAGCTCCACATGCACCTCAAGTCCTATGACTGTCTCATACTGTTTCATGCCTTTTTTCCCCCTTCCATTGCCGTTCCGAAATCACCGCGTTTTTTCTCATAGGCGTGTGCTGCGCGGAACAGGTTGTTTTCTTTGAAGCAGTCACCGATCATCTGGATTCCGATCGGAAGTCCTGCTGCGTCCTTTCCGCATGGAACTGTGATTCCGGGAAGTCCGCACAGGTTTACTGCTACCGTATAAATATCGCCAAGATACATGGCAAGAGGATCTTTCAGGCTCTCTCCCAGCTTCGGCGCCGTAAAGGGTGATGCCGGAGCAAGAAGAACGTCATATTTGGAAAAGGCCTGATCAAATTCCTTTTTGATAAGGGCTTTTGTACGAAGTGCTTTCAGATAGTAAGCATCATAGTAACCGGAGCTTAACACAAAGGAGCCAAGCATGATACGGCGCTTTACTTCCTCGCCGAAGCCTTCGGTTCTTGTCTTCTTGTACATATCATGAAGTCCCTCGTACTCTTTTGCACGGAAGCCGTACTTCACACCGTCAAAGCGCTCCAGGTTCGAGCTGGCCTCTGCACTGGCAATGATGTAGTAGGCAGGGATCATATATTCTGTTGTCTTCATGGAGAAAAATTCCACCACAGCGCCCATCTCGGTAAGGCCCCTCAGCGTATTCATAAAGGCCTCTTTTACCTCCGGGTTCAGTCCCTCTGAGAGATATTCCTTCGGCACACCGAATTTCATTCCCACGATCTTATCTGTCATAGAAGCGGAAAAGTCAAGATCCTCTCTCTTCATGGAGGTGCTGTCCTTGGCATCGTGTCCGGCGATGATCTCAAGAAGTGCCGCACAGTCCGCAACATCCTTTCCCACCGGTCCGATCTGGTCCAGAGAGGATGCATAGGCAACCAGTCCGTAACGGGATACCGTTCCGTAGGTCGGTTTGATTCCGGTAACACCGCAGTAGGAGCTTGGCTGACGGATGGAACCGCCGGTATCAGACCCCAGTGCCAGGTAAGTCTCTCCTGCTGCCACTGCCGCACAGGAGCCGCCGGAGGAGCCGCCCGGAACATGCTCCAGATCCCACGGGTTTCTGGTAACACCGTAAGCAGATGTCTCTGTGGTACTTCCCATGGCGAACTCATCCATGTTTGTCTTTCCGATGATCACAAGACCTGCCTGTTCCAGACGGTCAATAACCTCGGCATTGTACTGCGGCACAAAATCCTCAAGGATCTTCGATGCACAGGTAGTTGTTTTTCCCTTGATGCAGATATTGTCCTTAATTGCAACAGGTACGCCGGCAAGAGGTCCGGTATAGGTTCCGTCCTCAATGCCCTTCTGTACCTCTTTTGCTCTTGCATAGGCTTCTTTTTTGTAAGTATCAAGATAAGCGTGGACCTTGTCCTCTTTTGCTTCGATCTGATCAAAAACGTATTTCACACCGTCCAGGACGCTTATCTGATGCTGCTTGATCTTTTCCGCAAGCTGTAATGCGGTTAATTTTCCCAAATCCATGTCCTGTCTCCTGTCTTATCCAATTGTTTTCGGAACCTGATACTGGTTTTCTTTCTGCTTCGGTGCATTGGCAAGCATTGCCTCATGATTGTCTCCGTTTGTCACAATATCTTCACGGAATACGTTTTCGTCCTCAAAAATATGGGACATGGGCTCTACGGAAGAGGTGTCAAGCTCGTCCAGCTTGTCTACATAGTCCAGCATCTTCTGCATATCCTCTTTTGCTTTTTCCTTTTCATCCTCTGTCAGAGAAAGCTTCGCAAGGATGCAGACATTTTCCATTGTTTCATCATCGATTATCTTTGCCATCTTTTTTCTCCTTATTACGGCTCAAGTCTGTTCATATCACGCGGGAACAGACAAGTCTCACGAACATTTTCTTCTCCGAGGATCTGCATGGTAAGACGTTCCAGCCCGATTCCAAGTCCTCCATGAGGCGGCATTCCATGCTTGAAGGTATCCAGATACTGCTCCATACCCTCTTCATCCATACCACGGGCTGCGATCTTATCCTTCAGCATCTGATAATCATGGATACGCTGTCCGCCTGTAGTTACCTCAAGTCCCTTGAACAGAAGGTCAAAGCTTAATGTAAATTTCTCATCTGACGGATCATCCATTGCGTAGAACGGACGCTTCTTAGACGGATAATGTGTGACAAAAACAAAATCAGCATCATATTCTTCTTTAAAATATCTTCCGATCAGCGCTTCTTCCTCCGGCTCCAGATCATATGGGTTGCGGATCTTACGTTTATATTTTTCAGCTACCAGCTCTTTGGCCTTGTCAAAACGTACTGCCGGGATCTTGTCCACCTTCGGAAGCTCCACCTTCAGAATGGAAAGCTCATGGGCGTAGTCTTTCTTAAGAAGCTCTACTGCGTACTGGAGAAATCCGGTTTCCATCTCCATGATATCCTCAAATCCGTTGATATAGCCCATCTCAAAATCAAGGCTTGTATATTCATTCAGATGACGTTTTGTGTTATGCTTCTCTGCACGGAATACAGGGCCTGTCTCAAATACACGGTCAAAAACACCTACCATCATCTGTTTATAAAACTGCGGGCTCTGTGCAAGAACAGCCGGTTTATGGAAATAGCTCAGCTTGAACAGGTTTGCACCACCCTCCGCACCTCTGGCTCCGATCTTCGGTGTGTGGATCTCGGTGAACCCCTTCTCATAGAGGTAATCACGAAACGCCCGCACCAGAGCCTCCTGGATCTTGAATTTTGCACGCTCCTGCACATTACGCAGGGCAATAGGACGATAATTCAGCTTTGCCTCCAGGGAAGTGTTCAGCTTCCATTTGTCGATGGCCAGCGGAAGAGGCTCTGCAGGTGAGGAAAGGATCTCCACATGGCTGATGCGGAGTTCTCTTCCGTGAGGCGCTCTTTCTTCCTCATGAAGAGTTCCTGTAAGGCGCACACACATTGCCTCCTTCAGATCATGAATGGAAACATTTGTCTTGTCGTTTTCATATACGGTCTGAAAAAGCCCTTCTTTTTTTCGGAGTATCACAAATGCCACGTCCCCCATATTACGGATGCTGTGTATTGCACCTTCCACTGTCGCTTCCTGGTCTTTCATGCTCTCAGAAAGAAGCACATCCCAGGCACATTCTCTAGTCTTACAGATTCCATCCATAAATTCCATTCCCTCATCCTCCAATTCAAAGTAGTTTCACCGAATCAGGAAATTCCCTGAGGAATTTTCCCCGATCCGGTGTGATATCAGGCATTCAGCGCAGATCATTTCTGTCCGCTCTGTTGTTTTTTTTACACAGAGTCATATAAAAGCATCAGAACCATCTGGGCTGTCTCCACCATATTAGTCCCGGAATCCATACTGCATTTCTGGATATAGCGGTATGCGTCATCCTCGCTCAGGTGATTTCTTTCCATTAAAAGCATCTTTGCATTTGAAATATAATTCTGTTCTTTCCATGAACGCTGCTTCGGCTTTTTCTTATCTTTTTTCCAGCGCCTTTCGATCTGGGAAAGCATCATGCTCACCGTATTTACCAGATCTCCGGCTTTCAGAGGCATTCCCACGCATAAAATGGTGGTTGGTGCCTCACTGATCACTCCCTGGGAGGCCATAAGCAGCATTTCAAAATAATCCGGCATATAGTCCAGAAGATCACGATAGTACATATCCTGAAGATGATAGCCGCAAAGCAGAACGCCGCCATCAAGCTCCGAGATACTGGCAAGGGCGTTTGCACCCGAATTGCACACCGCCGCCACCGTGAATCCATATCGGTTAAGGACTGTGCGGATCTTTTTTGCATCTTCTATTTTCGGTAATGCAATCACGATACTCGTGTTCATAAGCCGCCACTCCCTTTCGTCCCATTATGCCTCGTTCATCAGATCCGATACAGATACTCCTCGATCTCCCAGTCGGAAATCTCCTGGGAATAACGCAGCCACTCTTTTCTCTTGGCCTGCGCATACTGTTCGCAGAAAGTCTCCCCAAGGATTTCTTTCATCCAGCTGCTGTCCTCAAACAGCGTGATCGCTTCCCGCAGGTTCTCCGGTAAATTCTCGATACCCTGTTCCTTCTGATCCGACTCGGAAAGAGAACGGTCAGAAGCTTTTGTAGGATAGATCTTCTTCTGGATTCCATCCAGGCCCGCTGCCAGGCATACCGCAAAAACAAGGTATGGGTTGGATGCAGCATCCGGGCTTCGAAGCTCGATCCTGGTATCAGCACCATTGACTCTCGGGATCCTTACCAGTGAATTCTGGTTATTTCTCGTCCAGGTCAGTTCTGTAGGCGCATCAAATCCAGGCACAAGACGCTTATAGGAATTTACAAGCGGATTGGTGATCAGAGTCATCTCACGGCTGTGAGCCAGAAGACCTCCGATAAAATAGTATGCCTCTTCACTTAATCTGGACGGATCCTCCGGATCCGCAAAAATATTTTTTCCATTTTTAAACAGCGAAAAATGGATATGCATGGCTGAACCATTTACTTCCCGTCTTGGCTTCGGCATAAATGTCGCATGAAGTCCATGACGTTTGGCTACAGTTCTTACTGCCATCTTAAAGGTCATAACTTCGTCTGCCATCTCACGTGCTTCTCCGTAATGAAGGGCGATCTCATGCTGTGCAGGTGCTGTCTCATGATGAGAGGATTCCACCTCAAATCCCATATCCTCAAGAGTCAGTACCATGTCACGTCTTGCATTTTCGCCTAAGTCCACCGGACTTACATCCAGATATCCGGCCTTTTCGTGAGAAACCGTTGTAGGCATTCCGTTATCATCAATATGAAACAGGAAAAACTCGCATTCCGGGTCAACATAGCAGGTATAGCCTGCCTCTTCTGCTGCCTGCGCTGTTTTTTTCAGAATGTATCTGGAGCTCATCTCATGCTCTGATCCGTCTGCACGGCGCATATCGCAGATCAGTCTTGCAACCTTTCCCTGCTGAGGACGCCATGGAAGAATTGAAAAGGTATTATAATCCGGATACAGGATCAGATCCGGCTCCTTTTCCCCCACAATGCCCGCAATATGAGAGCCATATACAACGCACTGGTTATCCAGGGCTCTTGGAAGCTCTCTTGCTGTGATCGCAATATTTTTCAGAGTTCCAAACATATCTGTAAACTGGAGGCGGATGAACTCTACGTCTTCCTCCTCTGCCATTGCAAGAATCTCTTCTCTGGTATAATTCCCCATAGTATTCTCTCCTTTATTTCCTCATCACACAAATAATTACCCTCAAAATCAGAAAAAGGGTGCACTTCAGAGAGCTTTCGCTCCTGAAGAACACCCTTGTTCATGGACGTAATTATAGCAATCGGTCAATTCTTTGTCAACCATTTTTTAAAAGGGGCAAAAGTTCAAAAGCTTTATCGCGGAAACACGAACAGTTTTTTGATCTTTTGCCCCTGGTATCTGTTATTTTACTGTAAATATGAATAGCTCATCAGTGATTCATCCACTGCTTTCGCAGCCTCACGCCCTTCATGGATCGCCCATACTACAAGAGACTGTCCACGATGCATATCACCTGCTGTGAATACACGGTCCACGCTTGTTGCATACTGCTCCGGTTTTGTTTCCACATTGGTTCTTGGTGTAAGCGCTACACGGAAAGCATCTGTCACATATTTCTCACTGCCAAGGAAGCCGGCCGCAATAAGGACCACATCTGCAGGGATCACTTCCTCACTGCCTTCAACCGGTACCATATTGAATCTTCCGGTCTTTTCATCCTTTACACTTTTCAGTTTTACGATCTTGGCCTTGCAGACATTTCCTTTTTTGTCCTTGACAAACTCGGTAACGGTTGTCTGATAGATCCGAGGATCATGGCCGAATACTGCAATAGCCTCTTCCTGGCCGTAATCGGTTTTCAGGACCTTCGGCCATTCCGGCCATGGATTGGAAGGAGTTCTTGCTGCAGGAGGCTGCGGCATCATCTCAAGCTGTGTTACAGATTTCGCACCCAGACGGATGGATGTTCCCACACAGTCATTACCGGTATCGCCACCGCCGATGACCAGAACATTTTTGCCCTTTGCAAGCTCATATGGGAATTTTGCAAAATCTGTATCCAGAAGACTTTTTGTTACCTGCTTCAGGAAATCCACTGCAAAGTAAATTCCCTTGGCATCTCTTCCCGGAACCTTGATATCTCTCGGATGAGAAGCTCCGCAGCAGAGAAGGACACGGTCATAATCCTTCAGAAGCTGTTCTGCAGTGATGTCAACACCAACATTGATATTGGTAACAAATTTCACGCCCTCCTCTTCCATCAGCTTCAGTCTGCGGTCAATGACCTTTTTCTCCAGTTTCATGTTCGGAATGCCGTAGCGGAGAAGTCCTCCGATACGGTCGTTTCTCTCAAATACAGTTACGCTGTGGCCACGGCGGTTCAGCTGCTGTGCTGCTGCCAGTCCGGAAGGTCCGCTTCCGATAACTGCGATCGTCTTTCCTGTACGGACAGGCGGAATCTGCGGTTTCACCCATCCTTCTGCATAGGCAGTCTCAATGATCGCTTTCTCATTCTCCTTTGTGCTGACCGGATCTCCGTTCAGGTTGCAGGTACATGCCGCCTCACAGAGCGCCGGACACACTCTGGATGTGAACTCCGGAAAACTGTGCGTCTTGTTCAGACGAAGGAATGCCTGTTTCCAGTTTCCTGTGTATACAAGATCGTTGGTCTCCGGAACCAGGTTGTGAAGCGGACAGCCGGAAGCCATTCCGCCGATCATCATACCTGCCTGACAGAAGGGAACGCCGCAGGCCATGCAGCGTGCTCCCTGAAGTTTCTGTTTTTCTTTATTTAACGGAATACGAAATTCGTTGAAATTCTGAATACGTTCCTTTGGCGGCAAAACCTTTGCCGTTTCTCTTTTATAATCTAAAAATCCAGTTGGCTTTCCCATTTCCTCATCCTCCTTAATGTTTCACGCCGATGCTCTCATAGAACGCTTCCATCTGTGCCTGCTGGCTGGTCAGACCTTTTTCTTCCAGCTTTGCACTTAATGTGATCATTCTCTTGTACTCATCCGGAATGAGTTTTTTGAAGTGAGGCAGATAGGAATCAAAATCAGCCAGCACCTTCTTACCGATCTCGGAGCCTGTTGCTTCCACATGAGCCTCGATAAGATCACGAAGCTCTTTTTTATCATATTTATTATCCACTTTTTCAATGGAGATCATTGCTTTATTGAGGTTCTTGTAAAGAACGTTATCCACATCAAGGACATAAGCGATACCACCGCTCATACCTGCTGCAAAGTTCTTTCCTGTTTTTCCAAGAACTACCACACGGCCACCTGTCATGTACTCGCAGCCATGCTCACCAACACCCTCAACAACTGCAACCGCACCGGAGTTACGTACTGCAAAACGCTCACCGGCAACACCGTTGATAAATGCAGTTCCGCTGGTCGCACCATAGAGTGCCACGTTTCCGACGATGATGTTCTCTTCAGCCTTGTATCCGGCCTTCTCCGGAACCTTAACGATCAGCTTTCCACCGGAAAGACCTTTTCCGAAGTAGTCGTTGCTGTCACCGGTCAGTTTCAATGTCAGTCCTTTCGGGATAAAGGCACCGAAGCTCTGTCCGCCTGCACCTGTACAGTTTACAGTTACCGTATCCTCCGGAAGTCCATTCTTATGATTTCTTGTGATCTCAGATCCGAGGATGGTACCAAATGCACGGTCTGTATTGGTAACGTTTACATCAACAGAAACTTTCTCACCCTTCTGGATCGCCGGTGCACATTTCCTGACCAGAACTTTTTCATCCAGAGTTTTCTCAAGATTGAAATTGTATACAGCCTTCGGATCAAAGGTTACTTTGCCCTTTCCTGCATATGGGTTATTCAGGATGGCACTTAAGTCAACCTTACCCTTATGCGGCTCCTGCACACTGTCAGAAACTGTAAGAAGGTCTGTACGACCTACCATCTCATCAATGGTGGCAATACCAAGACGTGCCATGTACTCTCTCAGCTCCTGTGCGATAAAGCGCATGAAGTTCTCCACATACTCCGGTTTTCCGCGGAATCTCTTACGAAGCTCCGGGTTCTGTGTAGCCACACCTACCGGGCAGGTATCCAGATTGCAGACTCTCATCATCACACAGCCCATCGTTACAAGCGGCGCTGTTGCAAAGCCGAATTCCTCTGCACCGAGGAGTGCTGCAATGGCAACGTCACGGCCGCTCATCAGCTTACCGTCTGTCTCGATACGTACACGGTTACGAAGTCCGTTCATGATCAGCGTCTGATGTGTTTCTGCAAGTCCAAGCTCCCATGGAAGTCCTGCATTATGGATAGAGCTTCTTGGCGCTGCTCCTGTACCTCCGTCATATCCGGAGATCAGAACAGTCTGTGCTCCAGCCTTTGCAACACCGGCTGCAACCGTACCAACGCCCGCCTCAGAAACCAGCTTTACGGAAATATCCGCATATTTATTGGCGTTTTTCAGGTCATAGATCAGCTCTGCCAGATCCTCGATAGAGTATATATCATGATGTGGCGGCGGAGAGATCAGACTGACTCCTGGTGTGGAATGACGGGTTTTTGCGATCCACGGATATACCTTCTTTGCAGGAAGATGTCCGCCCTCACCCGGCTTTGCACCCTGTGCCATCTTGATCTGGATCTCTCTTGCGGAAACCAGATAACGGCTGGTAACGCCGAAACGTCCGCTGGCTACCTGTTTGATCGCTGAGCACCGGTCATTGTCTGTTCCTGCAGAATCCAGACGCTCATCGCTTTCACCACCCTCACCGGTATTGGATTTTCCATGGAGATGGTTCATGGCAATAGCCAGTGTCTCATGTGCTTCCTGGGAAATAGAACCGTAGGACATGGCACCTGTCTTAAATCGTTTTACAATGTCCTCAACACTCTCAACCTGGTCGATCGGAATAGGCTCCTTGGCAAACTTGAAGTCCAGAAGACCTCTTAAGTTTCCATGTCCCTCGTCATCTACCAGCTTTGTATATTCCTTGAACATCTCATAGCTGCCCTGTTTTGTGGACTGCTGGAGAAGATGAATGGTACGCGGGTTATATTTGTGCTCCTCACCCTGGCTTCTCATCTTATGGGCACCTACGCTGTCCAGTGTAAGATCTGTGGCAAGTCCAAGGGGATCAAATGCCTCAGAATGAAGTTTTTCTACATTATCCTCGATATCTTCCAGTGTGATTCCGCCTACGCGGCTTACAGTTCCTGTAAAGTAACGATCGATCACATCCTGGGAAATTCCGATCGCCTCAAAGATCTGAGATCCCTGATAGGACTGGATAGTGGAAATACCCATCTTGGAAGCGATCTTTACGATACCGCTGATCACCGCATGATTGTAATCATCAACGGCTGCGTAATAGTCCTTATCCAGCATATGTGTATCGATCAGCTCATGGATAGTATCCAGTGCCAGATACGGATTGACTGCGCTTGCACCATATCCGAGAAGTGTTGCGAAATGATGAACTTCTCTTGGCTCACCGGACTCCAGGATCAGGGCAAGGGAAGTGCTCTTCTTTGTTTTTACAAGATGCTGATGTACTGCGGAAACCGCCAGCAGGGACGGGATCGGCATATGGTTCTCATCCACGCCGCGGTCAGAAAGAACCAGGATGTTTGCTCCCTCACGGAAGGCTTTGTCTACCTCTACGAACAGACGGTCAATGGCACGTTCGAGCTTTGTGCTCTTATAATATAAGGTAGAAATGGTCACAACCTTGAAGCCGTCCTTTTTCATATTCTTGATCTTTAGCATATCGGTGTTGGTCAGGATCGGGTTGTTGATCTTCAGCACCTGACAGTTCTCCGGCTTCTGGATCAGGAGATTTCCGTCTTTACCTGCATATACACTTGTAGAAGTAACGATTTCTTCACGGATCGCATCGATCGGCGGGTTTGTTACCTGGGCAAAAAGCTGCTTGAAGTAATCGAACAGCGGATAATGTTCCTTGGAAAATACTGCAAGGGGAGTATCATGTCCCATGGCTCCGATGCTTTCTGAGCCGTTTAATGCCATGTTTCGGATTGAAGTACGGTACTGCTCATAAGTATATCCGAAAGCTTTCTGAAGGCGTGCTCTCTCTTCCGGAGTGTATTCGACAACTCTTTGATTCGGGATCTTGATATCACGAAGCTGTACCAGATTGCTGTCCAGCCACTCACCATAAGGCTGTTTTTTCGCATATTTTTCTTTGAGCTCATTGTCATCGATGACACGACCCTGAACGGTATCAACCAGGAGCATTTTTCCCGGATGAAGACGTTCTTTTAATACGACCTTCTCCTCATCCACAGGAAGAACACCAACCTCGGAGGAAAGGATCATATAGCCATCAGATGTGATATAGTATCTGGATGGACGAAGACCGTTTCTGTCAAGAACTGCTCCCATCACATCACCATCTGAGAACAGAATGGACGCAGGGCCGTCCCATGGCTCCATCATGGTCGCATAGTACTGATAAAAATCTCTCTTCTCCTGAGAGATCGTATCGTTGTTTGCCCACGGCTCCGGAATTGTGATCATCACTGCAAGTGGAAGATCCATTCCACTCATAACCAGGAATTCCAGGGTATTGTCAAGCATTGCGGAGTCAGAACCATTGCGGTTAACTACAGGAAGGACCTTGTGAAGCTCATCCTTCAGATACGGAGACTCCATATTTTCCTCACGGGCAAGCATCTTATCGGCGTTTCCGCGGATCGTGTTGATCTCACCGTTATGTACGATGAAACGGTTCGGATGTGCTCTCTCCCAGCTTGGATTCGTGTTGGTACTGAAACGGGAATGTACCACTGCAATGGCAGACTCGTAATCCTGGCTCTGAAGATCGCCAAAGAAGGTACGGAGCTGTCCTACTAGGAACATACCTTTGTATACGATGGTACGGCTGTTCATGGAAACCACGTAAGTATTATCATTACTCTGTTCAAATTCACGACGTGCGATGTAAAGCATACGGTCAAAAGCAAGACCTTTTTCCACATCCTCCGGCTTTTTAACAAATGCCTGCATGATGCACGGCATGCACTCTTTCGCTTTATGACCGAGAACCTCCGGGAAAACCGGCACTGTACGCCATCCCAGAAGTTCCAGACCCTCTTTTTCCACGATGATCTCGAACATCTTCTTTGCCTGGGCACGTTTGATCTCCTGCTGCGGGAAAAAGAGCTGGGCTACACCGTATTCTCTCTCTCCGCCGATATCAAAGCCTTCTTTTTTACAGACCTTCTTAAAAAATTTGTGGGAGATCTGAAGAAGGATACCGACACCATCACCGGTTTTTCCTTCTGCATCCTTACCAGCACGATGCTCAAGATTCTCTACGATCTTAAGAGCATTGGCAACTGTATCATGTGTTTTCTTTCCTTTTATATTAACAACGGCTCCGATACCGCAGTTATCATGTTCAAATTCAGGGCGGTAGAGGCCCTGCTGCCGATTTACTACTTCTCTCATTTTTCTCATCCTTTCATTGCAGCTTCTTCTGCCGTCTTTTTATCAACTGCCGCCTGCACAAATCCACGGAACAGCGGATGTGCATGGTTTGGTCTGGATTTAAATTCCGGATGTCCCTGTGTTCCCACAAAGAACGGATGTCCGGCAATTTCGATCATCTCAACAATGTGAGCATCCGGGGATGTTCCTACAATGGACATTCCCTTTTCGTCCAGTTCCTTACGGAATGCGTTGTTTACCTCATAACGATGTCTGTGACGTTCCTGGATCTCTTTCTTTCCAAAAAGCTCATAGGATCTGGAGCCTTCTGCAAGCACACACGGATAGCTTCCAAGACGAAGGGTTCCTCCAAGATCTTCCACATCCTCCTGATCCGGCATCAGGGCAATGACCGGATGTGTTGTTTCCGGTGCCAGCTCAATACTGTTGGCATCTTCATATCCAAGCACATGGCGGGCAAATTCCACAATAGCCATCTGCATTCCCAGGCAGATCCCGAGGTATGGGATCTTATGAACTCTTGCATACTGTGCCGCAAGGATCATTCCTTCTGTACCACGATTTCCGAATCCCCCCGGAACCAGGATTCCATCTACAGAATGGAGAGTCTGATCCAGATTTTTTTCATTGAGTTCTTCGGAGTCCACCCAGGTGATATCAACCTTTGCACGGCAAGAGATCCCGCCATGCTTCAGTGCTTCCACAACACTCAGGTATGCATCATGAAGCTGTGTATATTTACCAACCATGGCAATCTTCACAGTTTTATCCGGATGGCGGAGATTTTCTACCATATTTTCCCAGTCTGTAAGATCCGGTTTGCGATTCTCCAGTCTTAAGCTCTGCAGTACTACGTCTGCAAGCTTTTCTCTCTCCATTGCAAGAGGAGCTTCATATAAATATTCCACATCCAGGTTCTGAAGCACATTGCTTACAGGCACATTACAGAACAGGGCAATCTTTCCACGGATATCCTCGGTAAGAGGATACTCACTTCTGCATACCAGAACATCCGGCTGGATCCCCATTCCCTGAAGTTCTTTTACACTGGCCTGGGTGGGTTTGGTCTTCATCTCTCCGGAAGCACGAAGATATGGGATCAGAGTTACATGGATAAGGATCGCATTGTCATGTCCCACATCATGCTGGAATTGACGGATGGATTCAAGGAATGGCTGGCTCTCAATATCACCGACTGTACCGCCAACCTCAATGATCGCAATTCTGTCTTCGTCTGCGGATTTTGCTCTGTAAAAACGGCTCTTGATCTCGTTGGTGATATGCGGGATCACCTGAACGGTACCACCGCCGAAATCGCCATGACGCTCTTTCTGGAGAACAGACCAGTAAATCTTACCGGTTGTCACATTGGAATTTTTATCAAGGCTTTCATCAATGAAACGCTCATAATGTCCAAGGTCAAGATCTGTCTCTGTACCGTCATCGGTTACAAAAACCTCTCCATGCTGAATGGGATTCATAGTTCCCGGGTCGATATTGATGTAGGGATCAAATTTCTGCATAGTCACCTGATATCCTCTGGCTTTCAGAAGGCGCCCAAGAGACGCTGCTGTAATTCCTTTTCCCAGACCGGAAACAACTCCACCCGTTACAAAAACATACTTTACTGCCATCTTCGATTTCCTCCTCCATTTTGTGTTCCACAACAAAAAGGCGTCCGGAACAGGTTCCAAGGGGTGAGAACTCCCCTGTGGTATCCGTTCCTGACGCCTTTGTCAGTTATCTTTCATATAAAATATGGTTTACTATAAACTATTTTTTTTTATTTGTCAATAACTGATTTGTTACTGTTCACTCCGTTCTCAGCAACACGCTTCGCGATGCACAGAATTTATGCTAATCGCATAAATTCGCGCGGTATGTCTCGGGTTTTCTGTGACCTTCACTCACAAAAAACACCTCGCGGAATATTACCAGTGAACAGTAACACTGATTTTTCATATAGTCTGCGGAATTTCTTCCTATGAAATGGTTGTAAAGAAAAAAGCAGACGCCTGCCGGGGATTTTCATCTGATCTCCCGTCTCTGCAGTCACGTCTGCCTTTTCTTTTTATGATATCCTATCTGTCTCTGCACTGTCTGTCAGGCAACTGCATATTTCTGAAGGAAGCAGTTAAACTCATAATCCTCTCCATGACAGGTTACTGTAAGAACCTTAGTCAGATCCATGCTGAGGATTCCAAGAATAGATTTTGCATCAATTAAAATTCTGTTATATGAAATATCTACATCAAAATCACATTTACTTGCAGCCTTAACAAATTCTTTAACATCCTCTGTCGCATTCAATCTAATTTTTTTAGACATAAATATCATCCTCTCTTTTATCTCGGCAAAAAACCGGCCTTATTTCGACCGCGCTATTTTCCTGTATTTTCCAGACCAGCGATCTTTTCTTATCTGGTCGTCCCACATTATGTCTCATATTGTCAGATTTGTCAAGTTGATGTTTTTTATCGTTTTTAAGAGTCCATCTATAAAAACCCAGATTTTGCATAACAAAATCCGGGTTTTTATATGTTTATTGTGTAGTTTTCACATTTTTGTTTTTCAATCCATTATTTTTTACTGTGAGATTAATTCCACATAGTTTATTAATCCTGTTTGATTTCTGCCGGTATTTCCATCGGATAATTGCCATCAAAACATGCTTTGCACAGCGGAAGTCCGCCTGCCATGCCTTCCAGATAATCGATCTGCATATAACCTAGGGAGTCTGCACCGATCATCTTACGGATTTCTTCCGTGCTGTGCTGTGCTGCGATCAGCTGGTCATTGGACGGCACATCGGTACCAAAATAACAGGGATGTAAAAATGGCGGGGAGCTGATACGTACATGGACTTCTTTTGCTCCTGCTTCTTTCAGCATGTGGATCAGATTGGCAATGGTAGTTCCGCGGACAATGGAATCATCCACCAGAACGATTCTCTTCCCCTTAACCACAGATTCCAGAACGCTCAGCTTCAGATGGACACTGGACTCTCGCTCCTGCTGTGTAGGCTTGATAAAAGTTCTTCCAATGTAACTATTTTTATAGAATGCAAAGCCAAACGGGATTCCGGATTCCTCAGAATAGCCTTTTGCTGCCGGAAGTCCGGATTCCGGTACACCGGTTACCAGATCCGCTTCTACCGGATAGGATTTTGCAAGAGATTTTCCTCCACGGATCCTTGCATCATAGATTTTCACGCCGTCCATGGTGCTGTCCAGTCTTGCAAAATAAATATATTCAAAAACACAATGAGCATGCTTTTTCTTCTCAGTCAGTTTGCTGGATTTCAGTCCGTTCTTGGTGATCGTGACGATCTCACCCGGTTCAATATCACGGATAAATTCCGCCCCTACAGATGTCAGCGCACAGCTTTCAGATGCAAGGACATAGGCATTATCTCTTTTTCCAAGACAGAGGGGTTTCAATCCGTAAGGATCACGAGCACCGATCAGCTTCCGAGGGCTCATGATCACAAGAGCATATCCTCCACGTATCTTCTCTACGGTTTTATGTACTGCTTCCTCTACAGTGGCAGAATGCACACGTTCCCTTGCAATATGGAACGCGATAACCTCTGAGTCGGTAGTTGTATGGAAAATTGCGCCTGTCTGGATCAGCTCCCATTTCAAAGCTTCTGTATTAACCAGATTTCCGTTGTGCGCAAGTGCCAGACTTCCCTTGATATAAGAAAGTACCAGCGGCTGTGCATTCTCTGCAACAGATTCTCCGGTTGTGGAATAACGAACATGCCCGATTCCGATATCACCATTCATATTATGTACAACATCTTTTCGCAAAACTTCGCTTACCAGTCCGAGATTTTTATGGAACTGTACGTTTCCTCTTTCTCCGTCCGTCCTTGAAACGGCCATTCCGCAGGACTCCTGTCCCCTGTGCTGCAGCGAAGTAAGACCATAATAAATAGATGGTGCAATATTCCCTCCATCCAGATCATAAATCCCGAATACGCCACATTCTTCCTTTACTCCTGACATATTTTCCTCCATCTGTTCTTTCCGTGTTGTGTGTCTTGGTTACTGGTCAAAAAGCTCTTTCTATAGAAATCAATGACTTTTCAACTGTATAACTACGATATCAGATTATAATAAAAAGACAAGATTTGTCAACCCTGCCTATTTTCCGACAGTCCCATCGCTCCGGTCGATTTTTTAGATTTTTTTCAAAAAGCTCTTGACATTATTTTATTTTGGTGTATACTGCATCACATAAAGCAAAGGCGCTTTGGATACGACAAGTATCTGAAGCGCTTTTTTTGTTTTCGGTCCGTTTATACCCGGCTCTTCCGGCTGCGGCCCTTATAAAATAATTAAAAATTATAATGAATGAGTGAAATCGAAAGGAGTGTACCTATATGGCACAGAGTATCCCTGAAATGTATGGCAGCCTTGTATTCAATGACAAAGTGATGCGAAGTAAACTGCCAAAGGACATGTACAAAGCATTAAAGAAAACAATTGAAAACGGAACTCATCTGGAACTGGATGTTGCAAATTCCGTAGCAGTTGCAATGAAAGAGTGGGCTACTGAAAATGGTGCGACACATTACACACACTGGTTCCAGCCGATGACAAACGTAACTGCTGAGAAGCATGACAGCTTCATCTCCCCTACAGGTGACGGACAGGTGATCATGGATTTCTCCGGTAAAGAGCTGGTAAAAGGTGAGCCGGATGCATCCAGCTTCCCGTCAGGCGGACTTCGTGCTACTTTTGAAGCAAGAGGATATACAGCATGGGATCCTACTTCACCTGCATTCATCAAAGATAAAACTCTTTACATTCCTACTGCATTCTGTTCCTACAGCGGAGAGGCACTGGATAAGAAAACTCCTCTTCTTCGTTCCATGGATGTTCTGAACAAAGAAGCGGTTCGTATCCTTCACATCCTCGGAAACAAAGAGGTCCGTCACATCGACACAACCGTAGGACCTGAGCAGGAATACTTCCTGGTTGACAAGGATCTTTACAAAAAGAGAAAAGACCTGATCTTCTGCGGCCGTACTCTTCTGGGCGCTTCTGCACCAAAAGGACAGGAAATGGAAGATCATTACTTCGGAGCCCTGAAGCCTCGCGTTGCTGCTTACATGCATGATCTTGACGAAGAGCTCTGGAAGCTTGGCATTCCGGCCAAAACAAAACATAACGAGGTTGCTCCTGCACAGCACGAACTGGCTCCTGTATTTGATACCACAAATGTTGCTGTTGACCACAACCAGCTGACCATGGAGATCATGAAGAAGGTTGCCGACAAGCACAACATGGTCTGCCTCCTTCACGAGAAACCATTTGAGGGAATCAACGGAAGCGGTAAACACAACAACTGGTCCATGAGCACAGACACAGGTGTAAACCTTCTTGATCCGGGAAAAACACCGGCAGAGAATACACAGTTCCTGGTATTCCTGGTAGCTGTCATCAAAGCCGTTGACGATTATGCCGATCTTCTCCGCGTATCTGTTGCAAGCGCCGGAAACGATCATCGTCTCGGAGCAAACGAGGCACCGCCTGCGATCGTATCCATCTTCCTTGGAGATGAGCTGACAGACGTACTGAAATCTATTGAAAACGATACCTTCTTCAGCAATAAGCATGCGATACAGATGGATATCGGAGCAAAGGTACTTCCGCACTTCATAAAGGATACCACAGACAGAAACCGTACTTCACCATTTGCATTTACCGGAAACAAATTTGAGTTCCGTATGCTTGGTTCTGCAGCATCTGTTGCAAACCCGAACATCGTACTGAATACCGCTGTTGCAGAGGTCCTTGCAGAATTCAGCGCATCTCTTAAGGATGTTCCGGAGGAAGAAATGGAAAGCGCAGTACATGCACTTCTTAAGAAGACCATCGAAGAGCATAAACGCATCATCTTTAACGGAAACGGCTATACAGACGAATGGGTTGAAGAAGCTGAGAAACGTGGTCTCTACAATCTTAAAACAACTCCGGATGCACTTCCGCATTTCATTGCTGAGAAGAACATTGAGCTGTTTACAAAGCATGGCATTTTTACAAGGGAAGAGCTCTTCTCCCGTTACGATATCTGGCTTGAGAACTATTACAAGACCATCAATATCGAATCCAACACTCTGGCTGAGATGATCCAGAAGCAGGTAATTCCTTCTGTATATACATATGTTGAAAAGCTTGCAGATACTGCAGCTGCAAAGAAATCCGTAGTAGCTGATATTTCTGTAGCAAGTGAAGCTGCTCTGATCTCCAAACTGAGTACACTTGCAGACACCATGGCAAAGGATCTGGAAACTCTGAAGGCAGATACAGCAAAAGCTCTTGCTTCTTCTGACGATGTACTTGCATGCTCTAAGGCTTATCAGGAAACTGTTCTGGAAGATATGGAAGTTTTAAGAAAATCTGCTGATGAGGCAGAGGCTCTGATCCCGGATGAGTTACTTCCATATCCGACCTACGACGAGCTGTTATTCTCAATCTGATCACGGATATCAGATAAAAATTTCATACGGTAAATACAGGGGATATCCCTTATGAACTCTACTTCATAATTCATTATCGATTTCCTCATCCATTAATCACACGATACAGATATCCCCTGTTTTACATATACCTATTTTGATTTCGTAAAGGCGCGGAAGAGAATTTCCTCTCTCCTGCGCTTTTTCGTTATACTGATGCTGGATAAATTCTGTCTATTTTTTCTGTCCGGTATTACAAAAATTCTTTCTATACATAATAATAGGAAAGAAAAAAATTGGGAAAGGGAGTGTTACTATGTATTCTTCAGTAAACACAACTTGGGTCCTCGTCGGCGCAGCACTGGTCTTCTTCATGCAGGCTGGATTCGCAATGGTCGAAACAGGATTCACAAGAGCAAAAAACGCAGGCAATATCATTATGAAAAACCTGATGGACTTCTGTATCGGTACACCGGTCTTCTGGCTGGTTGGATTTGGCATCATGTTCGGTGCAGGAAACGGTTTCTTCGGCAAGATCGGCGGAATCGCCTCAGAGGCAAACTACGGAAACGCAATGCTTCCGGATGGAGTTCCTTTCTGGGCATTTCTCATCTTCCAGACTGTATTCTGCGCTACCTCTGCTACCATCGTATCCGGTGCCATGGCAGAGCGTACCAAGTTCATCTCCTACTGTATCTACAGTTTGCTGATCAGTCTCGTTGTATATCCGGTATCCGGTCACTGGATCTGGGGCGGCGGATTTATCAGCCAGATGGGATTTCATGATTTTGCAGGTTCCTGTGCTGTTCATATGGTTGGTGGTGTTGCTGCACTCATCGGTGCCATCATCCTCGGACCTCGTATCGGAAAATATTCCAAATCCGGTAAATCCAGAGCGATCCCGGGACACAACCTTACTGTTGGTGCGCTTGGTGTATTCATCCTCTGGTTCTGCTGGTTCGGTTTCAACGGTGCATCTACTGTCAGCATGGAAGGCGACGCCATTGTAAGCGCCGGAAAAATCTTCGTAACAACAAACCTTGCCGCTGCTGTCGCTACTGTAACAGTCATGCTGATCACATGGATCCGCTACAAAAAACCGGATGTTTCCATGTCCCTGAACGGTTCTCTTGCAGGACTGGTAGCCATCACCGCAGGCTGCGATACCGTATCTCCTACATCTGCAGCTATCATCGGAATCCTCGCCGGATTCATTGTAGTATTTGGTATTGAATTTATTGATAAAGTTCTCAAAATTGATGACCCGGTTGGTGCTGTTGGCGTTCACGGTCTTAACGGTGCTTTCGGAACTCTTGCTGTAGGTCTTTTCTCCGACGGTGCAGGTACCGGATGGAAAGGTCTTCTCACAGGCGGTGGTTTCCATGGCTTCGGTGTTCAGTTTATTGGTATGGCTATCACGATCGCATGGGTTGCTGTTACTATGACAATCATCTTCCAGGTGATCAAACACACTATCGGACTTCGTGTTTCCGCTGAGGAAGAGATCGCAGGTCTGGATATGAAAGAGCATGGCCTCGCAAGTGCATACGATGGATTCTTTGTACAGGATACCATGACAAAGGCTCCGACTCCAATGGGAACTTCCGTAAAAGCCCCTGTTGTAAAACATGCTCCTTCTGCTCCTGCTGAATCTGTTCCTGAGATTCCTGCAGACGGCGTACATAAACTGACAAAGGTTGTTATCATCACACGTCAGAACAAGCTGGATGAGTTTATGCAGGCTATGAACGAGATCGGCGTAACCGGTATCACTATCACAAACGTTATGGGATGTGGTGTTCAGAAGGGTGCTCCAACCTACTATCGTGGTGTTGAGGTTGACATGAACCTCCGTCCAAAGGTTAAGATCGAGATCGTTGTAAGTCTTGTACCGGTTCAGAAGGTTATTGATACTGCCAAAGAAGTTCTTCATACCGGTCAGATCGGTGATGGTAAAGTCTTCGTTTACGATATTGAAAACGTTGTCAAGATCCGTACCGGCGAGGAAGGTTTCCTGGCTCTGCAGGATACAGACGCATAATCCTCTTATGATCAAAACAGATAAGATTTTTCTACGCAATATAAACCAAATATAAGATAAAAAGCTCCGGAACATTATTCCTTAAATGATCCGGAGCTTTTCATATATCCATTCCTGTTATCCGGCAGCAGCCCTTCATTATTTCAAACGGCTGCCTCATCTGACCATGCAGATCGGGTATCTGCATTTCGATATCAACATTTCTTTTTTTATTCTCTCCTCAGTCTCGGCAGATTCCACCGGTAATGTGCCGCCAGATACCGGATCAGGATCACTACTATCGTTCCGATCACCATGGCAGGCACTCCTCCCCACAGCCTGTATGTCCAGACACAGGCAATAGCCCCTACAATGGATGCACAGGCATAAATATGGCGCACAAAAATATATGGCGGTACTCCTGCCATCATATCACGGATCAGACCGCCTCCAACTCCTGTGACAGTTCCAAGAAATACAAGAAAAAATATTCTTCCCATATATCCCTGGGAAATCCCCTTATCAACACCCATGACGGTAAATACGCCAAGTCCAACCGTATCCATCACCAGCATCACCTTATCATAGACCAGACGGTTCCCGCCTTCCAGAAGCTCCTGTTTCCAGTACATCACTGCAAAAACAATACAGGACGTCACTGTTGCCACAATGGTATACAGCGGATTCTGAAACATCCCCGGTGGCACGATTCCCAGAATAATATCCCTGGTAGCTCCACCTCCCACTGCAGTTACCACGCCAAGAACGCAGACCCCGAAAATATCCATTCCTCTCTGTGCTCCCACCATAGCTCCGGAAGCAGCAAACGCAATAGTTCCTGCCATCTCCAGCATAAATGTAAACATACTCTGATAATCCATTTTCCCCTCCATACATGTCCGACCGTATTTTTTCTCACCCTCATATCTGCATCCTGTTTTCCCTGTCTGTACATTTCCGCAGGGTGCACATTTCTGCAGGGTGCAAGAAGGAACCCTGCCATGCAGGATTCCTTCTCCTATTTTCGTGATCACTATATTTTCATATTAACAGAATTTTCTCATTCTGTATATCTTTTCTTTTTGTTTCAGACTTCTGCTATTCTGCTTCGATCAGAAATCCTCGCCGTTTCAGCATATCCTGAATCATATCCAGGATTTCCTCGGATTCTGCTTCTACTTTATGATAATGATAATCAGATGTGATATTCTTCAGAGGACTGGACTTGCCGCTTCGGATATCCTCCATAAAATTCTCAACCTGGCGTCTGGAACTGATATTCAGTTCTGCCTCGATATGTCCGTAAATTCTGTGATTCACCATTACGTTGATCACTTTTCCGCCAAGATCCACAATCCCGCAGAGCTCGTTCTCCAGATCCGCATCTGTATGATGCACCTTGAATATCCGGCTCACAGTATGGGGAGCAGTAAAAATATATCCTCTGTTGGTGGAGATCACGTCATTCCCCTCCGCGCGTATCAACGCAATATCCTGCACGATCACCTGTCTGCTGACCTGAAATGTTCTGGCCAGAGCACTTCCTGAGACCGGCCGGTCACTATTTTTAATTTGATCCATGATCGCTGTCCTGCGTTCTGAACCAGTCATTTAAGTTCCCCTTTCCTGGCTGTGCCTGTACTTTTTGTTCCGGTACCTCTCTCCTTCATTCTCGCAATATCTCCCACCCGGTTCAGATATTACCTGTTATGCATCTGCTTCCGACAATTCTCGCTTCTTTTTTTCTGATATTCCGGATATTTCCTGTCACAGCACTCGGTATTTTGCAAAATTCTGTGATCTTCAGGAAAGCGGATGAAGATTCTTAAGCGAAATATCAAGGATCGGTGCGGAATGTGTTAATGCACCACTTGATACATAGTCTACACCAACATCCCTGATCTTTGCAATATTTTCTTTTGTAACATTTCCGGAACATTCTGTTTTCGCTCTTCCGTCAATGAGCTTTACTGCTTCTTTCATCATCTCCGGAGTCATATTGTCAAGCATGATGATATCAGCTCCAGCCTCAACAGCTTCTTTTACCTGAGCAAGAGTTTCCACCTCAACTTCGATCTTGCGGACAAAAGGAGCGTACTCCTGCGCCATTTTTACAGCATTCGCAACGCTTCCTGCTGCTCCGATGTGATTGTCTTTCAGAAGGACTCCATCTGAAAGATTATATCTGTGGTTCTGTCCGCCACCTACACGAACTGCATATTTCTCAAAAATACGCATATTCGGCGTTGTTTTTCTGGTATCCAGCAAAGTGATCCCTGTTCCCTCAAGAAGAGACGCAACCGAATGTGTGTAAGTTGCGATCCCGCTCATTCTCTGAAGATAATTCAGTGCCACACGCTCGCCGGAAAGAAGCACGCGGATATCTCCTGTAACTTTTCCCATTTTCTGACCTTTTTTTACTTCATCGCCGTCCTTACAGAACAGTTCCACTTTTGTGTCAGCATCCAGAAGCGTAAATACACGGCTGAAGATTTCCAGTCCCGCAATGATTCCATCCTCTTTACAGATCAGATCTACCTCTCCCGGAACTGCTTCTTTCATAACAGAGTTTGTGGTAACGTCTTCGCTTGAAATATCTTCCTTTAAAGCCTCCAGGATCAGGTGATCTACCTGAAGTGTCATTGTAATTTTATTCATTTTACAATACCTTCTCTTTCTTAATTATCATAGCAGCCCCGTTCTCTGAAACAAGGCTGCTCCCGTCTTTCATAATACGGATATTTATATTGCAGGCTGCATTCACGCCGCACCTGCAGCGCTTTTCTTTTCTGCTGAGATTGCTTTGGCTGCACGTTTTGCAAATACAAGACTTTCCAGCAGGGAATTACTTGCCAGTCTGTTCGCGCCATGTACACCGTTGCAGCTGGTCTCTCCCACTGCATAAAGCTGATCCATGCTGGTCTTGCTGTCAGAATCCACCCAGATACCGCCCATGAAATAATGCTGGGCAGGAACAACAGGGATGCATTCTTTTGTCACATCATAGCCTTCTTCCAGGCATCTCTGATAAATATTCGGAAAATGGTTCAGAATCGTATCTTCATCAATATTTTCCATGGAAAGCCATACATGGTCTGTTCCTTCTTTTTTCATTTCTTCCCGGATCGCATTTGTTACTACATCTCTTGGAAGAAGTTCATTGACAAAACGCTCTTTTTTGCTGTTATAAAGCACTGCACCTTCTCCGCGGACTGATTCTGAGATCAGGAATCTGCGGCCTGGTCTCTTGGAATACAGCGTTGTCGGATGGATCTGCACATAATCCAGATGTTCCAGACGCACATTGTGTTTTTTTGCAATATCAAGAGCATCCCCTGTAAGATGCGGATAATTGGTGGAATGAGCATATCTTCCTCCGATCCCGCCGCTGGCCAGGATCGTATCCTGTGCATAAATCTCTACCGGGATCTCTCCGCCAGGCTGGATCTCTTCCTGGGTTTTCACTGCTTTTCCGGCTTCCATAGCTTCGAGACGTACCCTGTTCGCTTCTGAAGAAACTGCCTTCAGGCCTGTACATTTGCCATTTTCCACAAGAATATCCTGCATGGTAGTATATTCCAGAATTGTTACATTATCAAGCTTCAGCACCTGCTGGAGAAGCTTTTCGGAAATTTCTTTTCCTGTGATATCCTCATGATAAAGGATCCTCGGTCTGGAATGTGCACCTTCTCTTGTATAGGCAAAATCATCTCCATCCATCTTGAAATCCACGCCATATCCAACAAGGTCATTAATGATGTCCCTGGAGCCTCGGATCATAATGTCTACCGACTCTTTTCTGTTTTCGTAATGTCCTGCCTTCATGGTATCTTCAAAATAACTGTCGTAATCATTTTCATCACGGAGCACGCAGATTCCACCCTGCGCCAGGAAAGAATCACTGCTTCTCATATCCTCTTTTGTGATGATCACGATCTTTTTATCCCGCGGAAGCTTCAATGCACTGAACATACCTGCAACACCTGTTCCTACGATCACTACGTCTGTTTTAATCCTCATTGCTTTTCGCCTCTCTGTCTTGATTTCTCTTTTCAGCCAACTCAGACAAATCTTTATACAAATGTGTTTTCTTTATTTTGCCAGTTCCAGCATCCGCTCCAGCGGTCTCTTCGCGTTTTCACGTGTCTCGTCTGTTACATGGACCTCATTCTCCCCGGTTTTCAGAACGTGGAGGACTTTTTCCAGAAGTACTTTTTTCATGTTTTTGCAGACCGGTACGGTTTCTGTGAAGTAGAATTTTTTATCCGGGCAGGTAGTTTCCAGCTTGTACTGAACGCCGCATTCTGTGCAGATTATAAATTCTTTGTTGTCACTTTCCTGTGCATATTTGATGATCCCCGATGTACTTCCGATGTAATCAGCCTGTTTCAGAACTGTCTGAGGACATTCCGGATGTGCCAGAACCAGTGCATCCGGGTGCGCTTCTTTTGCTGCTTTTACTTCTTCCGGATCCATAAATTCATGGACAATACAGAAACCTTCGTTATAAATAAAGTTCTTCTCAGGAACCTGTTCTGCAATAAAATGTGCAAGATTTCTGTCCGGGATAAAAAAGATGTTTTTGTTCGGAAGCGCTTTTACGATCTTTACTGCATTTGCGGAAGTAACACATACATCAGAAAGCTCCTTCAATGCAGCTGTGGAATTAATGTAACAGACAACTGCCACATCATCATATTCCTCCCGCACCTTGCGGATGCCTTCTTCTGTTGCCATATGAGCCATCGGACAGTCTGCATCCATGGCAGGCATCAGAACAGTTTTATCCGGACTTAATATCTTCGCGCTCTCTCCCATAAATCCTACTCCACAGAACACGATCGTCTTCTCTTTCGCGCTGGCAGCGATCTTGCTGAGATAAAAGGAATCTCCTATATAGTCAGCTACATCCTGCACTTCCGGACGCACATAGTAGTGTGCAAGGATGATGGCATCTTTTTCTTTTTTTAATTTCTGGATTTCTTCTGCAACTGTCATTATCTTTCACCTTTCCTGCAGGATTTCTTTTTTTGAATTCCTGCTTTTGCTGTACTAGTCTTTATTATGCAGATGCTTCTGATCTGCTTTTTAATTATCATGCAACTTTTTTCAAAACATCTTACACATAATACCACAGTACTTTACATGTGACAAGACAGTTGTTTGATATATGTAAAGTTTTTTTATAAAGAAAGGCATCAAAAACACGGTTTCCACAATGAAACTTTCATCCTGAAAACCGTGTTTCTGCACGCGTTCATTATTTTATCAGTCTTTTTCACCGTTCTGCGTACTGTCAGCTGCTCATTTATTGCAGCTTTCTTTCTGATCTGCCGCGATCACCCGATCATTTCCCCAGCAGTTCTCTCTCAATCCTCTCTCTTGCTTCCGGTGCCTGCTTATCCATCTTTTCCGGAAAACCAAACATGGAAACGCAGGCAATGTTATCGCCGCCGGCTTTCGGTGCATCCGGTTTCAGCTGCTTGCTGGCAAAATCCATTTCTCTCAATGTTTCAAAAATACCATCAAAATCCACATCTCCCTCACCCATTGCAAGATGCTGATGCACCGTCACATCCGCTTTTCCACGGCCATTCAGCCACGGCGGATTTAAAATGTACCTGCAGTCCATGGTCTGGTTAAAGGTATCCGCAAAAAGTACATGGGTCAGTTCATCTCCCGCATATTTCAGCATGGACCGCACATCACCTTTACCCTCATCGTAGAAGAAGCCGTGAGGAGAAGAATACACATAACCAAGGTTTGGAGAACGAAACGATTTCACCATATCACAGGTCTCATTATTCAACTCACAGAAATCATAAGGATGAGACTGGATTTCCACGCGGATGCCCTCACGCTCGATCAGCGGAAGCAATTCCTCCATGGATTTAAACCACATTCCATTGCAGATTTCCTGCTGGTTCGGATCACCCGAAAGTTCTGTATTGATAACCTTCACTCCCATATCTCCGGCGATCTGGATCATCCGTTTCCAGTTTGCAACTGCAAACTGTCTCTGTTCCTCCGTCGGACCAGACCAGCGATACACCACGATAAAAGAAGAAATCTCTACACCGGTTTCCCGCAAAGCCTGTCTGTATTCCCGCTCACACTCTTTTGAAAACAGTGGATGCTTATAGAACGGATTGATTCTCGGATGCGGGGACTGTTCAATATATTTATATCCCCAGTCCGCCACCTGATGGACCATACGGTTGATATCCATCTGTTTTGCAAGAACATCTACGTCAAATGCGATCTTCATGATGCATTCCCTCCTTTTTCCTCTTCTTTATTCCGGATATAATCCAGGATCAAACCGGCCGCTCCGGCTGCACCTGTTTTGGATACATTGATCACCATATCGTAACAATGAGGATCATCTCTGCGGATTCCGGTAAACTTCTCATAGTATTCATTTCGGATCTGATCACGTTTCTTCAGTTCTCCAAGAGACTGGCCTTTATAATATTCCTGCCCCTCTTTTTCCCGGTAATCATCATCTGCATAAACGAAAAAGCTGTATGTATGCGGCTCTCCACGAAGCACATAGTTGGCACATCTTCCCAGGAATACACCTGGTCTTCTCTCAGAAAGCTCACGGATGATCCGGCTCTGCACCTCAAACATCTGAACACCTGTATAATCTGCTGCCGCACCTGCCGATGAATGTCCATACGGAGAAAACGTAAGCTCAGAGTCCTCATAATTGTAGGAATCCAGATACTGCCTTACACTTTCCAGATCTGCTTTTTCCATACCGAACTTTTCTGCCATGAGGCAGATGATCTGACGATCATAAACCTTGCAGTCCAGTGCTTTTGCAACATCCTCGGCGATCTTTCTTCCACTGCTGCCATACAATCTTCCGATCGCCACGTTGATCCGGTTTCCGAAAACTGCCGGTGACGGCATGGACTGGATCTCACCCGGCACAGAGACGCTTTCATCTCCAGCTTCTCTCTGGATCAGTTCACGCATCATTTTGTCATAAACTTTGTCCAGCTGGTAGCATGCTGCGATCACAAACATCACTACCCAGATTGCTATCGGAACATACAGATAAAATCCCTTGATCACGCGGATTGCCTCTGCAGACTGCTCTGCCGCTGTCGCCTTTGTTCCGTCAAAGTATGCCGCGGAAAGAATTCCTCCCATGATAGCAGAAGTTAGTCCTGAACCGGCTTTCTGACCCATGCTCATAGATGAAAACATCAGCCCCTCCACACGCTTGCCTGTTTTCCACTGGCCATACTCAATAGCATCGCTTGGAAGAGAATACTGCACACCATAGAAAGGTGCGATTCCGATACCTCTCATGATACAGGTTACAACACCAAGCGAAACACTGGTAATATTCATCAGGAACAGAAGCTGTCCTGCAACGCCCAGGATGCAACCGGCACAAATGAGATTTCTTTTTCCATAACGGGGAAGCACCTTCGGCAGAAGGGCAATTCCTGCCACAGTTGCCAGTTTCTCAGCTGCAGAAAGAGGCATGACGAGGTCTACATTTCCAAGTACATACTGGCAGTAATAGGTAAGATCCGTTCCGATAATGATCTGATATGCGGTATAAAAGATCATCAGCCCCAGAGCGATAAGGAAATACCTATTGGTAACGGTTGCTTTAAATGCTTCCACAAAAGGAATATCTTCCTTTTCCTGTTTCGCTGCAGAAACACGCTCTGTACAGACCATATAAGTATTCACAAGTACACCGACAGAAATGATCGCATAACCGGCAGTTACCAGAATCCAGGCCATCTGCTGATTACCGGTAACATTTGCTACGATATTGATCAGCGGCAGCGTGAACGCAGTAATGATCATACTTGCCGTGATAGACAATACCATGCGGATGTTACAGATCACATCACGCTCACGGCGGTCACGGCTCATCAGAGAGCCCAGTGCATGGAACGGCTGACTGATAGCAGTGTATACAACCGTATTCATGATATTATAGGTAACAAAAGCATAAATGATCTTTCCCATATTTCCCATTGGCGGCATAGTGAACAAAAGCACCGCTGCCAGCGCATAAGGAACCGCAAGCCTTAAAATCCAGATCCTTGCCTTTCCATATCTGGAATGAGTCCGGTCGATAATAGTTCCCATCAGCACATCGGAAAATCCATCAAAAACACGGGACAATAGCATGATCATTCCTACCGCACCTGCTGATATTCCAACAACGTTGGTATAAAAATAGATCAGCAGAGTTGTAGTCATGGTATACATCAAGGTCAGTGCCGGATCGCCAAAACAGTATGCCAGCTTTTCCGACAACGGAACCTTGATGAATTCATTCAAGTCTTTCCCCTTCTGCTTGTAATTCAACAATTCAGGGATTCCCTTACCAGCCATAGTATCTACCTCCTATCGGTTTAAGGTCGGACCTTTCTGAATGAATTATCCGAAATATTTCTGTACAAAATCTCTGGTGACTTCTGCAGCTTTTTTCACGTTGTCCTCATGGCTCATCGCGTAGTACTCCGGACGGAACTCTTCGATAGTGCAAACGCCGTCAAAGCCGATCTCCTTCAGTGCAGCTGCGATTCCTGCATGATCCACAACACCCTCACCCGGCCACAGTCTCTTGTCGTCTCCGCAGGAGCCAAGCGGAAGATCCTCACAGTCATTTAAATGGTATGCAAAAATCTTCTTTCCATCCGCAGCTCTCAGGTCCTCAAGGCGGGAGCACATCTCATGGAAATGGAAGGTGTCCACAGTAACGCCTACATTATCTCTGTCTACTGCTTTTACCACATCATAGGCTGTTCCAAACTGGTTGATGGAGCAGTTCGGTGCACCGCAGAACTCCAGAGAAATTTTCATGTCTGCGCCAACCTTATCGGAAAGATAACGAAGACGTGCAACTGCTTCTTCTTTGATCTCACTGACAGATTTGTCTTTTACGTCGAAGCTCGGAACTGTGATCAGCATTTTCATTCCGATCGCTTTGGAAACCTGCAGGATAAAATCAACCTCTTCGTCGATTTCTTTTTCCCCTGCCTCATCTCTCTGGTTAAAGAAGATCAGAGTGTTATATGCCCATGGTTTCAGATGATGGTTCTTAAACCAGTCTGCAAGCTCTTCCAGTGTATGCTCTTTGAGATAATCCTTTACGCAGTCAAAACGGATCTCAATATAATCAAAGCCATATTTCTCACACATCTCCAGGTCTGCCATAAGAGACTGTCCTTTGCATTCCAGTGCAGTTGCTTCATTAAATCCTAATCTCATCTTCAATATCCTCCATATATTCTTACTTTTCAGCCAATTTTTCTGATCAATCTCACCGGCAGGTTTTCCGCCGCAGTTTCAACAAAGCCGAAGCGGAATCGGAGCCTGCCGGTAACTGCCGCCGCAGACTCATTGGGGAAGCCTGCAGCAATAAGTTGGTATGATAACTCACACTTGATGAGGGGGAGCTCGTAAAATATATTTATTTATAAAATTCCGGCTTCTCAACTGCTGTAACGATCTTCTCGATCTGTCCGGTTTCCTGCGCTTTTACAAGAGCATCTGCAGTGATCGCTGCCAGGTATCCATCCCATGCATTCGGTCCTGTGATCACTCCTGCCTCTGCGTTATCAACCCAATCCTGAACCTCTTTATCATAAGCGTCTTTAAATCTTACGAAGCAGTCTGTGTCAATAGCAGTGGACACTGCCGCATTCTTGCGGATAGACGGGTAAGCCGGCTGTGCCATTTTGAGTGCACCATCCTCGCATACAACTTCACAATTGATATCATATCCGAACTTGCAGTTTACAAATACTTCTACATCAATGCATACACCTTTTTTAGTACGAAGCATCATAATCTGCGGATCTTTCAGCTCAGAGTGGGAATATTTCGTCACTCTTGGCATTACTACCTGTGCTGATTCATACTCATCATCTACAAGCCAGTGAAGAACATCGATCTCATGGATTGCGGTATCGTGCACAGCCATTGGTGTGTTGTAATTGGTACCTACCTCCGGATTTCTGTGTGTACAGTGAAGGATCAGCGGCTCGCCGTACTCTCCTGTTGCAAGTGCTTCCTTGATCTGCTGGTATCCCTTGTCATAGCGTCTCATAAATCCAAGCTGGATGAGGTGTTTGCCGGCTGCCTCCTCTGCCTTTACTACTTTCAGGCAGTCCTCAGCAGTTGTACATAATGGTTTCTCACAGAAAATCCTCTTACCGGCCTCAATTGCCTGAAGAAGAGAATCTACATGTGCGAAGCCCGGAGATACGATAAATACTGCATCTACGTTCTCTGCATTGATGAGCTCCTTACTGTCTGCATAGACTTTTGCTCCGCAGATCTCGGCTGCTTTCCTGGCACTTTCCTCAAATACATCGGAAACAGCTACTACTTCTGCTCCCTGGATCTTCTCTGTCAGTCTTCTGATATGATCTCTTCCCATTCCGCCGCATCCGATAACTCCTACTCTTAACATTTTAAATTCCTCCGTTCATTTTTTTATTTTTTATTGTTTTCTGTTTTTGTGTTCTTTTTGATGATGTTATATTATCATTTTGTGCACGTGAACGCAATATCTTTTTTGTACAAAATTTCCATTTTGTTTTTATGCGATTTTCACCATTTGTTACTTTATTCACATATTTTGTTTGTTTTACAGTGTTTTTTCGGCATTTGCTCATATTTTCGAATCTATAAAATGACTTACTATGTTATTACGAACGTTGATCATATGGCATTTTATCATGTGCACCAGAACGCAATATTTCATTTCCCCTATAGCCTAGTAGAGTTTATGTAGAATATTGTTGTATTTCAACACATAAAGAGTTATACTTATATGTAGTTTTATTTAAAATACACAACTGTACTTTTCATATTTTATTTAGCCGAACTATAAGGATCAAAGCTTCTCTCAGAAATCCCTGAAACGCATAATACAGGAATGAAGTATCCGGAAATACAGGAAGCTTCCTTAATCCAGATCAATGGGGTATCCGCATCTGAAGCAGCAAACTTCCCTGATTCGGTTAAATTCATACGAAAAACACAGCAGAAAGGACTTATCCCTATGAGCGACTATAATTTAGAGACTAAATGTATCCACTCCGGCTATACCCCATCCAAAGGCGAGCCCTGTGCACTTCCTGTCTATCAGAGTACCACTTACAAATATGACACCACCGACGAAATGGGCCAGTTATTTGATCTGAAGGCAGACGGATATTTTTACACCCGTCTCCAGAACCCGACCAACGATGCCGTAGCCGCAAAGATCGCAGATCTGGAAGGCGGTGTTGCTGCAATCCTGACTTCTTCCGGACAGGCAGCCAACTTCTACGCAGTTTTTAATATCTGTGAGGCAGGCGATCACGTTGTTGCCGCTTCTACCATTTACGGAGGAACCTTCAACCTTCTTGCCGTCACCTTCAAGAAACTTGGCATTGACTGCACCTTTGTTGATACCGATGCAACAGAAGAAGAGATCGCTGCCGCATTTAAACCGAACACAAAGGTTCTCTTTGCAGAAACCATCGCCAATCCGGCTCTGGTCGTCCTGGACATCGAGAAATTTGCACACGTTGCACACCAGAACGGCGTGCCTCTTATTGTGGATAACACCTTTGCCACACCGGTAAACTGCCGTCCCTTCGAGTGGGGTGCAGATATCGTTACCCACTCCACCACCAAATATATGGACGGACATGCCGTTCAGGTAGGCGGCGCCATTGTCGACAGCGGTAACTTCGACTGGGATGCCTACGGCCATAAATATCACGGCCTGACAGAGCCGGATGAATCCTATCACGGCGTCATCTATACAAAGCAGTTCGGAAAAAAAGCTTACATCACTAAGGCTACTTCCCAGCTGATGCGTGATCTGGGTTCTATTCCGTCTCCGATGAACTGCTTCCTTCTAAACCTCGGTCTGGAAACGCTTCCGCTGCGTGTTGAACGCCATTGCTCCAACGCCCAGAAGATTGCAGAATACCTGAACGCACACGAAAAGGTTTCTCATGTAAATTACGCAGGACTTCCGGAGGATAAATATCACGCACTGGCTCAGAAATATATGAAGGATGGTCGTACCTGCGGCGTTATCTCCTTTGAACTGACCGGCGGCCGTGATGCAGCAGTCCGTTTTATGGATAGTCTGAAGCTTGCCACCATCGCAACTCACGTTGCCGCTTCCATCACTATGGTCCTTCACCCAGCCAGCCATACCCACCGTCAGATGAACGATGAGCAGTTGGTTGAAGCAGGAGTTTCTCCAGGAATGATCCGTCTTTCCATTGGTATCGAAAATGTGGATGATATTATCAAAGATCTGGAACAGGCACTGAAAAATGCATAAATAACCAATTCAAAAAAGAAGGATACATCTGCTCATGCATGATGTGTCCTTCCTTTTTATGATATATTTTCTCCGAATCTCAATTATGGCATTTCCGCAAATTACCTTCATCCTGTTCTGAGCGGCTTTCTTCTGGCGCATAAATTCCAAAAAAAATGTTAGCCACGTGTTCACTATTACTGTTTTTCCGCACTTTTTAAGAATATTTTGTTCTATTTTTCTCCAGGCACAAAGAAAGGCGCAAACCCTTGAGTTTGCGCCTTTTCCTATGCTTTTCAGCCTATGTGTTTTAGAACTTTCCAGCGTCAGCAGCTTCCTGTACGGAAACAGCTACAGCAACTGTCATACCAACCATCGGGTTGTTTCCAGCGCCGATAAGACCCATCATCTCTACGTGAGCCGGTACGGAAGAAGATCCTGCGAACTGAGCGTCAGAATGCATACGTCCAAGTGTATCAGTCATACCGTAGGAAGCAGGACCTGCTGCCATGTTGTCCGGATGAAGTGTACGTCCTGTACCACCACCGGAAGCAACGGAGAAGTATTTTTTACCTTTCTCGTTGCACTCTTTTTTGTATGTTCCTGCTACCGGATGCTGGAAACGAGTCGGGTTTGTGGAGTTTCCTGTGATAGAAACATCAACGCCCTCTTTCCACATGATAGCAACACCTTCCGGAACGCTGTTAGCGCCGTAGCAGTTAACTTTTGCACGAAGACCCTCGGAATAGGATTTACGGAATACTTCTTTAACCTCGTTCTTATATGGATCATACTCTGTCTCTACATATGTAAAGCCATTGATACGGGAGATGATCTGAGCAGCGTCTTTTCCAAGACCGTTCAGGATAACACGAAGAGGTTTTTTACGAACTTTGTTCGCTTTCTCAGCGATACCGATCGCACCCTCAGCTGCTGCGAAAGACTCATGTCCTGCAAGGAAACAGAAGCAGTCTGTCTCTTCCTCAAGGAGCATCTTTCCAAGGTTTCCGTGTCCAAGACCTACTTTACGTGTGTCTGCAACGGATCCCGGGATACAGAAAGCCTGAAGGCCTTCTCCGATAGCTGCAGCTGCATCAGCGGCTCTTCTGCAGCCTTTTTTGATTGCGATTGCAGCACCTACTGTGTAAGCCCAGCAAGCGTTCTCGAAGCAGATCGGCTGAATGCCTTTGATCTGATCGTAAACGTTCAGTCCTGCGTCTTTAGTGATTTTCTCAGCTTCTTCGATAGAAGCGATTCCATAGCTGTTTAAAACAGAATTGATCTTGTCAATTCGTCTCTCATATGATTCAAATAAAGCCATTTCCTGTAACCTCCTGATATTTTTACCTTACGAAGTGTAATTACTCTTTTCTTGGGTCGATGATCTTAACAGCATCTGCAACACGGCCGTACTGACCTTTTGCTTTCTCCCATGCTGTGTTCGGGTCATCACCTTTCTTAATGAAGTCAGTCATTTTTCCAAGGCTTACGAACTGATATCCGATGATCTCATCGTTCTCGTCAAGAGCGATACCTGTAACATAACCCTCAGCCATCTCAAGGTAACGAGGTCCTTTTTTCAGAGTTCCATACATTGTACCAACCTGAGAACGAAGTCCTTTTCCAAGGTCCTCAAGACCAGCTCCTACTGCAAGTCCGTCCTCGGAGAATGCAGACTGGGAACGTCCGTAAACGATCTGAAGGAAAAGCTCTCTCATAGCTGTATTGATTGCATCACATACAAGGTCTGTGTTCAGTGCCTCCATAACAGTAAGTCCCGGAAGGATCTCAGAAGCCATAGCTGCAGAATGAGTCATTCCTGAACATCCGATTGTCTCAACAAGTGCCTCCTGGATGATTCCCTCTTTAACGTTAAGGGAAAGCTTACATGCACCCTGCTGCGGAGCACACCAGCCAACACCGTGTGTAAATCCGGAGATATCCTTTACTTCTTTTGCCTGAACCCATTTTGCTTCTTCCGGGATCGGAGCGGCACCATGATGTACGCCCTGTGCCACTGGACACATTTCTTCTACTTCGCGTGAATAAATCATTTTAAAACTCCTTTCAAGTATAGATTGACCGATGTTATTGAGAAAAAAAGTTCTATAACACCCTACGGCTATTTTCTCACAAAACCTTTGTTTCGTCCAGTCATATTTGATAAAATTTTGCCATAAAACGCATAATATTGGTAGTTATTCCGGCAGCATTGCATGCCCAACTGTCAAATATTTCTGGCAACTACCGTATGTATGTGATAATATATTAGCAAGTTCGACCCGGGAGGTATATTTTTCATGAATGCATCTGTGGATTATGTTTTTCCAGAAAAATACCGTATTCTCAGCGGAAGCGCTCTGAAGATGATCGCGGTCATCACCATGCTGATCGATCATATCGGAGCTGTGCTGCTCAGTATGTATCAGCCCGCACAGAAAATCCTGTTTACGCTTTTCGGCAGAGAATATAACGTATATCTTATTTTCCGTGATATCGGCAGGGCTGCTTTTCCCATCTTCTGTTTTCTCCTGCTGGAAGGCTTCCGGCATACACGGAGCCGGTTCCGCTATGGAAGAAATCTTCTTTTTTTTGCACTGCTCTCAGAAATTCCGTGGAATCTGATGTTTACAAATACGCTGCGTTACGAAAGACAAAATGTGTTTTTCACGCTTTTTCTCGGATATCTGGCCTTTTGTGCCATCGAATATTTCCTGACCAGACCTTCGATGCAGCTTCTCTGCATCCTGGGACTGCTTGTTGTTTCCATTTTTCTGAAAGCAGACTATGGATGGCGGGGCTATATCTTCCTGCTGATCATGTACTATATGCGAAACGATAAACCAGGCCAGGCAATCCTCGGGAGCTGCTGGCTTTACTATGAATGGAGGGCCGCTTTTGCCTTTCTGTCCATTAACCTGTACAATGGAAAAAGAGGCTTCATCCGCGGAAAATCAGCAAAATATTTCTTCTACTGGTTTTACCCAGTCCATATTATGGGACTGGTCATACTCCGACAGCTTTTGTTTTTATCTTAATCCCGCCCTCTCCCTGTCGGTTCAGCCTTCCACAACCAATACCGTTGCATCCATCACCCCATCAAAAAAGGCTGCACTCTCTCAAAAGTGCAGCCTAAATGCATGTCCGGAAAAATCTGTTTCTTATTTTTTCTTTACGATCTCTTTTGCATTTTTATAAATGGAATCTGCAGGAACACATCCACGTACCGGTGACAGCGGGTAAATATTGGAATTCCGTCCGATCACAGTACCTGGATTCAACACAGAACCACATCCGACTTCAACATGATCTCCGAGCATCGCTCCGAATTTCTTAAGACCGGTTTCGATCTTTTCATCCCCGTCTTTTACGACAACCAGTTTCTTGTCTGATTTTACATTGGAACAGATCGATCCGGCACCCATGTGGGACTTATATCCCAGCACAGCATCTCCAACATAATTATAATGAGGAACCTGAACCTTGTTAAACAGCACTGCATTCTTAAGCTCTGTGGAATTTCCCACAACTGCGCCCTCACCAACGATAGCCTTGCCGCGGATAAATGCACAGTGGCGCACCTCGGCGTCTCTGCCAATGATAGCCGGTCCGGTGATACTTGCAGTCGGCGCAACTGTAGCGGATCTTGCGATCCATACATTTTCGCCTTTCTCCTCATATTCAGAAGGATCCAGTGTTTTTCCAAGCTTAATGATGAAATCTCCGATTTCCGGAAGAACCTCCCACGGATAGGTTTTTCCCTCAAAAAGTTCTGCTGCAATGGTCTCATTCAGATCCAGCATATTGCTGATAGTAAAATCTTTCATCATGATGATCTCTTTCCTCCCTGTCCGGAAGCTCGCTCCGGCTTCCTGTAGTTTACAGCGGCCGCATCAAAAAACTGCCGCAGGTTATACTGATAATTGCTTGCCTCCACCTGCCGGGTACGTACCCGCACAAAATGCTCCAGCTTGTCCATATATTCCTGTTCCGTGATGCTGCCCTCTGCCACATAAGTGAGTCCCTTTTCCCAGCTTGCCGTAAGCTCCGGGTTCAGAAGCTGCCGGATAGAACAATTTACCACATCAAAGATCATTTCCCCAAGAAGCGTCGGAGTGATCACCTGGGTCTTTTTGTTCAGTGCCAGATATTTAATATTAAAAAGCTTCTTCAGGATCTCGGCACGGGTAGCACTGGTGCCGATCCCGCTTCCCTTGATCTGGGCTCGAAGCTCCTCATCCTCGATCAGCTGTCCTGCATTTTCCATGGCAAGGATCATGGAACCGGAATTGTATCGTTTGGGCGGTGAAGTCTCACCCTCCTTGATACTCAAACCGTTCACAGGAAGTATATCACCCTTTTTCAGCTTCTGCAACGCCTCCAGGAGCACAGTATCACAGGAAGCCTCGTCTTCCTCTCCATTTCCGTTTTTCTCACTGTCTGAAGCCCTTTTCCGTGAAAAAGAATTGGTGGCTATCTTCAGATAGCCTTCTTCTTTGAGAACCTTAAAGGATGAAAAGAATGCCTCGCCGTCCAGCTTCGTCACAAGACTCACCTTCTGATAAACGGCCGGCGGATAAAAAATACACAAAAATCTCCGTACAATGATCTCGTACACACGCTGTGCAGTAAGAGACACACTTCCCAGCGCATTCAATCCCTGACCGGTAGGAATGATCGCATAATGGTCTGTGATCTGCTTGTCATTCACATATCTGGTCTTTGCAATACTTTTCCAGGATTCCATCCCCAGAACCTCTGCCGCCGCAGCACCGGCCTGCTGATAATTTCGAAGACCGGATATATTCTTGTATATCTCCTTGGCCACTGCCGTGGAAAGAACTCTGGCGTCTGTTCTCGGATAAGTCACCAGCTTCTTCTCATAAAGCTCCTGTACGATCCGGAGCGTCTCGTCCGGACTGATCTTAAACAGCTTTGAGCACACATTCTGAAGCTCCGCCAGGTTAAAAAGAAGCGGCGGATTTTTGTTTTCTTTTTTTCGTTCCACCTTTTCCACAATACAGGAAAGGGGCTGGTTCACCATCAGCTGATCGATCAGCATCTGTGCATGCTCTTTTTTCCTGAAGCCGTTTTCTTTATAAAGATACGGAGACTGGAAATACCGGCTGCCTTCCACAGCTCTCCATTCACCGTCAAAATTTTCGCCTGCAAGTCCAATGCTGCTAAGGACGCGGTAAAACGGTGTCTTTACAAAGACACGGATCTCCCGTTCTCTCCGCACCACCATGCCAAGAACACAGGTCATCACACGCCCAACTGCAATAGCCTGATATTTGGAATGGAGATAATTGGTGACACTGCTTCCGTAGCGCAAGGTCAGAACTCTGGAAAAATTGATTCCCATAAGATAATCTTCCTTTGCGCGGAGATACGCAGACGCTGCCAGATTATCATACTCCGAGATATCCTTCGCTTCACGGATCCCCCTTAAGATCTCTTCCTCTGTCTGGGAATCGATCCACACACGTTTCTGGACTTTTCCCCTTACTCCTGCCATCTGAGCTACCAGACGGTAAATATATTCACCCTCACGTCCAGAGTCGGTACACACATAAATGGTATCCACATCCGGCCGGTTCAGCAGTCCTTTTACGATCTCGAACTGCTTTTTGACCCCGGGGATCACTTCATATTTAAATTCGCGCGGCAAAAAAGGCAGGGTATCAAAACTCCACCTTTTAAACTTGATATCATATTTTTCGGGATAGCTCATGGTAACCAGGTGTCCTACACACCAGGTTACCACAGAATCATCAGATTCCAGATATCCGTCTTTTCTCTGACCGTTGATCTTCAAAGCCTTCGCAAATTCCTGTGCCACGCTGGGCTTCTCCGCTATGTATAAAGCCTTTGCCATACTATTTATCTGCACTCATCTTTCTAAGCGGCCATGCCAGAAGCACAGCTCCGCCAACTATATTTCCCAGTGTTACGATCACCATGCTTTTAAGCATAGCGCCGACAGACAATCCTGGCACCATACAGAATGCAACTGTAAAAATACCCATATTTGCAATACAATGCTCAAATCCGCTGACAACGAAACCTGAAATACAGATCACGATCATCAGGAACTTGCCTGACTCACTCTTCAGCTTAATGCCGCAGAGAACAGCAAGACAGACGAAGAAATTACAAAGTACCGCACGGAAAAACATCTGTCCTGCCGGAATACTCAGTTTTCCGTTTATAAATCCGGCAAAATAATCTGCTGTACCGGACGCTCCGGCACCTGCAAAAATCAGCGCCAGGATCAGGCATCCCACAAAATTGCCGATGTAACTGATTCCCCAGACCTTTCCAACATCTTTCCATGATACGCTCTTGTCATACGCACCAAAAGCCATTACCAGATTGTTACCGGTAAACAGCTCTCCTCCTACCATTACGATCAGCAGGACCGCAATGGAGAACACGATGGCTCCAAGGAATTTCCCCCATTCCGGGAATGTCTTGGAAAATACATTTCCAACAACGTTACTGTAGATCATCGCCACATCAATAAAAAATCCGGCCATGATCGCCCGCATAAAGTATTTTCCGAAATTGCTGTTCAGTAAGTTTATCTTACCCTTCGCAGCGGTTGACAGTTTCTCTACATCCTCCCTGTTCATAAATAGCACCTCCACATATTTTTAGCAAGCGTGGCACTTTGTTGCTGCTTCTTTGTTCACAGCAACACGCTTTCCGGAAATCTGCTTGTTATATTGTAACACTTTACCAATTATTTAACAATAAAAATGCGAAAATTTTCAAAAATTTCTGTTTTGTTACATACAACAAACAATATCCTTTTTATACCAGAACACGGTAGATGCCATCCCAGGCCAGTTCCTTTTTTTTCAGGAATTTTTCTGTTTCCTCCTCTGATTGCTCCACGCATTTCCATGCCAGTCCGCACTGGGCACTGATCTCTGAAGGGATCGGGATCAGTCTTCCTGAAAATTCAGATTCCCTGGCCGTTTTTTCCATTTTCATGGCAGCCGTGGTTGTGGAAAATGTCACAACTGTAGTAATTACTTTTCTGCGCATATCTCCTTTGTTCCTTCCACACACGCAAAAACAGGACACCGGAAAAACCGATATCCCGTTTCTGATGATTTTCTTTATTTCCTGTAAAGGATCCAGTTCTTATTTAGCCTGGATATATCCTTTCGCTTTCAGAGTTTCTGCACAGAGAACTGCTCCGCCTGCGGCACCTCTTACTGTGTTATGGGAAAGTCCGATGAACTTGTAATCATAAACAGTATCCTCACGAAGACGTCCTACAGATACTCCCATTCCATTCTCATAGTTCACATCCATCTGTACCTGCGGACGGTTGTCTTCCTCAAGATACTGGATGAACTGCTTCGGAGCGCTTGGAAGCTCAAGCTCCTGCGGAAGTCCCTTAAACTCAACCAGCTTCTGGATCAGCTGCTCTTTGGTAGGTTTCTTGCGGAATTTAACGAATACAGCTGCTGTATGTCCGTTGAGGACCGGAACACGTACACACTGGCATGTGATGACAGGTGTGGTAGCCGGAACGATCACGCCGTCCTCGATCTTGCCCCAGAGTCTTAATGGCTCCTTCTCACTCTTCTCTTCCTCACCACCGATGTAAGGAATGATGTTGTGCTCCATCTCCGGCCAGTCCTTGAATGTTTTTCCTGCTCCGGAAATAGCCTGGTATGTAGTGGCAACTACTTCATACGGCTCGAACTCTTTCCATGCGGTAAGTACCGGAGCGTAGCTCTGGATAGAGCAGTTCGGTTTAACAGCTACGAAGCCGCGTTTTGTTCCGAGACGTTTCTTCTGGAATTCGATAACCTCGAAGTGCTCCGGATTGATTTCCGGAACTACCATCGGAACGTCCGGTGTCCAGCGGTGTGCGCTGTTGTTGGACACAACCGGTGTCTCTGTCTTTGCATATTCTTCCTCGATCGCCTTGATCTCATCCTTAGTCATATCAACTGCTGAAAATACAAAGTCAACAGTAGCTGCAACCTTCTCAACCTCGTGGATATCCATAACAACCAGCTTCTTTACTGCCTCCGGCATCGGAGTATCCATTTTCCATCTGCCGCCTACAGCCTCCTCGTAGGTCTTACCTGCGCTTCTCGGGCTTGCAGCTACAGTAACCACCTCAAACCACGGGTGATTCTCCAGAAGAGAAATGAATCTCTGACCAACCATTCCAGTTGCACCTAAAATACCGACTTTAAGCTTTTCACTCATAATAAAACTCTCCTCATCTCGTGTCCCTCTATGGCACACATTTGTCTTTTCTGTAAATACTATACCAATTTTTCCGAAAATGCAAGCATTATCTTAATTTTTTTCAAGATATTCTTTATTCTGAGCGATCACCTGCTCCATCACGTCCGGTCCCGGCGCTCCCAAAGTCACACGTTTTTCCACGCAGGTCTTCATACTGATGGCCTCATAAATATCCTCCTCAAACACAGGACTGATTTCTTTGTACTCGGAAAGCGGAAGCTCATCCAGAGAGATTCCCTTATCCAGACAGAGAAGGACCAGTCTTCCGACGATGCCGTGAGCATCACGGAACGGTACACCGTGGTTAACCAGATAGTCTGCTGCGTCTGTGGCGTTTGTAAAGCCTCTTTTTGCACTTGCCTCCATATTGGCTTTGTTGAACTGCATAGTGGAAACCATGCCGGTAAACAGGGCGATACAGCCCTTTACGGTGTCAATGGCATCAAAGGTCAGCTCCTTGTCTTCCTGCATATCTTTGTTGTATGCAAGCGGGATTCCCTTCATGGTTGTAAGAATAGATGTCAGCGCTCCGTAAACACGGCCTGTTTTTCCACGGACAAGCTCTGCGATATCCGGATTCTTCTTCTGCGGCATGATACTGCTGCCTGTGCTGTATGCGTCATCGATCTCAACGAAACGGTACTCATTGGAATTCCACAGAATGATCTCCTCTGAAAAACGGCTCAGATGCATCATGATCGTAGAGAATGCACTGAGAAGCTCAATGACATAATCTCTGTCAGATACGGAATCCATACTGTTTCTGGTTGGTGCATCAAAGCCGAGAAGTTCTGCAGTATAGGCACGATCCAGCGGATAAGTGGTTCCTGCCAGTGCTCCCGCTCCAAGCGGACAGGTATTCATTCTCTTACGGATATCAAAAAGTCTGTCACGGTCTCTGCGGAACATCTCAAAATATGCGCCTACATGGTGTGCCAGAGTTACCGGCTGTGCCTTCTGAAGGTGAGTAAATCCCGGCATGTAGGTGTGAACATTCTCTTCCATGATCTTCTGCAGGGCAAGAAGAAGGTCCTTCAGTTCCTTATCTGTCTCATCGATCTCGTCGCGGACATAAAGCTTCATATCCAGAGCTACCTGGTCATTACGGCTTCTCCCTGTATGAAGCTTCTTTCCGGCATCTCCGATACGATCGATCAGATTCGCCTCCACGAAGCTGTGGATATCCTCATACTCCGCTGTGATCTCCAGCTTTCCTGCTTCCACGTCTGCAAGGATACCGTCCAGTCCTTCTGTGATCTGCTTCTTTTCTTCTTCTGTCAGGATCCCCTGCTTCGCAAGCATGGCAACATGTGCCTTACTTCCGCGGATATCCTGTCTGTAAAATTTCTGATCAAAGGAAATGGATGCGTTAAAATTGTAAACCAGCTTGTCCGTTTCTTTTGTGAAACGGCCTCCCCATAACTGTGCCATATTAATTCTTCCTCACTTTTCTTTTTTGCGGCAGAACTATCTTCTCCGGACATACATGAGATCCGTCTCCCGGACGTCTGCACTTTTCTGTGTTAGTGTAACATATTTTTATAAAAATGCAAAGTTTTTCATAATTATACGTTTGCTGCCTTCAGCCGTTGTTACTGTTCACTCGATTCTCAGTAACCAGCCGTTCTCTGTCCATGGCTTCTTTCTTTGAAAATACACAGCCGCAGTAATTCTGCCGGTACAGAGCATGCTCATGAGACAGTTCAATAGAACGCTTGTAGCCATTCTTTTTCTTGAAATCTGAAGTCAGATGTGGCACTTTATAGATTTCTGCCAGCTCCTCGCCAATCTCATTGATCTTCTGTGCATTTTTCAGCGGACTGATACTTAAGGTTGTGGTGAAATAATCATATCCGCCCTCCTTCGCCAGCTTTGCCGCCTCTTCCATCCGCAGGCGGTAACACCGAAAGCACCGTTCTCCTCCTTCCGGAACATCTTCCAGGCCTTTTGCCATTTCATAAAATTCCTTCGGGTCATACCGACCCTCCATAAGCGTTACCGGATGGACAAATTCCATCTCCCCGATCAGGCGGCGGATCTCAGCCACACGGTGTGAATATTCCTCCACCGGTGCGATATTGGGATTATAAAAAAATATCGTGATCTCAAAATACTGCGACAGATATTCCATCACATAGCTGCTGCATGGCGCACAGCAGGCATGCAGAAAAAGTCTGGGGGTTTTCCCTTCTTTCTGGTTTCTTTCAATCAGTTTATCCAGTTCTTTCTGGTAATTTCTCTTGTTCAATGTTTGTAATTCCTTTCTCTATGACTGTTTTCAGGCAGACATCAAAGTATGCATCTCTGCCATTGGCCTTCTCATGTTTCAGACATATGATAATATTATACCATTATCTACGAAAAGGAGGCAACATCCATGAATCCTGTCCTGAAAGTGCGGGACGTGTGTCTCTCCTATCACACATTGTCCGGTGAGACACCCGCCCTTTCTCATATATCCTTTGATCTGATGCCCGGTGAATTCCTGTCCATTGTAGGACCTTCCGGATGCGGAAAATCCACTCTTCTGAATCTCATTGCCGGCCTGCTCACTCCGGAACACGGTTCCATTACTCTGGGAAACCGTCCGGTATCCTCCGGCAGTGCCGCTGTAGGATATATGCTCCAGAAGGATCATCTTCTGGAATGGCGGAGCATCTACAAAAACATCCTTCTCGGCCTGGAGATCCGGAAAGAGCTCACACCTGAAAAACTGGCACATGCAGAAGCCCTTCTTCAGACCTACGGTCTGGACCGTTTCCGTGATGCCCGCCCTTCCCAGCTTTCCGGCGGAATGCGCCAACGTGCCGCTCTGATCCGGACCCTGGTGCTGGAACCGGAGCTCCTTCTTCTGGACGAACCATTTTCCGCTCTGGATTACCAGACACGCTTAAATGTCAGTGATGATATCGGAAAAATCCTCAAAAGCTCCGGCAAGCCTGCGATCCTGGTCACTCATGACATCTCCGAAGCCATCAGTATGGCCGACCGGGTACTGATCCTTTCTGCACGTCCTGCCACTGTACGAAAGATCATTGATATCGATCTGGATATCAGCGACCGCACTCCCCTCTCCTCCAGAAATGCTCCGGATTTTAAAAAATATTTTAACATCATATGGAAGGAGCTCAATGAAAATGCCTGAAATTTCCAGACAGCAGAAACAATATCTTGCACGGCAGAAAAAAGAAAAACACATTATCCTGGCTGCACGGACACTTCTTTTTGTTCTGTTTATGGGACTTTGGGAAATATCCTCTGATCTTGGATGGATCGATTCCTTTATCTTCAGCAGTCCTTCCCTGATCGCAGAGACCTTTCTTTCCATGTGCAGGGATCAGTCCCTGTTTGCACATATTGCCGTGACACTGGCAGAAACTCTTGTCAGTTTCTTTTTTGTTGTGATCCTGGGTGTAGGAACCGCAGTACTTCTCTGGTGCTCCCGACGGATCGCACGGATCCTGGAGCCATGTCTGGTGGTACTGAACAGTCTCCCGAAATCTGCACTGGCCCCTCTTCTGATCGTATGGCTTGGTGCCAACGAACGTACCATTGTGGTCGCCGGCATGTCTGTAGCCATCTTCGGCTCCGTTATCAATCTGTACTCAGGCTTCTGCCAGGCAGATCCGGAAAAGCTGAAGCTGATCGAAACTCTGGGGGGACACAAAAAGGAAAAGCTTCTGAAGATCGTCCTGCCCTCCTCCGTTCCTCTTATCCTGAGTGTGATGAAGGTCAACATCGGGCTTTGCCTGGTGGGCGTGATCATCGGAGAATTTATCGGTGCCCGAAAAGGCCTGGGATACCTGATCATTTACGGAAGCCAGACATTCAGGCTTACATGGGTCCTGATGTCCATTGTGATCCTCTGCATCATTGCCATGCTGCTGTATTTTGCACTTTATCTTATTGAAAAGCAGGTTCGGAAGCATTAGCTGTAAAAAGGGCGTGTAAAAATGATCTCTCATTTTTTACACGCCCCTTTTGCTCTTATAACCTCTGTTTCAAAGTTTTCCCACGGCAAAGGCCGTGCATAATAAAAACCCTGGATCTCATCGCAGTTCAGGCTTCGCAGGATCTCCACCTGTTTTGCTTTCTCCACGCCCTCGGCAAGAACCTTCATTCCCAGGCTGTGTGCCAGCGAAATGGTATGACGGATCACCTGCTGCCCACGAAAATTCTCTATGTAATCGATCAGACTTTTATCCAGCTTCAGAGTATCGAATGGCAACTGGGTCAAGCTTGTCATAGATGAATAGCCGGAGCCAAAATCATCCATATGAAGCTTGAATCCTGCATCCACCATCTCCTCTATGCGTTTACTGATCTGATCATTATACAACGCAGCAGTTTCTGTCAATTCAATGGGAACAGAAGAAAACGGAATGCCATTTTCTTCCACGATCTTCACATAACGACAGATCATATTATCGTAATGGATACTGGCACGTGACAGATTCACCGAAATCGGAAGTATCTTTTTCCCTAATCTTATACGTTCCCCCTGAATGCTGCATACCTTTCGGAAAACATATTCATCAAGGCGTACGATCAGACCGTCCTTCTCAAAAAGAGGGATAAATTCTCCCGGCGAAACTATAGTCCCTTCCGCTCTCTTCCAGCGCACCAGTGCCTCCGCCCCAACGATCTCTTCTGTCTCCACACTGTATTTCGGCTGCAGGTAGACTACGAATTCTTCATTGCGTATAGCCTCTTCGAAAGCATTCTCCATCTGTCCGTTACGGATATGTCTCCGTCTCATCTCATCATCATAAAAAGCGATCTGGTGCTCATAGTCATCCCGGATACTCTTCATGGCCAGAAAAGCCCTATCACAGATCAGGGTAAAAGGCAGTGTCTTATCCACATTCTCATAGACCCCATAGTTGACCACCAGATTAGGAATCGGTGCTCCACTCTCGACCCTGTGGATAAATTTCTCCATATCTGCCATACGGATCTCTTTCTTTCCATATATGATGGCTACAAACTGGTCTCCTCCATATCTGCCCACCGTCCCGTAGCGAACCTGATTTCTGTACGTATCTCCCAGATAGGTAAGAACCTGATCACCGGTCTTCTCTCCATAGGTTCCGTTAATCCATTTAAAGTTCTTTATATCTGCCACCACCACATGAAAATCCTGATTCGTATTAAAGCGCATCAGCGTCTTTGCATGATGGAAAAAGGCCTGTCTGGTATAAAGCCTGTCTGGTATAAAGCCCTGTAAGATCATCATATTCCAGAGCTGAGAGGACCATCACGGACTCTCTCAGCTTGATCACATTGTTGATCTTACTTTTTAATATGCGGACATTATACGGTTTCCGTACAAAATCCACTGCTCCCAGTTCCAGACATCGCACCTCATCCTCCAACCGGTTACTTCCGGTTATGATGATCACAGGTACAGAGGTCAGCATCACATCATCACGGATCAGCTCCAAAAACTGAAATTCATCACATACCGGCACACTCATATCAAGAAGAATTGCAGAAATGGTTCTGTAATTCTCAGACAGACACTTCATCCCCTCTGCTTCATTCATCGCAGGGATAACCTCAAAACTGCCCTCCAGATGTTCTGTAAGCGCTTTCCGATCCGTTTCGTCATTCGCTACAATAAGAAGTTTTCTTCCGGATGCTGTTCCTCCTGGTTCCAGTATGGCCTCCATCTCACTGTACCGTACATCCATATCCTCATTGGCAAAAGCAAACACCACGGCCTGAAAATCCTCAGCCGTTCCTACCCTGGCACATTTCACATAGAAATATTCAATCTTCCCGTTGCTTCGGCGTACACGATAATGTACCATCAACTGAGGAATCCTGGTAAGGCGTTGGCATATCTTCTCAAAATCCATCATCTGATGCATCCGGATCCTGTCCTCTGCCGCAACACTGCTCTCAATATAAATATCCATGATCTTCTCATAGGGTTCATCCCTGCGAAGTCCCTCTTCCACATAAGCTCCGCTCTGTCCCTGGAAGCGGCACACCTGGACCTTATGAGTCTCTCTGTCAACAGAATAGATATTGATAAAATTTTTTCCGAGAACATTAATGATCCCCATAAGAAGCGGATTCTCCATCATTCCGCTGCTGATCTCATCATTAGTCTCTGTATCCGAAAAGACAAGGGCATGTCCTGTCCCGCCGGATTCCAGCGGAATCTCCACAGCATCAACCGAACGCAGGATATTCTGCCCCGGTTCCAGATAGTTTTTCGGACCTTTGACCCCGTTAATGATCGGACAGACCTCACAGGGAGTTTCTCTGTTTCTCAGACAGCGATAGCATTTCTCGCCACTTCTCAGCTGCGGATAGATCTCACGTGCTGCCTGGTTATAGCTGACAATCTTATAATCCTCATCTATGACATACATTCCTGATGTATTTTTCCCCACGATCATCACCTCCGGATTCGTAAATTTCTCATAGATCCTTCGTGACAGTTACTGTCTCAAAATCCGCAAATATGTCTCCATTGTATACGATTTTTCTGATAATCGCAATTATCTTTCGTATTATTTATTTTTATTTTTCATATTGGTTTCATTATATTTCGGGTATCAGCGCATCTGAAAAGATTTCCCCCTGAGAGGGACTCCGGCAAGCTCCGCAAGCCTTTTGATCCCGGAATCTGCTATGGATACCGCACTCTCCACATGATTGAAATCTGTGGCACTGTAATCAAACAGGATATTTCCCTGAGCTTCAAACTCCTCGTCCCGCTCCCAGAAGAAGAATCTCATAGGCATACAGTCAAAGGCCCTGATCTCATATCCCACATCACCCTGGGGCAGTTCCCTTCCGTCAAGCTTGTGAAACGCTTCCCTCAGTTCCTTTTCATGACCGGAAAATGTAGCACCGAACACATCCGTCTCTCCGATCTGATACGCCGGCGCAAATGGTCTTGCATTCCTGAGATCAGCAAAAGGGACCCACTTATCCATAATAAAAGCCCCCTCTTTCGCATACCCCAGAAGCGTATAAATATTCAGCATCTCCGTAGTATCCGGTTCTCTCTGTCCATCCAGGCTCCGGATACTGCCGTCTTCCAGACTCACCCCATATTTTCTTCCGAAATGAATGATCGTGAGAAACCCGTTTTCTTCCTTCAGTTCCGGCACCCGTTTATGCAGATCTGCCTGGTCCATCTTCAAAAAGCGTTGTGCCCACTCTTCACATAGTTTTACATAGTTGGACATTCTTTCTTCTTTCATCCTGTCTTCTCCTGTCTGATATCGATATTCTTCCTCCGCTGTATTCCGGACTTTTTTTACAGAATACACTGCTTTCACATTTTCCGCAAGAATCTTCGCCGATGTATCCGAAATCCGGATATTTCCAATGTTACTTTTTTTCAGCATCCCGGAACCTTCTTAAACGTTTCTTTTTTCGACAGATCCTCCGGCAATTTTTCCAAATTCGTCTAATTTTTTAACATAAAAATAACGTTTTTTTGCACAAAAAACTGGATTTTCTTTTTTAAAAGGTGTATAATATTAACAAAGTTTATTGTTTTTATGGTTAAAGACACCTGGCAGTAAACAAGAAATGAAAGTGAGGATTCGCCATGAAACAAAACAGTATGTTAGCAATGATCCTGGCCGGTGGAAGAGGAAGTCGTCTTCACGAATTGACGAATAAAGTTGCCAAGCCAGCCGTTGGTTATGGTGGTAAATACCGTATCGTGGATTTTCCGCTCAGTAACTGTGCCAACAGCGGCATTGATGTCGTAGGTGTACTGACACAGTATGAATCAGTTTTACTGAACAGCTATGTAGCAGCCGGTGGCCGCTGGGGCCTTGATGCCAAGGACAGCGGAGTTTATGTACTTCCTCCACGTGAGAAGGCTGATGCCGGTCTGGATGTATACCGTGGAACAGCTGATGCGATCTCTCAGAATATTGATTTCATCGACTCACAGAACCCGGAATACCTTCTGATCCTTTCCGGTGACCATATCTATAAGATGAATTATGCAAAGATGCTTGATGACCATATCCAGCATAAGGCAGATGCGACTATTGCAGTTATTGAGGTTCCCATGAAGGAAGCCAGTCGTTTCGGTATCATGAACACCGGTGAAGATGACCGCATCGTGGAATTTGAAGAGAAACCGGAACACCCGAAGAGCAATCTTGCCTCCATGGGTATCTACATATTTAACTGGAAGCTTCTGCGCAAGCTCCTGCTGGCAGATATCAAGAATCCGGATTCCAACCACGATTTCGGTAAAGACATCATCCCTACACTCCTTGCACAGGACAAAGCACTCTACGCCTACAAGTTCAAAGGCTACTGGAAGGATGTAGGAACCATCGATTCCCTCTGGGAAGCAAACATGGATCTTCTCAGTCCAAACAGTGAACTGGATCTTAACGATCCTACCTGGAAAATCTACACTGAGGATGCTACCTCTCTTCCACAGTATATCTGTGATACCGCTGTGATCAACACTGCTTTCATTACTCAGGGCTGTGTTGTAGAAGGTGAGATCACCAACTCCGTACTTTTCACAGGCGTCAAGGTCGGTCCTGGTGCCAAGATCATCGACAGTGTCCTGATGCCGGGTGTTGTTGTTGAAGCAGGTGCCGTTGTCCAGCGTGCTCTCGTTGCAGACGGAGTCGTGATCGGTACCAATGCTCGTGTCGGTTCCAAGGACAGTGAGCACATCGAACTTGTATCAAAACGTGTAAAGGGGGCTGAGTAATATGTTTAAAGCATTTGGAATCGTGAATTCCTCAGAAAGAAATATCCATGTGGAGGGGCTTCAGGACTACCGTGCGATCGGCGCCTTTTCATTTCTCGGAAGATATCGTGTCATCGACTTCCCGATCTCAAATATGACCAACAGCGGAATTGAGTACATTCAGGTCTATGTAAAGAACAAACCCCGTTCTCTTGTAGAACATCTCGGAACCGGACGTCACTACAACATCAACTCCAAGAGCGGTAATCTCCAACTCCTCTTTTCAGAGCATTTCGGAGTCAACGATATCTATAACACCGATATCGACAACTACTACTCCAATCTGGAGTGCATCGAAGCAGTTCATTATCCGTATGTTGTTATCGCTCCGAATTACATGATCTACACCACCGACTATTCCAAGCTGATCGATGCCCATATCGAATCCGGTGCAGATGTGACCATGCTTTATCATTCCGTTGATAATGCCAAGGAGAACTATCTGAACTGCCACATCCTGAACCTGAACCGTCAGAAGGGTGTTCTCTCCATTGAGCACAACCACGGCAATGCAAAGAACCGCAACATTTTCATGGATACCTACGTAATGAGCAAGGAGCTTTTCATCAGCCTCATCCATAAGGCAAAAGAGATTTCCTCTCTTTATACCCTTGCAGACGTGATCAATGCCGGCTGCAGAGACGGTGAGCTGGATGTGCGTGGTATATCTCATCGCGGATATTTTGCATCGATCACTGATTTCAAGAGCTATCACGATGCAAATATGGATCTGATCGACTACAAAACTGCAACCGATCTTTTCCATGATAACTGGCCGATCTATACACGCACCAATAACTCCTGCCCGACCCATTATTTTGACACAGCTAATGTTTCCAACTCCGTTATCTCCAACGGCTCCATGATCGAGGGAACTGTAGAGAATTCCATTGTCGGACGTGGCTGTACCATCAAAAAGGGCGCTGTTATCAAGAACTGTGTAGTTCTTGCAGACTGCACCATCGGTGAGAATGTCCATATCGAAAATCTGGTCGTAGACAAGCATGCCAAGATCACACATGCCAAGGAGATCATCCGTCCTGCGGATGAGCCTGGCTACATCAAACGTAACGATACACTGTAATATTCATATATAATAAGGCCTCCGGTTCCTGTGTTACGAACCGGAGGCCTTATTTATCTCTGTACTCAGCTAAGCATATGGATTCATCATTTCAGAACAGACTGGATCCATTTCAACGCATTCTCTTTATTCTTCACATTACCCGGAAGGCAGATGCACACCGGATCATATCTCAGGCCAAATTCCTCTGCAACACTACTGCTGCCGTCAAGCTCCAGATGCTGATCATCCACAGCGCCCAGAGACTCAAACACCTCATCTCCAAACGTTTCCCTGAGATTTGCATACATTCCGCTATCTTTCTCATGTTCATAGAGTTCCTTCGGCATGATCAGGACATCAACGGTAGCACTCTGGATTTCCGTCACATATGCGATCCTGGCATAGTAATCAAAATCCTCTCCTGTCTCGTCCGTCATCAGATTCTGCGCCACACTGACTTCTGCATATTTATCCTCTGTTCCCAGTGTCTTCAAAACATCCTCTTCCACCTTCTCAGAGTCATAATTCCCTGCATTCACCACCGCAATGGAAAGCACCGTCTTCATCTGTGCGTGACGATAAATATTCACTCCCAGACAGACTCCGCCAATGGCAAGAAGCACGCACAGCATATGTATCTTATAATACATCCAGATATACTGAATCTTCTTACCTGTTCCCATTCCCTTCAGTTTCTCTCTTTCGATCCGGCGGCGTTCCTTCTTCGTCAGATCAGTTTCGTTGGGCATCTCCGGATTCAGTACACTCTCATCGTGTCCGTCACTGCCGGCCTCCGCTCTGTTTTGTAAATCCATAAAAATCTCCTTTTTCTTTCATGTCTCAGTATTTCTTACCCTGAAGCGGGATATTCCAGTCGCTTTCCCCTCATCCTCCGGGTGGGTGCTGTGACTTATCAATAAAGGATATTTTAGCATATTTTGGTACAAAATCACAGCGCATAAATATGAAAATACCATAAACTCTTCTATTTCCGGCAGATCTTCATTCCATATCCATACATTACCGCCACAGCAGTCACAAGAACACAGACCATCACCGGTCTCATCCACAGATATAAAAGATTTTTCTCAATTCCAGCTGCCACAGCCACATCCTTCAGGATATCAGCCACGCAGAGATGGAACAGATAAATAAAAAACGCATATTTCTGACCGATGGCTGCCGGAAGCTCGGGCACTTTCCGATTCTTTCCCATGATCGCAATGAGAAAAAGACCAACAGCCATAAATACTGACCCCAGAAACAATTCCAGTTTGCCAAAATACCGGTATTCCAGCAGACTTGCGATCCCGCCGCCAGCTACCATGCCATACAAAAGAAGCACTTTTTTTCCGGCAAACCAGGCTTCCAGCTTTTCCTGATGTCTGTGTATCAGATGTCCCAACATAAAAAACGGAAATCCGGTAAACAGATAGTTTCGAAACTGCATAACACGGAAATGCTTTTCCGGGAACAGGAAGATTGAAAATTCCTCCATTCCGAAATGGATCAGAAGAAGCACCGGTATCAGAACATATGCCTGCTTACAGAGCCGAAATCTTGCTGCCAGGGCAAAAAGAAGATAACAATAGAGCAGTGCCGGGAGAAACCACAGATGCCATTTCACCTGAGAGCTGTTATTATATAGAAGAAACTGGCGGATATGTTCCCCCGAAACCAGTGCTTCCAGCCATTCCTTCTGGCTTGCTCCGTCGATGTGGTTCTGGATCAGCTCCCACAGACAGCAGACCGGAAATGCCACAAGCATCAGCCTCAGAACATGCCGGATCTTTTTTCCGGTTCTTATAAATTCCGTATCATCGCCACGGAAACAAAAATATCCGGATACCATAAAAAACACAGGTACTGCAAATCTGGCAAGTACATTGGCTATAATTCCGGCATTTCCCGGAAAATGGACATGAAGAAGCACAACTGCATAAGCACAGATCGCCTTTACCATATCCAGAGTACGGTTTCGCATAAAAATTACTCCTTTTTTATCGAACGCTTATCCCGGAAATATGATTCCGGGGTTTCCTTTTTTTCGAAACGATATACTAGCAAACCAGCAGAATTTTGTCAATGCTGTTTTTCTCCTGTGCGGTTTACTCTTATACGTTTTTCTCTTGTACGGCTTCCGGATCTGAATTATAATTCTTTTATGACTTCTATTGCAGGATGTTTATTATTTCCTCAGAAAGGATTTTATTTTTTATGAAAAAAGACGGCTACTATTCTTCCGGCGAATTTGCACGCATGGCACATGTAACTCTGCGTACTGTCCGCTATTATGATAAACAGGATATCCTGAAACCCTCTCTCGTTACCGAATCCGGCGCACGTTTTTATACAGACGAGGATTTTGCAAGGCTTCAGCAGATCCTCCTTCTGAAATATCTGGGCTTTTCCCTGGATGACATCCGTGAAATGACCATCGGTGATTCCGATTATCACTTCATGCTGAATTCTCTGAATATCCAGCTTCGTCTGGTCCGTGACCGGATCGAACAAATGCAGCTGGTGGAAAAAGCGATCCAGGATACCGCACAGGTGATAAAGGAACAGCACACCATTGACTGGAGCCAGATGCTGAACCTGATCCACCTGACCGGCATGGAAAAAAGCCTCAAGAATCAGTATCAGAATGCCACCAACATTTCCTCCAGGATCAACCTCCACAGCCTGTACTCCCAGAACAAACAGGGATGGTTTCCCTGGATCTTTGAGCAATGCCGGATCTCACCCGGTCTTCGTATTCTGGAGCTGGGCTGCGGGGACGGAACGTTATGGACCGACAACCTTTCCCTTCTGCCGGAGGATATCTCCATCACACTTTCCGATATTTCCAGCGGTATGCTCCGCGATGCCAGACGAGCCATCGGTTCCTCGGATACCCGGTTTGCATTCCGGGCCTTTGACTGCCGAAAAATCCCCTGCAAGGACGAAAGCTTTGATCTGGTGATCGCCAATCACGTGCTTTTTTACTGCGATGATATTCCCTCTGTCCTGAAGGAAGTCCGCCGTGTCCTCGCTCCCGGCGGAAGATTTCTCTGCAGTGCTTACGGAAAGGCACATATGCAGGAGGTCAGCCAGCTGGTGCAGGATTTTGATGAACGGATCGTGCTTTCCGCAGACCGGCTTTATGAACGGTTCGGACGTGAAAACGGCCAGAGTATCCTGGCGCCTTTTTTCCCAAAGGCTCAGTGGCTTTCTTATGAAGACTGCCTTCTGGTCCAGGATGCGGAGCCGCTGATCTCCTACGTCCTCTCCTGCCACGGCAACCAGAATCAGTATATATTGGACCGTTACAAGGAATTCCGGGCCTACACCGCCAGAAAAACTGCCAAAGGATTCCGCATTACCAAGGATGCCGGCGTATTTCTTTGTGAAAAATAGCCAAAAATAAAAAATATGAAAAAAGCTCTTGAAGGTGACCTTGCGTCACCTTTTATAATACAGTTACAGTAACAAAGTTATGTGCAGGCACGACTTATGCTGCACATCATCACGCAAAGGAGAAAACATATGAAAGGAATTATTTTAGCCGGAGGCTCCGGAACACGTCTTTACCCGCTTACCATGGTGACCTCCAAACAGCTTCTGCCGATCTTTGACAAACCGATGATCTACTATCCTATGTCTGTTCTTATGAACGCAGGCATCCGTGATATCCTGATCATCTCCACCCCACAGGATACCCCGAGATTTGAGGAGCTTCTCGGTGACGGCCATCAGTTCGGTGTCAACCTTACCTACGCTGTACAGCCAAGCCCGGACGGACTTGCTCAGGCATTTATCATCGGCGAGGAATTCATCGGCAACGACACCGTATGTATGGTCCTTGGTGACAACATTTTCGCAGGACATGGCCTCAAAAAGCGCCTGAAAGCTGCTGTAGACAACGCAGAAACAGGCAAAGGTGCCACTGTTTTCGGATACTATGTAGATGATCCGGAGCGTTTCGGCATCGTGGAATTCGACCAGAACGGAAAAGCTGTTTCCATTGAAGAGAAACCGGAAAAGCCCAAAAGCAACTACTGTGTAACCGGTCTCTACTTCTACGACAACAAGGTTGTAGAGTACGCAAAAAATCTGAAGCCAAGCGCAAGAGGCGAGCTTGAGATCACAGACCTGAACCGTATCTACCTTGAGAAGGGACAGCTGAACGTTGAGCTTCTGGGCCAGGGCTTCACATGGCTGGATACCGGTACACACGAAAGCCTTGTAGAGGCAACCAACTTCGTAAAAACCATGGAGCAGCATCAGCACCGCAAGATCGCATGCCTTGAGGAGATTGCTTACTTAAACGGCTGGATCACAAAGGAGGACGTGCTCAAGGTTTACGAAATCCTTAAGAAAAACCAGTACGGTCAGTATCTCAAGGATGTTCTGGACGGAAAATATCTGGACGCTCTTCACTGAGCCGATCTGTTTTTTAACACTGTATTTACCGGCGGGCTCCGTTCCGACGGAATCCGCATAAGATCAATCATTCATATTATAAAGGAGATTTTTTATGACAATCATTGTTACCGGCGGTGCCGGATTTATCGGAAGCAACTTTATTTTTCATATGATGGAGGCTCATCCGGACTATCGTATCGTATGCCTGGACTGCCTGACTTACGCAGGAAACCTTTCCACTCTTGCACCGGTTATGGACAAACCGAACTTCCGCTTTGTAAAGGAGAGCATCACAGACCGTGACGCTGTTTACAAGCTTTTTGAGGAAGAGCATCCGGACATCGTGGTAAACTTCGCAGCTGAGAGCCACGTAGACCGTTCCATCGAAAACCCGGAGGTATTCCTTGACACCAACATCAAGGGTACTGCTGTTCTCATGGATGCCTGCCGTAAATACGGAATCCAGCGTTATCATCAGGTTTCCACAGATGAGGTTTACGGAGATCTTCCTCTTGACAGACCGGACCTCTTCTTCACAGAGGAAACTCCGATCCATACAAGCAGCCCGTACAGCTCCTCCAAAGCAGGTGCTGACCTTCTTGTTCTCGCATACCACAGAACCTACGGCCTGCCTGTGACCATCAGCCGCTGCTCCAACAACTACGGCCCGTATCACTTCCCGGAAAAGCTGATCCCGCTGATGATCGCCAACGCTCTGAACGACAAACCACTCCCGGTTTACGGAAAGGGTGAAAATGTCCGCGACTGGCTCTATGTTGAGGATCACTGCCGTGCCATCGACCTGATCATCCACAAAGGACGTGTAGGCGAGGTTTACAATGTAGGCGGACATAACGAGATGAAAAACATCGATATCGTAAAACTGATCTGCAAGGAGCTTGGCAAACCGGAAAGCCTGATCACACATGTAGCAGACCGTAAAGGCCATGACATGCGCTACGCTATCGACCCGACCAAGATCCACAACGAGCTTGGATGGCTTCCTGAAACAAAATTCGCAGACGGAATCAAAAAGACCATCAAATGGTACCTTGACAACAAGGAATGGTGGGAAACCATCATCTCCGGTGAGTATCAGAACTACTACGAAAAAATGTATGGAAACCGCGAGGAGGTTAAAGCATGAGATTTTTCGTAACAGGTGTTGGCGGCCAGCTTGGCCATGACGTAATGAATGAACTGTCCGGCCGTGGACATGAAGGCGTAGGAAGTGACATTGCTCCTTCCTACAGCGGCATCGCTGATGGTACTCCTGTTACCACCATGCCTTATGTGCAGCTTGATATCACAGATAAAGAAGCGGTAGCAAAAACCATCCGTGAGGTAAAGCCTGATGCAGTGGTACACTGTGCCGCATGGACAGCCGTAGACGCTGCAGAGGACGAGGAAAACCGTGAAAAGGTACGTCTTGTCAATGTTGTAGGAACACAGAACATTGCGGACATCTGCAAGGAGCTTGGCATCAAGATGATGTATATTTCCACAGACTACGTTTTTGACGGCCAGGGAACCACACCATGGGATCCGGACTGCAAGGACTACGCTCCACAGAACGTATACGGTCAGACCAAGCTTGACGGTGAACTGGCAGTATCCGGCACTGTAGATAAATTCTTTATCGTACGTATTGCATGGGTATTCGGCAAAAACGGCAAGAACTTTATCCGTACTATGGTAAATCTGGGAAAAACCCATGACAAGCTTACCGTAGTCAGTGACCAGATTGGAACTCCGACCTACACCTACGACCTTGCACGTCTTCTGGTAGACATGGTCGAGACAGAGAAATACGGCTACTATCACGCAACCAACGAAGGCGGCTTCATCAGCTGGTATGATTTCACTAAAGAGATCTTCCGCCAGGCTGCTGCCCTCGGCCACAAGGAATACGAAAAAGTAGAGGTATCTCCTGTCACAACTGCAGAGTACGGCGTTTCCAAGGCTGTACGTCCATTCAACAGCCGCCTGGATAAATCCAAGCTTGTAAAAAACGGCTTCCAGCCACTTCCAACATGGCAGGATGCCCTGGAAAGATATCTGAAAGAGATCCTGTAAAAAAAATCCATCGGTGATCGCCGGTGGATTTTTTTCGTTCTGTTTCTCATGAAAAAACAGCCGGTGGAAAGTTTTACGCTTCCCCGGCTGTTCTTATGCTAAAATTTAATAATTTTATCTTACTGCTGTGCAACAGTTCCGTCTGCACTCTGGGCATCTGCTGTGCCATTCTGTGTGGCATCTGCAGTCTCACCCTGCGCTTCTGCTGTACTTCCCTCTGCAGCTGCCTGTGCATCATTATCCGTAGCTACTGCCGCTGATGTTGCACTGTCTGCCTCCTCCTGTGAAACAGTCTCACCGTCACGAACCTTCTTCATCATGGTCTCTGCCTTCTGAACAGTAGACTCATCCGGAATCATAACGTAAGCCTTCTGGCTCATGGAGTACGGCTTCTGTGTGTCACCGGTACCATTTACACTGTAGCTTACGATATTCCAGTCGCCACCGTTGTTCAGCTGCTGCTGGAGCAGTCTGGCGATCTCCTCATAGGAGATATTGGTCTCAAAGCATCCCTGGATGCTGGAAAGGACAGAAGAATAATTCTTCAGAAGCTCCGGTGAAAGAGCCTTGTTGATCACACCCTTGATCACTGCCATCTGGTTCTTGCCACGCTGACGGTCGCCCTCTTTAAAGGCATAACGCTCACGGCTGAATACCAGAGCCTGCTCACCGTTCAGGTAGTTCTCTCCCTGATTGAAGTGATATCCTGTCTCATTCTTGGAATCAAAGTCATAGTCAGAATAAACGGTAACTCCGCCAAGCGCATCGATCAGCTGCTCAAATCCCGCAAAGTTGATACGGAAATAATAGTTGATATCCTCATTATAAAGCATTCCCAGAGTATCCATACATACATTGATACCATAGATACCTGCATGTGTCAGCTTATCTCTCTGTCCGCCTGAAATAGAAAGCGGTACAAAATAATCACGAGGTGTAGAAACCAGAAGCACCTGTCTGGTAGCTGTATTTACCGTAGCAATGATATTGGAATCGCTTCGGCTCTTTGCAACAAGGCCGCTGCGGCTGTCGATACCACTGATAAAAATGGTATATACAGAACCGTCATTGGTATTCTCTTCAGCCTTCGCCTCTGTCTCCTGCGGCTCAATGGTCGTCTCCACCTTCTTCACAGTCAGCTCTCTGATCCTGGAAGAAATATCGGAATATCCATCCATCTCTTCAATAACGCTTAAATATGCGCTGTTCAGCACGATCGCACCTGTCTGTCCGTTCAGAAGACCGTCAACCAGCTCTGTAAGTCCTGCAAACTCCTGGACCTGCACAGTCTTGCCTGTCTCGGAATCCACCTCCTGGATAGCCTTGTCAGAATTAGCTCTGTCAAGATCTGTCAGCACACCATACACATAATCTGCTGTAGCCCCTATGGAATCTGCAGAATCATCTGCACGGACATAAATGCCGACCTCCGTAACCTCTGTGTTCACACCGGAAATCCCTGCCAGTGTGGAATGTGTCTTATAAACATACATACTTCCGAGAATGAATACTGCTGCAAAGACTGCTGCAAGGATCACTCCCACTACAAATCTTATCTTACCATCCGTACTCCATACAAGCGCTCCGACGATCACGACCAGAACCAGCATTACCAGTCCGATCACTGCAATGAACTTCGTCGGGATCACCTTCATATTCAGAAGCATGACCGCAAATACGATCGCTGTGATCAGAACCACAAGCGTCACGATCAGCCCTGGGATATGTTTTCCCATTTTTCTCATATGCAATCCTCCATTTTTGCTGGTACAGAAAATATTCCATATGGACACTCTCTGTACAGATTCAAATATCCTAATCATTTTACGCTTTTTTACTGATAAAAGCAAGAAATATCGTAAATCGCCAAATGCAAAAACAGTTCCGTGATATCATGATTCTTTTATGCTCTCACGATGTCACGAAACTGCCGCTAAAATGTTCCTTCTGTAAAATGGATTTCCTTATTCCACGGTAACACTCTTGGCAAGATTTCTCGGCTTATCCACATCCAGACCTTTATTTACACTGACATAGTAACCCAGAAGCTGCAGCGGGATCACTGCCAGAGAAGTTGCAAAATGCGGATCTGTTTTCGGGATATAAACCGTAAAGTCAGCAGTATCCTCGATATTATAGTTTCCAAACGTAGTAAGCCCCATCAGATATGCCCCACGACTTCTGCACTCCACCATATTGCTGACTGTTTTCTCATAAAGCTCCGGCTGTGTCAGGACACCGATCACAAGGGTGCCGTCCTCGATCAGGGAAATGGTGCCATGCTTCAGCTCACCAGCTGCATACGCCTCAGAATGGATGTAGCTGATCTCCTTCATCTTAAGGCTTCCCTCAAGGCTGATGGCATAATCGATCCCTCTTCCGATAAAAAAGATATCCTTTGCATTGGCCTGCTTGGAGGCAAACCACTGAAGCCTTTCCTTATCCTCGATGATCCTGCCGATCTTGTCCGGAAGTGTCTTCAGTTCCTTAATGTAGGACTCACACTGCTCCTCTGAGATCTTTCCGCGGACCAGTGCCATCTGCAATGCCAGCACATAGGAAGCGATCAGCTGTGTACTGTACGCCTTGGTGGTAGCGACCGAGATTTCCGGTCCTGCAAGTGTGTAGAATACATGATCCGCCTCTCTTGCAATGGAAGAACCCACCACATTGACAATAGCCAGCGTGCGGATTCCCTTCTCCTTACATTCCCGAAGTGCAGCCAGACTGTCCGCAGTCTCACCGGACTGACTGATGATCACTGCCAGGCCGTCAGGATCCAGAAGCGGCTTCCGGTAACGGAACTCCGAAGCAAGCTCCACACGCACCGGAAGACCTGCCAGATCCTCGATCACATACTGTGCAGCCATTCCCACATGGTAAGCAGAGCCGCAGGCCACGATATAAACCTGGCTGATGCTGCGGATTCTCTCATCATCCAGACCGATCTCCGTCAGATCCAGCCTGCCCTCCCGGATAACAGAGTTCAGTGTATCTGCAACTGCTTTCGGCTGCTCATGGATCTCCTTCATCATGAAATGCTCAAAACCGGCTTTCTCCGCTGCCTCTGCATCCCACTCAATGACCTTAGGCTCCTTCTCGATCTCCTCACCATCCAGATTGTAGAAAGTGATCTCACCCGGTTTCACACATGCCAGCTCCAGATTTCCGATATAATAAACATTTCTTGTATACTTCAGGATCGCAGGAACATCCGATGCGATATAGGATTCTCCATTCTCCACCCCCAGGATCATAGGGCTGTCTTTTCTCGCTACAAAGATCTCTTCCGGATAATCACGGAACATCATTGCCAGCGCATAGGAACCACGGATACGCACCATGGCATGACGCACTGCCTCAACCGGAGATCCGCCGTATTTCTGGTAGTAATAATCCACCAGCTTCACAGCAATCTCCGTATCTGTGGAAGAATAAAAAGAATATCCCCTGCGGAGGAGCTTCTCCTTCAGCTCCTGGTAATTCTCGATAATGCCGTTATGCACAGCTGCCACATTTCCGTTATCACTGACATGAGGATGGGCATTGACCTCTGATGGTTCTCCATGAGTTGCCCAGCGGGTATGACCGATTCCGCACATACCCGGAACAGATTCACCTGCGTTTGTTTTCTCCAGAAGGACCTTCAGACGCCCCTTCGCCTTAATGATCTCGATATCCTTTTCCCCGTCACGCACTGCGATGCCGGCGGAATCATATCCCCTGTATTCCAGTTTGGAAAGCCCGTCCAGAAGGATGGGTGCTGCCTGATGCCTGCCTGTAAAACCTACAATTCCACACATGATTTTTTTCTCCTCTTATTGCATTTTTATATTCTTCTGACTGCTCCGTTCTTCAGACACCTGCGGTCTGCATCCAGGACATTACTCTGCCACATGCCCTTTCTTACGGACGATCTCAACCACCTGATCCACATATTTTCTGCAAAGCTCCTCGCTCTCTGCCTCTACCATAACACGGAGCAGGGGTTCTGTGCCGGATTCTCTCACCAAGATCCTTCCGGTGTCTCCAAGCGCCTCAGCCACACTCTCTACTGCTGCCTGCACATCCACATCTGCCTGCGCCGCTGCCTTGTCATGGACACGCACATTCTCAAGAACCTGGGGATAGATCGCTAGATCAGCGGTAAGCTCACTGAGCTTTTTCTTCCTTGCCATTATAACTTCCATCATCTTCAGACTTGTAAGGATGCCATCCCCGGTAGATGCATACTTGGAAAAAATAATGTGCCCGGACTGCTCACCACCAATACGGCAACCATTCTGCATCATATATTCATAAACATATTTATCCCCTACTGCCGTCTTCGCATAATCGATATCAAGAGCATCAAAAGCCTTGTAAAGGCCAAAATTGGACATTACCGTGGTTACAACCGTATTGGTGAGAAGCTTTCCGCGCTCCTTCATGTAACGACCGTACACATAGAGGATCGCATCCCCGCTGACCACATTTCCCTTCTCATCCACACAGAGACAGCGGTCCGCATCTCCGTCGTAGGCAAAACCAACATCCAGCCCCTTCTCCACTACAAGCTTCTGAAGACCCTCGATATGGGTGGAACCGGCATTGTTATTGATATTGGTACCATCCGGCTCAGCATTGATCACATAAGTCTTCGCTCCCAGCGCATCAAAAACCGCCTTTGCGATATTCCATGCACTTCCGTTGGCACAGTCCAGACCAATCCTCATTCCCTTAAAGGAATATACTCCCAGGGAGATCAGATATCCTATGTAACGGTTCCGGCCTGCAGAATAATCCACCGTCCTGCCGATTTCACCGCCCTTTGTAAAAGGAATCTCATGCCATTTCTGTCCGAACAGCTGAAGACGGTCATCCAGATAATCCTCCACCAGTGCGATGATCTCCTCTTCCATCTTCTCACCCTGGCCATTGATCAGCTTGATCCCGTTATCATAATAGGGATTATGGCTGGCAGAGATCATAATACCACAGTCAAAGCCATCGGTACGGGCAACATAAGCCACAGACGGCGTTGTTGTCACGTGGAGAAGATAAGCATCCGCTCCGGACGCCACCAGTCCGCCAACCAGCGAATACTCAAACATATAGCTGGAACGTCGGGTATCCTTGCCGATCACGATCCTGGCTGCAGCCGTCTCTCCGGCCCTCCTGCGCAGTTCATTATAATACCATCCCAGAAAACGCCCGATCTTAAATGCATGATCCGCCGTCAACGAAACACCCGCCTCCCCACGGAAGCCATCTGTACCAAAATATTTTCCCATTTCAGTTCTCCTTTGTGTATTAATATTTATAACTTATCTCATATATGGTTGTGTCATACAGGGTTAATCAGAATTGTTCTTATCTTTGATTGATTTTACAACCTCGCAACTTTTCAATATACTTTTGTATATATTCCGAGTGTATCTCGTAATATTCTCCCACATCTGGAAGCATTGATCCCGAAAATGTTTGCGAATCATATTCTTCTACGCCAAGTATATTGCTATTTTCTTCTATAAATGTCTTATAAATTCTTTTACCTAAACGGAAAGTACGTTCCATTGTATTGCGATTTTCCAACATATCCAACAATTCATCAGATTCTATTTTCCGATATATATATATTCCGTTGTAGGAATCATATGTCATAACCAAATATCTATTATTCTTATCATCAATACATACAAAGAGTACAGGTTCTATCCCCACAACCAGTTCCTCTTCTACATATAATTTACCTATTCCCCTGATTTCGTCCCAATATTCTTCTGGCATAGTTCGTCCACCTCTATGATTTTGAATTCATTACTAGCTGAATCAATTTTATCTTCGAATAAATACCAATTATGATGTGTTTTTCCCTCTTGAAAATCTGCTAGTCCATACTGACATTTCATGATTTTCTAGCATGATCTGTATCTCACCCTTATTTTTTCTTATATCGCTGTATATAATTCGTGCTTTCAGAGTAGCACAATACGCTCTATGTGTCTATTGATTTATTTCGACTCCGTTCGACAAACATATCCGCTTTAATTGCGAAGCTCTGAAGCTTTTTCACAAAAATCCTCTTTCCAAAAGCAATAAACTATGTTACCTTGAAAATGGATCAGATGATAAAATAACTCTGATCACATAACAAGATCGAAGGTGGTGAAACCTATGGGTACAAAGGATACCATCACCAAAGATTACATGGCTGACAACCCACAGAGAAGCAAAACAATGGCCCTCCACATCCGGAGAATATCTCACCGGCTTCTACAAAGATGACCGGCTGATTCCGGTCATCACCGTAGTCGTATACTTCGGCTCCGATACCTGGAAAGCTCCCAGGAGCCTCCACGAAATGCTCTCTGTCCAGGACCCCGAAATTCTTTCTCTGGTCCCAGATTACCGGATCAATCTCTTCTCACCTGCCGAGATAAAGGATGAAGAACTTAATAAACTTCAGAGTAATCTAAGAGAAGTCATGCTCTTCATCAAATATGCCAAAGATAAACGGAAACTTAAAGAGCTCACATTCGAGAACTCCAGTTTCCAGTCACTCGAGCTCAAAGCAGCCCGGGTCATTGACTCCATAACCGGTATCAACTTACGTTTCACAGAAACAGAAAGGAGCGTTAATATGTGTCAGGCTGTTCAGGAAATGTGCGATGACGCACGCGCAGAAGGTCATGCCCAAGGCCTTCAGGACCAAGCTTTACTCACTGCGCAACGCATGCTGCAGGATCCCAGGTTCTCCCCGGAGGATATCAGCAGATTCTCAGGGGTGCCACTGGAGGATGTTTTGAAATTGCGGGAGAAATGATGAGTTTTCTGTGATTTCCTTTTGTATGCAGTGCTTCCTGTTACCACTATTATTATCAACTCTAATATGCAAGTAAATCCTTGTTGCTATAAATGAGATGTCATGTCATTTCATTTTATCTAACAAGAGATAATTAATATTCGCACTTACTACAGAATGCCCAGGAAGTAAAAGCGCTTCCTAGGCATTATTTTTCTCAAAAAATGTCCATATAACTTTATTTCTCATTAATATAAGACACATTCCATATACAATACACGATAATAGAATAGACAATACTAACGTTGCAATACTTGAAAGAGAAAAATGTTTTACAAATTTACAACTCAGCCATATACCAATGCATCCAACACAAACCGTACAAATATTATATGCTACGCCTGCATTAAGTCGAACAATTTTCCGTCCAACATAAACACAAACAATCATCATTATAGCTTCTGCAACTATAGTTGAAAAAGCCACTGCATTTTCTCTCCAAAATGGAATACAAACAAAATTTATTGCAATATTTGCTAATGCACTAACCAAGGTTGCTATAAGCACGATTTTTTCCTTACGCGCCGGAATTAATACACACTGATTATATATCCATCCAAAAATACAAAATATAAGCGCTATACTTAATAATTTCAATGAATTTGTAGCTTTTATATATTCTTTTCCAGAAATCAATAATACGACTTCTTTGCTTAATAATATCAATCCTGTAACCGAAGGAAGCACCAACATAACCAGGACATTAAAAATCTGAGTTAAAATATTTTTATATTCTTCTATCCTTTTTTGTCCCATTAACAATGATAATCGTGGAATTGTAACAATCAGAATAGCAGCCAACATCTGTTTTACGATCCTATATATTTTTGAGGAAACAGAATATATGCCTACCTCGAAATCTGTTCCCATAAATCCTAACATGGTCGTATCGGAATTAATATAAATAGTTGTTGCAACTGTAGATGCAAAAATAATCATAATAGGTTTCAGATGTCTCTTCAATGCCAAACCCATATCAAATTTTAACAAACAGTACTTTTTAGCATGAATAAAATTCAATATATTAGATCCTGCATTTGCAAATACTGTTATTCCTGCATATACAATATAGTCATCAGGTTTTTTAACAAGCAAAAACAGCAAGATAATTGAAATTACTTTAAATACAATACTTCGAATCGTTATGTACACGTATTCCTCATATATAGAATAAATCCATTCTGTTCCAATCGTTGTAAAAAGAATTTCAATACTGAACACAGCAATTATCACAGCATAATCTTTAAATTTAGGAACAGCTGCAACTGTAAACACTAATAAAATATAAGCTGTTATTGTTGATATAATATTAATTGTAAATATTTCATTAGCAAATATACTGAACTTTTTTTTATCATCCCGAAATTTTGTTCCTTCTCTAACTGCATATGTCGATATACCCAATGCGGCAATCAGTAAAAAATATTGAATAACTGATAATGCAAAATTATATTTTCCTACATTTTCAACAGAAAGAACTCTGGAAATATATGGAAACGTAATTAATGGAAATAATGTATTCAAAACTGTTCTTATACCATTTAATAGTGCATTAAGACCAAGTGACTTTTTTTTCATATTTCTAACTATTCCTCTTAACTTTAAATTACAATTTTATGCTTAGATTTGGAAGTCAAATAAGCTAATCCCCAAATTATTATTATCGGCGCCCAAAATTCTGGATATAATAATCTTCCAACAAATGCATCAAATGTTGATCGCGGTGCCTGAAATAAAGAATTTAACATAAATAGACCAACTGCTATCTTCCAAACATTTTTGCCATCAGATATAATTTGGGATAATACTCTAAAAGTCAAGCCGTAAATAATATTTCCTATGAATACACCTATATATCCATAATCAATATACAGTTCTTCAAAGTAACAGGAACCGTAACCAGTACCAATTGCATACCCATATGAATTTGCATAGTAGGACACAAAATCTGCTAAATATGTTCCATGTAAAGCAGTACTTAATGATTGATTTCCAAAAGAAAAATCTAAATCCAAATTAAATAAGCTATTAAATGGACTATTTTGTAGCCATCTCAATATATTATATAAAGAATAGTGCGCTTCAGAATCCAAATTATTTTTATATAACTCAGCATACTTTACTGCATTTACAGATGTACCTTGTCTTACAAAAAAGCCTACAATAGGAGAATAATCATTTGCTTGCCCTACATAATTATTAGATCTAATATATTCAAATAAATACATTGCTCCCATAAGTATTGGAACACATAAACATATTGCCCAAATACCTTTTTTTCCAATCCAAGGTTTTTCACCTGGTCTTATTTTATTTCTACACATTGCATATGCAAAAATAATAAGTAAACTTGTAATAAAATTTACTCTTCGTCCCGTTCCTAAAGATAAAAATGCATATAAAATATATAACATTATTGGAACTTTAGCATCCTTTTTTTCTGGTAATGTTGCCAAAAATACATAAAATGCTGTCGGCGCAAAATATCCAATCTGTCGTACATACCATGGTATTCTACTTGAATATGAAATGTAATACGATGTATAACCATAACGTCTTACATATAAAACAACGTCTATAACTGTTAATATCCAAAATACATAACAGCCGTAAAACATTCCTTTACTAATTTGGATTATATTATTCATATAACCTTTTTTATTTTTATATTCAATTTTAGGTATATTATTTTTAATTTTGATTCTTTTTCTTGCTACGCCAAAATATCCTACACATAGTCCTACAAGGCTGATAAAAATACACACATCCATATGTTTCTCTATTACATCTGGAAAATTATAATAATAAACTTTCATAAAACGATTCAAAATCTGCCCACACAATAAAAATGTAAAGAAACATACAAGAAATGAAAACATAAATATGTTTTCATCTATATTTTTTACAGTAAGATAAAAAAAGCAAATAAAAATAGCCGCATTTAGTGCTAATATTCCATTTGTATTTCCTATTCCAAAAACAATAACAGATATAATGGAAAATATAATCAATAGTATTATATTATAATATACTTTGTTGCCTGTTTTTGAATCCATCTTTATTTTCCTTTCCTTTTATATAATTCACATATTTGTTTAATATGTATAATTCCAAAATAGATTCTATATTGATATAAAATACTCTTCATTTTATTTCTATTACTCATATATTTTCTATTTTCTTTATTGCCTGCAAATATCCATGGTTTCTCCGAATATAATTTTTTCTTAATTATCTTTTTTTCTTTTTTACTCAAATCACACTGTATATTTCCAATATAACAATCGTATATTTTTTTTAGTTCATCCAGAATATGAATACTAAATGCAGATCTCATTGGTTCACTTTCCAAATTTATTTGTTCTCTAATACAAGGCAACTCTTTTTTTATATTATAAAGCATTTTGGGATTGTACTTATGATTTGCTGAATTGCTATTCACATAATATAAATACCATATTCTTTCTACAAGCATTATTTTTTTACACTTATCTAACAGTTGGAGATTCCATACTATGTCTTCTCCCATTTTCAACTCAGTATTAAACAAAATGTTTTCAGCTATCTCTTTTTTTATCAATCTTGTCCACGGTCCTCGTCCATAGTATCCTTTCATATTTCCAAAATATTTTAATTCTCCAACTGAATTACATTTAAAACTCTCTTTTTCTATATCTGATATAATTCTATAATTTATAGGAATTCTTTTTTGCTTTACTTCATTGAATTCTTCATTATCTAATAACGTATTTCCTCCAATAAGAAAATCTACATTTTCTTTTTCACATAAATGTACCGCTTCTGAAAAAAAATATGGTACTAATACATCATCCGCATCTACAAATGTAAGGTATTTTCCTTTAGAATGTTTAATGCCTTCATTCCTTGCAGCGGATACTCCTAAATTGCTTTGTGTTATAACTTTTATTCGTTCATCAAGTCGAGCAATGTCTCTTATTTCGCTTCGAAACGTCTCTTCGCTTCCGTCATCAATTAAGAGTATCTCATAGTTCATATATTCTTGATTTAATACACTTAAAATGCATCTCTGCAAGATTTCTTTTTCTACGTTATAGCATGGAACAATTACACTTAAAAACATTTTTTTATCCTCAATTACTTATTTCATTTATAAATTTCTGATAGTTGTAGTCTGCATTAAATTTTTTATTCCAAAAACATCTAGCATCATCTCTGTTTTTTCTATATTGGTATGAATCTAATTTGCAAAAATCCGTTATTTTTTTAGCCAATTCATTTGCCGTTATATTCTGAGATAATAAAACCCCATTTTCTTTATCACTAATTATCTCCTTCGTTCCCCCTGCATCTGTTGCGATGCACGGAATTCCAAAAGATGTTGCTTCCATAATTGATACAGGAATTCCTTCTGATGAACTTACATTCACGAACACATAGTAATTTTTATTCTGATATTGTTTCATTAATTCTGTGTTACTGACATTTCCTTTAAATTCATACTGAATATTATCTCTCAGTTTGTCTTTTGCCATTTTTTTTATTTCATCCATTAAAATTCCATCCCCATAATGTGTCCACTTAATCGGGATAGCCTTAATTTGAGATAACGCATTTATCAATAAATCCAGTCTTTTTACCTTTGTCACTGTAGAACAGCTGACAATTTCATAACATTTATCATTGAAAAGATACTCCTTTTCTCCATGATCTATTGTTCCTAAGAATCTGGTATGCACTTTCTGTTTATATTGAGGAAATCTTTTTCTCAGATAATCGGTACCATGATCTGAACACGGATATATATTATCAATTTTTGAAAGAATTCCCTCTCTCATTGGTATATAATTCCCTTTATGTTCTTCTTCATAAAGATCATACCGATGTGCCCTGCTTACAATCTTACTGTTCAATTTCCATTTCTTTTTTAATAACATTGCCACATATGGCTGATATTCAAAACGATATGAATAAAATATTGACTCTTTATTCACATGTCCTTTCATTTTTTTATCTATTAAATCTGCTTCATAATGAGAACGACTGAAATAAACAAACATGTTTACAAAATTTCGCACAGATAATCTACGTGATTTCACCAGACGTGCAAATTCTTTATATAAATTAATATCTGCCAGAGTCCTGAAACTATATAATAAATAGGTCTTATTTGACGCTTTCATAATTGGAATTACTTTCACATTGTTTCCAACAGTTCTTTTTCTTTTTAAGTGTTCTTTTCTAATCTGTAATGCAAAAATATATACTTCGTCAAAGTCATCATAATATTTTATTTCTGTTTCCAAATAAGGCTCCCAATCTCCATAAGGAAAGGAATTTGTAAGCAAATACAGCGTTTTCATTAATCTTCCTCTTCTATCTTTTCTTAAAATCGTATACAGCTGGCCATTTATAATTTTTATAAACAGCCAGCTATACTGCAGTTCTCCTATTTGAGTTTTATTTCAATATTACTCATGATTTTATTGATTTTTGCTCTACACTCATCCAATGTAGAGTCTTTTACAATAATCTGGCCAATACAATCTGCTGAAAATACAAATTTTCGAATCTGATCTCCTGGTTTTTTAAAGAATGTTATTTCCAGAATATCTTCATCCATTTCTCCGGTATATTTGATATCTTCTAGGGTTCCACTTTCTTCTGTTGAAAGAATCATTCGTGCCAATCCTGCCGTTGTTTTGGAATTTCTCTTTCCCCAATACTCCAACGGATTTTCTCCAACAGCCATTGCTGCGATCATTTTGTAATATTCGATTCCAAAGTTTATCTCCACCAGCTCTGGAAGACAGTTTGCGCCTACACGTCCGGTAAGCTCTATGACATAGACTTTATTATCCCGGAGAATCAAATCCACATTTACTGCACAGTTATTTAATCCCAATGCTTTGATTGCACTTTTTACTGCTATTTCTGTCTGTTTGTGAATATCTTCATCACAGTCAAGCGGAACATAATGGCCTACCGGTACTGCCGTATGGCTCATATAAGTTTCGTCACCATGCGGCATTACAAAAAGTACTTCATTGTTATAGACAAATGCCTGTGCACCAAACTCCCATCCTTCTATGAACTCTTCTACAATACAATAAGATCTTTTTGTTAGTCCCATTGCTGCATGAAATCCGTCATAGGCATCTTTTTCTGTTTTTGCTATGTAAATTCCATTACTTCCCTGAAGATCTGTGGCTTTGATAATTACAGGCAACTTTATTTTATCCAATGCATTTTTTAATTCCTCTTCACTGGAAATTTCAAAATACTGTGCTGTACTTACACCGTATTCCATAAATGCCTTTTTCATTTTTGACTTATCATTACACATGATGGCAGCTTTTTCCTGAAGTCCTGTTAATCCTAAAGAATCACAAGTTTTTCCAAGAGCTGAAATTCCTGTATCCAGACAGCAAGTGGCCACTCCGTCCAATTTAAGCTTCGCTGCTTTTTTAGCAACCTCATCAGGATCTGCGATATTCATAAAGCACACTTCATCTGCCAGAGGAATTCCCGGAGGATTATTATCAGGCATGGTTCCTGCAATTGTTGTGATTCCCATCTCTTTTGCTGCTTTATACAGTCCGATCTGTCCTCTTCCAGCACCTAATACTAAAAGTCTTTTTCCTTCAACACCCATTATTTCTTCTCCCTTCTAATTTGTATAAACATTTTTTCTGCATACTACAGTTTCAATTGTTTTAAAAAAAATCTTCAGATCACCCAGAAATGTTACTTTCTGTGCATATTTTGCATCCAGAGCCAATTTGTCTTCCTGTGAAATATTATTTCGATAATAGGCCTGTGTATACCCTGTAATGCCTGGTTTTACTTTTAAACGATCTTTTCTTTTCTGGTCATACTCAGACAATGGTCTGTCTGTTGTTACTGGCCTTGGTCCGATCCAGCTCATGTCTCCTTTCAGAATATTAAACACCTGCGGTAGCTCATCAACTGAAATTTTTCTCATTAGCTTTCCGATTTTTGTTACTCTTGGATCATCTGCACTGTTAAAAGTTGAATTATCCTTATTTCTAATATCTGGCGCATTTACCTTCATGGAACGAAGCTTATACATATTAAAGATTGTCCCGTCTTTTCCCCTTCTCTTTGCCAGATAAAAAATCGTTCCCCTGTCCTCTAGCCAGATCAATGTCCCAAAAATAATACAGACTACTAATACGATTGGCAGTGCAATGACTGCAAATATAACATCCAAACCTCTTTTTATGTATCTTTCATACATGAATTTATACTTCCCTTACTCCATTTCTATTTCTATTAAATCCAGCGCTTTTTCACATATTTCTACAGCCACTTCAGCTGTATCTGCCTGAGCGATTACAAAACCGCTGCGATCTCCACTGCTCTTTATGCCATTCATTTTTTCCCCGATTCCATGTACAACATAAATCTGTTTTACGCCTGGAATCTTTCTGGCTTCTTCAAGTCCCCTGATATCTCTGATGAAACCTTGCTCAACTCTAAAATATCTTATAGCAGATGCTTTATGAAACTTAGGCTTTAAGTCTGCAGTTTCACCAAGTGCAATTCGTATACAACTTTCAACCATATCTACACCTGTAGAAAGAGGCGTAAGATAAGTCGTAATATTGTCTCCTCCCAGCCGTGCTCCAAGCTCTACAACTTTAGGTCCATCCTTCGTTATTTTGATTTCTGTATGGGATGGTCCATTTGAAATACCGATTGCGTGATTCGCTGCAATAGCCACCTTCGCTATCTGCTTCTTTATTTCTTCTGTATGACCTGATGGCTGTGAATGTCCCATTTCTACAAAATATGGTGCATCTGTTGTCAGCTTATCTGTAATCTGAATAACATGGCATACGCCGTTGACACTTAAAGTTTCTACACTTACCTCTGGCCCTTCCATATACTCTTCAACCATGAGATCTCCGGACCTTGAAGATTCCTTACTGTAGTTATAAGCCTTTTCCACAGTTTCACTGTCATAATCTTTAAGCAGATCGATTCCCCTGCTTCCCGAATTATCTGCCGGTTTTATAATACATCGATAACCTGCTTCTTTTATTTTTTCTACTGCTTCCAGATATTCTTCTTTAGTAGATACTTTGTAAAATACAGGAATTGGAACACCTGCTTTTTTCAGTGCCTTCCGCATTTCCGCTTTATTTGTTGCTTTCACAGCTGTCTCTGCACTAATTCCGATCAAATTCATTTCCTTTGCCACTGCTGCCACTGCTCTCATTGGCATATCTGTAGCAAGTGTCATGATTCCATCAATAGAATGTCTTTTTGCAGCTTTCACTATCTCAGGTATATCAATCGTGCTTATGATTTCTTTTTCGATTCCTTCTGTCTGAAAGCCTACTGCGTCCGGATTCATATCGACAACTACAACTTCCAGCCCCATTTCCTTTGCCTTTTTTATCGCTGGAAGCTGTAATATACTTGCTCCCAAAATCATAATTTTTTTCATTTAATATATTCCTTCACAATCCCACAATACATCTCAATCACATACTCCACTTCCTCATCCGTCAATTTCGTATGCAGCGGCAATGTGATCTCATTTTCAAATCGCTTATAAGCATTCGGGTAATCCTTAATGTCAAATCCCATATTTTTATAAGCAGTCATCATTGGCAGTGGTTTGTAATGTACGTTGCAGGCAACGCCTTTTTCTGCCATTTTGACGATGATCTCGTGTCTCTGCTCCAGAGTGATTCCCGGAATTCTGGTGATGTACAGGTGTCCGGAGGACTGATGCTCTTCGTTGTAATGATCCAGTACTTCGATGCCAAGTGGTTTAAATGCTGCATCATATCTGCTGATGATTTCTTTTCTTCTTGCAAGCAAAGCTTTATACCGTTTCATCTGCGCCAGTCCGATTCCGGCAACTACATCGGTCATATTACATTTAAACCAAGGTCCGATGATGTCATACTCCCATGCTCCAAGCTGCGTTTTGGCAAGGGCATCCTTTGACTGACCATGAAGTGATAACAGCTGATACTGATGATAGATTTCTTCACTATCAATTCCTTCGATATCTCTCCATGCCACAGCGCCGCCTTCTGCTGTTGTAAAGTTTTTCACTGCATGGAAGCTGAAGTTTGAAAAATCCGCAATGCTTCCCACTGGTTTTCCATGCCAGGTTGCACCAAATGCATGTGCTGCATCTGCCATTACAATGACTCTTCCAATTGCTTCCTGAAGCTTATTGTCTGGATGAAAAAGCTTCTTTTTCTCTTCTACGATAGAGAAAATCCTGTCATAGTCGCATGGCACTCCGCCAAGGTCCACCGGAATGATCACTTTTGTTTTTTCTGTAATAGCTTCTGCCAGCTTGTTATAATCCATTTCCAGAGAATCTTTCTGTGTATCAATCAAAACAAGTTTTGCACCGACATGACACACCACAGATGCACTTGCAGTATAGGTGTAAGCACATGTGATCACTTCATCTCCTTCACCAATTCCCAGAAGACGTAATGTCATTTCCGCACATGCTGTCTGTGAATTCAGGCAGACTGCACGGCTGATACCACACAGATCTGCCACTTCTCTTTCCAGTTCCTTGGTTTTCGGTCCGGTGGTGATCCATCCGGATCTTAAAGCTTCTGCTACCTGTTCGATTTCTGCCTCTGTAATATCTGGCGGTGAAAATGGGATTTTCATTTTTTCAACACTCCTTCGTTTTCGTATATATGTAAATTATTGATCAGTTATCAGTTCTTCTCCGCAGCCACAGCCGCCTCACTCATCAGCTCCTCATACACCTTCTTATGCAGCTTCAGGTCGGAATCCGCAGAGTGATAGGTCGGTACGATCGCAGCTACAATGTCTCGGATCTTTTCGCTGTTGGCGTAGCCGTATGCTGCCAGGACTTCCAGCTGTTTGAAGAATTCCTGTACGTCCATTTCGATGGGTTTGCCGATGTGGATGAGGTCGTTTGGAGTTTTCTCCATGCCTTCCTCGGCCATCAGCTTTTCTTCGTAGAGCTTTTCGCCTGGGCGGAGACCGGTGTAGGTGACTTTGATGTCTACATCCGGTGTGTAGCCGGAAAGCTTGATCAGGTTTCGGGCAAGGGTGTCGATCTTTACCGGGGCGCCCATGTCCAGGACGAAGATCTCGCCGCCTTTGGCGTAGGTTCCTGCCTGGAGGACAAGGCTTACGGCCTCCGGGATAGTCATAAAGTAACGGATGATGTCCGGATGTGTGACAGTGACAGGACCGCCTTTTTCAATCTGGCGCTTGAACAGCGGGATTACGCTTCCGTTGCTGCCGAGAACGTTTCCGAATCGTACAGCTACGAATTCTGTGCCGGTTCCTGCTTTTGATGCAGGGTTCTCACTTACATATGCCTGGCCTTCGTTGTCGTGAAGTGCATCCAGGGTATCCTTTCTGTGTCCGCCAAGTCGTGGCAGCCAGTCGGTGTGTCCGTTGTGGCTGACCATGTTCATGCTCTGGACTACCATTTCGCAGAGTCGTTTGCTGGCGCCCATGATGTTGGTCGGGTTTACGGCCTTGTCGGTACTGATCAGCACAAATCGCTGACAGCCGTTCATCATTGCCGCATACGCAGTCTTATAGGTTCCTACCACATTGTTCTTGATCGCCTCACAGGGGCTGTTCTCCATCAGCGGCACGTGCTTATGTGCGGCTGCATGATATACGATCTCCGGCTTGTAGGTTTCAAATACCCAGTTGATCCTTTTGCTGTCACGGACGGAGCCGATCAGTACCTTCAGGTTCAGGTTCGGATAACTGGCCTTCAACTCCTGTTCAATGTCGTAAGCATTATTTTCATAAATATCAAAGATCACCAGAAGCTCCGGCTCATGACCTGCGATCTGACGGCAGAGCTCGCTTCCGATGGAGCCGCCGCCTCCTGTTACCAGGATCCTTTTACCCTTCAGATACTGAAAGATTTCTGACATGTTGACTTTGATGGTGTCTCGTCCGAGAAGATCCTCCACTGCTACTTTTTTCATCTTGCTCAGGGATACTTCTCCGTTTACAAGCTGATATACACCCGGAAGCTGCTTCAGCTCGCACCCGGTTTCCTTGCAGATGTTCAGGATATCCCGCTTCTGATGCGGTGTTGCAGTCGGAATCGCAAGAAGGATCTGATTGATATGATACTTATCCACATTGAGAAAAATATCGTCTCTTCCGCCTACCACCGGAACTCCTTCCATGTATCTTCCCCATTTATTCGGATTATCATCGATCAGGCAGCGTACTCTGGAATTGGTTTCCTTTGCATTCTGAAGCTCCCGGACAATTGTTCTTCCCGCTTCTCCTGCACCGATGATCATCACGTTTTTGCTCCGCTCTTCACGCTCGCTCTTTTCTCTGCGGTTCCGCTCAAGAAGTACAAAACGATAGGAGAAACGTACGCCTACAGTCAGGAAAAACTGCAGCATGATACCGATCAGATAATAGGAGGCCGGCATCCGTCCCCAGAAGATCGTGATACCCGCAATATGCAGAACGCCTGTGATCACAGTTGCTACCGTGATCTTGATCAGCTCATGGAAGCTTGCGAAACGCCATACACTGTTATACAGATGCATGCATCCGAACACTGCCAGGATGATAATGGTATAGATCGGTGCAAAACTCCTCCATGCAGCAAAATAATCTGTGGGGATCGAGGAATACCGAAAATCGAATCTCACCAGCAGTGCCATAAAATAAGAAAAATTAACAGCTATTATGTCATAGATGATCAGATATATCGCAATTACTTTCCAATGTTCTAACTTCTTCATACTTCCTCCGGTCTGTCTTACTGTTTCTGCATAATCCCTGATGTATTCTTCCTGCTTTTTATCTTCTGTCTGCTTTTCTCTGGGACTTTGTTTTGCCAGTGCCAGAAGCAGGACCAAGAACGCGAGAAGTACTACGATCAGCATGATCAATAAAATCTGCATTTTTAACTTCCTCTTTTATATTTATAACTTATCTAATTTATTTTTATCCCCGGACTGCATCTCCGCAGTCCGGGGCATTATATTCAATCTCAATATGTATTGATCATTTCGCGCCGCTTCCGCGGAAAACGACCATAACTGTCTTAACCAGGATCTCAATGTCCAGCTTCAGACACCATTCGGCAATGTACTTCGTATCAAGCTCTACGACTTCCTCGAAATCTGTGATATCACTTCGGCCGCTTACCTGCCACATACCGGTAAGTCCCGGCTTGATGGCCAGACGTTTGCGATGGTGAAGCTCATACTTCTCCCACTCATCCATTGTCGGCGGTCTGGTTCCTACAAGGCTCATATCTCCTTTCAGAATATTCCAGAACTGCGGAAATTCATCCAGGGATGTCTTTCGGATAAAATGTCCTACACCTTTGATGATTCGTGGATCATCATCCATTTTGAACATCATTCCGTCTTTTACGTTATTCTGTTTCATCAGTTCTTTTTTGCGTTCTTCTGCATCCATATACATGGAGCGGAATTTATAGATCTTGAACGGACGACCGTTCTTTCCCATGCGGACCTGTGAAAAAAATGCAGGACCCGGAGATTTGATCTTGATGGCCGGAATCAGAAAGATCGCTGCGATTCCTGTAAAAAGACAGCCTACCAAACCGCCTGCGATATCCATGGCTCTCTTAACAAACATCTGGCGCGGCGTTACAATGTGGATACTGCTGGAAAGCACGGTATATCCACCAAGCTCCTCCACCACCTGGTTCTTGCCAAGGGATTTCATGGTTGCCAGTCTCATATGGATGACAACTCCCATTGCAGAGCAATCCTTAATCATCTGCTCCGGGATTGGAATTTGCTTAGGTACTGCAAAAAATACTTCGTCGATCCAGTTCTTATGGATATAGGAGATCATATCCTCCTTCCCGGCTACTACCGGTACTCCACAGACGGATGCTCCCTTCCTGTCACAATCCATAAAAACAATTCCTGCCAGATGATAGGTTCCGTAATTATTCTTGCGGATGGTTTCCACCACATTGTCTGCATCTTCACTGACTGTAACGATCAGCAGGGATCGTTTCTCGCTTTCTTCGTATCTGCGATCCTTCAGGAATTTCTTCAGTGCCTGTCTGCCGCAATAGCTGAAGCAGGTATAAAGCACATAGGTGATCAGCAGGATCATTCTGGAATAATTGTTTCCAATTCTTAAAAGAAACATATATGCCAGAACCAGAAGGCAGACCAGTGTACACTGTTCAAAGGTTTTCTTCAGTTCCACCAGCATTCCTCTTCGCAGAACTCCGCTGAAGCTCTCATTAAAAAATGTGACCATCAGCTGGATAAGAAACATCACCACTGCCACATTTCGGTACAGCTCTGTCTCGTATGGCTGATCGATCCCGTTTCGGATCCAGTATGCAAGTACAAACGCAAGCTGCAGACACAGCATATCGCAGATCGCAAAATCCGCATGTTTTACCCAGCTACTGTTTTCTTTTTGATACATATCCTTTTATACGCCTTCCCTCGCTTACAGTATGTTATACTGTGTTTATTTTACCCCCCCCCGGTATTTTGAAGACCACGGAGGGGTATCATGCACTATTTTACAACAACAGTCAGTACGGCTCCGTTGGAGCTGTTTCCACTGTTGTCGACTACATAATATGTAAGCTCGTAAGTTCCCGGTGCGGCTGTATTTACATCACCGGTGATCTGGATTTTTTTGAAAAGATCACTGGTTGATTCTGTATCATCCTGGATATCCTTTACATAGCTTAATTTATCCAACGTAGTTCCTACCGGTACCTCTACGTAATAGGTAGTCAGATACATCTTTGGATCCTGCGGAGAGAGCTGCTCGATCTTGTCTTCCTGTGTCTTCTGCGCCTGTTCCTCCGGGGTCAGTTCTCCTTCTGTGGAATCTCCGCTTTCAGCATCTGTGCTGTCTGCTTCTGCCCCATCCGGCATATCTGTCTCTTCTGCCGGCTCTGTGATGTCTGCGGAATCTCCGTCCTCTGGGAGTCCATCATTATCGATCAGTCCCAGCTGCGGATTTTCGGCGCTGCCGTCCTGAGCCTCCATGGTAAATTCTTTTTTTGTTACATTGTTGTTTTTGTCTTTTGCAACAAAGATAACGGAAACCTGTTTTCCGTCGTTCTTCGGATATATGGTTTCTACGGTAAGAGAATCTGTAACATCTCCGTCCCTGTCATCCTGTGCCTTTACACCATTCAGAAGATCTTCTTCTGTCATATCGGATGTATAATTTGTATCTTTTCCCTCTTCAAATGTGATCTTCGGTCCTTCATTATCCTCAGAGCTCTTCATGTATACTACACCGGCTCCCATACCAAGGCAGATGACCACTAATAAAAACACAAAAAATTTCTTCATATTTTTGCTGCTCCCGGCCTTTCCCAACACTTTGATCCGTTGTTGTTATTTTTATGCGTGACGTTTCTTTTTCCTTTTGGATTTCTTGCCCATTTTGGAAGAGTACGGAATCGTACCAAGTACACTTAATCCAAGATATTTCTCTACGTCTTCCGGTGTCTTTACGGTATCGTTTGTCAGATATACGATGATCACAACGGCTGCTGCCAGAAGGATACCCAGAAGTCCGCCGATCACACCGTTTTTCGGTACGCTTGGGCTTGACGGCTCATCCGGAATGTTTGCTGTCTCTACCACATTTACTGCCTTGATATCCATAACCTGCTGGATATGCTTGGAAGCAATATCTCTTACTGCATTTGCGATCTCTGCCGCTGTATAAGGATCGGTATCTGTAACTGTGATGGATACTACTCGTGTATCGGTTGGTGTATCTACGGAAAGCTTCTTAAGGAGCTTCTCATGTGTCATATCCAGGTTCAGCTGTGCGATCACACCCTCGGTAACTGTACGGCTCTTGATCAGCTCCGCATAGTCCTTTGTCAGTGATGTACTCGTCTGGATATCCTGATTGGTCAGTGTGTTGCCGTCCTGCTTGGACAGTACCACGATCTTGGTTGTGGATTCATACTTCGGTGTGATCAGAAGCATGGTTCCCATAACAGCTGCCAGGCAGAAAACAATACCGGATAAAATGATAACACCCAGCTTGCTCAGTAACAGGTGAAATACCTCACCAAGATCGATCTCTACTTCGTCGTTGTTGTTAACAGTCTGATTTTCCATTTCTTTTCTCCATTACCCTGTGATTTTCCGGGGATTTTTGATAAAGATCTTCTTTACATATTCGCTCCCCATTGTTTTTTCCATTTTGGCGACACATTTGCCGATCTCCGGGATACGCTCCGTCTTACGGTGTCCGTCGGAACCGACAAAATCCAGAAGCCCATGCTTCATGACTTTCCGTGCGAAGGTTTTTGCCCCGAATCCGTCCTGACCGCTGATGGTATCTGCGTTGACCTGGATATGTGCTCCCATATCCTTCAGCTCTGTCAGGAATCCGATATCGTTCCGGGTGGCCTTATAACGTTCCACATGAGCGATGATCGGGATAAAACCATTCATCAGAAGACTTCTGACCCGTTCTTCAATATAATTTTTCTCATCTCCGTTGCTGAATTCCACAAGCACATATCTGGAACCTGCAAGGGTAAGCCGCCGTCCCTTCTTAAGGCATTCCACCATATCCATACTGGAATGGAGTTCACAGCCCAGATAAAGCCTCATGCCTTCATCGCCAATATTCATGGCTGCTCTACGCAGCTGCATAAACTGTCTTGTCACAATGTTCATATGCGGCTCAAACATATCATACCGGAAATGTGGTGTCAGGATCACATGACGTACGCCCTCCTGATACTCCTTATTGAGCATCCAGAGTGATTCTTCCATGTTTCTTGCACCGTCATCCACCCCGGGGAGGATATGACAATGAATATCATAAAGTCCCTTCATTAAAATAACCCACTCATTTCTGTTGTCAATGTCTTTTTATTTACTGCTGCTCTCACCATAATCTCCGTAAGAACCATACTTGCCGTACTTGCCGTATTTACCATACTTGCCATAGTGACCATAATTGCCGGCCTTGCTGTAGTCCACCTTGTTCAGGATGGTTCCCAGGATCGGACAGTTGCTCTTGGCAAGCTGATCTCTTACTTCCTGTACAAAACGATAGCTGATGGTACCGGATTCAACGACGATTACAGATCCGTCACAGGAATCTGCTATGATAGCACTGTCGATGATCAGTCCAAGCGGCGGTGTATCTACAATAACATAATCATAAACATCTCTTACCACACGGATCATATCCTTGAAAAGTCTGTTTCCGAGAAGCTCTGCCGGGTTCGGAGGTACGATACCGGAGAAGATAATATGGAACTTCGGAAGTGTAGTGGCACAGATCACGTCGGAAAGCTTGGCCTGCTTGGAAAGATAATGGGCAAGTCCCATAACCTCCTGGTCTACTGTCACACGTCCCATCAAAACGGATTTACGCAGATCGGCATCGATCAGAAGCACAGATTTGCCGCTCTCAGCAAGAGAGGCAGCAAGATTAAATGCCACACTGCTCTTTCCCTCATTAGGAGTACAGCTGGTAAGTGCGATCACTTTCTTATCTGCTCCGCAGAACTGGATATTTGTTCGCAGAGCTTTATAAGCCTCATCCATCTGGTGATCAGACTTCCAGTTGCTCAGTTTAACTTTAATCATAATTCCTTTTCACCTTTACCTTTATGTTCTATCTGATGACAGTCTTGCCCCTTGGGCATGTCTACAGATTATTATACAATCTCATTTCTTAATACGCAAGTTCTTTATTCGACAGAAAAGCCGTTAAATATGTACAATTTGCCTAATTTTTATTTCCCCGCTCAGAAACAGGATAGATTATTTTTATTCCCTGTGTTAAAATAAACCCACGGCAATGAGTGCAGCGGTTACAGGAGGAGCCTTATTTTTTGCCAACCGTGATTGGCTGCCATAAGGAGGATATAAACATATGACAAAACAGGAATTTCAGAAACTGACCGAAAATCATGTCCTGCTGCTGGATGGTGCTACCGGCTCCAACCTGATGAAGGCCGGCATGCCACGTGGTGTCTGCACAGAGAGCTGGGTGCTTGAGCACAAGGATGTGATCCAGTCTCTGCAGAAGGCATATATCGAGGCGGGAAGCCATATCATCTATGCGCCTACCTTCGGCGGAAACCGTATTAACCTCACTATGCACGGGCTGGAGGATCAGATCGAACAGATCAATCATACCCTGGCCGGCTATTCAAAGGAGATCGCACCGGAGGGTGTTTTAGTAGCAGGTGATATCACCACCACCGGCAAGATGATGGCACCGGCCGGTGACATGACTTACGAAAAAGCCTTCGAAGTCTATCAGGAACAGATCGGCTATCTCCGTGACGCAGGTGTGGACCTGATCGTAGCGGAAACCATGATCAACATCGAGGAGACACTGGCTGCTGTAGACGCCTGCCAGAGTGTCTGCGAGCTTCCTATCATCTGTACCGTGACTGTAGAAGCAGATGGAAGTATCTTCAGCGGCGGAAATGCCATAGAGGCTGCCATGTCCCTGGAAGCTGCAGGTGCAGACGCTGTCGGCATCAACTGCTCGGTTGGCCCGGATCAGCTGGTATCGGTTATCCGCAATATCAAAGAGAACGTTTCCATTCCGGTCATCGCCAAACCCAATGCTGGAATGCCCCAGATCGATGATCTTGGAAATGCAGTTTACAGCATGACGCCTGCGGATTTTGCAGGTTATATGAAGGTGCTTGTGGACAACGGTGCTTCCGTGATCGGCGGATGCTGTGGTACCACACCGGAGTTTATTTCGGAAACCGCCCAGGTGCTTGGACTTCGATAACTTTAACCGGAACAGATATTTTTCCACGCACTGCTTCAATTGAGAACAACAATAAGCCGTGAGTGGAAGATTCCGTCAAAAAAATCCTGAGGATCCTATGTGAGATATCAACAGATATCAACATAGAAATTCCCAGGATTTTTGTTTTTTCGGATATTATTTCTCTTTTACTGCTTCCGCCGGCCGGTTTGCCTCATCCGCATAAGAGCTGCGGATCGCTTTTCGCACAGGAAGTACACAGGCAGGAACAACGGAAAGGCCGTCCACTCCCATCTGGATAAAAGCTTCTGTAAGATTGGAATCTGCTGCCAGCTCTCCACATATGTAAACTTCACATCCTGATTTATGTCCTGCCTCTGTTACCATGCGGATCATCTTTACAAGTGCCGGATGATGATCGTTGTATTTATCCTTCAAAAGAAGATTCTGCCTGTCCATGGCCAGAGTATACTGGGTCAGGTCATTGGTTCCAAGGCTCAGAAAATCCACACGTTTTCCAAGTTCTTCACTGATCATGACCGCTGCCGGTGTCTCGATCATAATTCCGGTACGGATGTTTTTGTAAGGAATGTTCTTCTCATCCAGACCCTTTTTTACCTCCCGGATCAGCTTCTCGATCTCATCCAGCTCATCCTCGGACGTGATCATCGGATACATCAGGTTGATATTTCCATAGGCACTTGCACGGTAAATAGCCCGAAGCTGCGCTTTGAACATTTTTTTGCGATCAAGGCAGAGGCGGATGCCACGGTTTCCCATCATAGGATTGACCTCATCAGGAATTGCCATATATTCTGCCTGACGGTCTGCCCCCAGGTCCACGGTACGTATCACTGCCGGACGTTCATCCATACCCTCGGCTATTTTTTTATAGGCACGGAACAGCTCATTCTCTCTTGGATAATTCTCTCTTCCGAGATACTGGAATTCACTTCGGAGAAGGCCGATACCTGCCGCTCCGTAATAAAGAACCGTATTCAGATCGTCCAGATTTCCGATGTTTGCCAGAAGCTTGATCTCCTTGCCATCGGCTGTGATATCCTTCTGGTTCCGAAGTCTCAAAAGTTCTTCCCGTTCTTCCTTATCTGCTGCATGACGGATCTCATATTCCTTAAGAAGCTCCGGCTCCGGATCGATATACAGTGTTCCTGTATACCCATCTACAATAGCCATATGGCCATCCCATTCTTTCTCTATCTCCACCTCGACCAGGGTGGGGACTTCCATGGATTTTGTCATGATCGATACATGGGAAATAACAGACCCCTGATGCATGACTACCGCCAGAAGACTGGATTTGTTCATCTCCAGAAGTTCATTGGGGGAAAGCTGCTCTGCTGCAAGGATCACCGGCTCATCTCCCAGATTGATCCGTGCATGGGAGCCACCCATGGCGCCGATCAGCAGTTCGGAGATCTCCCTGATATTTTCGATCTGTTCTTTGACAGCCTCGTCCTCCAGTTTGCGGAACACATTGGCAAGCTCATCCCTGGTTGTCTGGACTGCGTAAGCTGCACTGACCTTTTCTGTCGTGATCATGCTTTCCACGGCCCGCTGGAAGCTGCCGCCACTTAAGAGCTTCAGCTGCCGTTTCAATGTCAGCTCCTGCTCTTTTGGGAGGGGTGCTCCGTTTTTATACATATGCTGGATCTGGTTCTTTACCGCTGTTCTTGCATTATCCAGACGATCCAGTTCCTTTTTTACATTGTCTACCATGGACTGACGGATCTGATATTCGCCTCTGTGGTAATACAGTATTTTTCCAATGGCTATTCCGGAAAAAGCGGATGTACCTTTGTATATCTCCAACTAAAAAACCCCCTTACTGGTCCGTCTGCTCAATCGCAGGCAGCTTTAAACTCTGTCCAGATCTTATTGTATTCCTGCTCTGCTTCCTGGCTTACATTCTGTACGATCTCACCCTTTGTCACACTGTCCGGAACAACCAGGCTCTCGTCTACCAGATCATCTGCTGCCTTGTTTGTATTGTAGTATCCGATATAGTTGATGCACTGTGCAGATACTTCCGGCTCCAGGATATAATTGATAAATTCATTGGCAGCCTTCGCATTCGGTGCTTCACTCGGCACAAACATTCCCATAATACCAAATCCAAGACCTTCCTCCGGATAAACCACCTTAAGATCCGGATTATCCTTCAGTGCCTGTGTTACCTGTGATGTATAAAGAAATGCCACACTTGCCTCTCCGTTGAGAAGTGCATTCTGTGTATTGTCATCCTGGATCATGCGAATGTTCGGTGCCAGCTCTTTCAGCTTCTCACCGGTCTTGTCGATCACGGCTACATCTTCTTCGTTCATGCTCTCTCCCATGGAAAGCTGTGTGATGCCACAGATCACGCGGTAATTACCTACGATGGCAATACTATCCTCCAGAGACTTATCCCAGAGATCCTTGTATCCTTTAATGTCGATATCTACCTGCTCCGGATCATATACGATCAGTGGGATTCCTGCTCCGTAAGGTACTGTATATTCATCATCCGGATCATAAAACTGTCCCTGGTAAAGGGGGTTGATGTTCTTAAAATTGGAAACGGTATCCTTGTCGATCTTCTGGACAAGTCCCTCTTTTACCGCGCTGTCGATAATATAATCATCTGCAATTACCACATCGTAATCGCCGCCCTTTGCCTGAGAAAGCTTCTCAAGCATGGTCTCATCGGTATCAAAGTTGGAATATACCACCTTAGTCCCTGTTTCTTTTTCAAAATCATCCAGCACTTCCTGTGGAAACATTCCGTCCCATGTATAAAGTACCAGTTCATCCTTATCCTTTGCGCTGACGCTGACACCTGTTGCCACAGATGTTCCAAGTACCACACATAACATGATCGCTGCTGCTTTTTTTAATTTCATAGAACCTCCTTCATGTCTCTCTCTGACGTCTTGTTATTTTGCTTTTACCTTTGTCCAAAGCTCTGCGAATTTCTGCTTGATCTTTGGCTTCTGGTATCCGAAGATCTCATTCTTTGGATTGTCGATCTGCGGAATATAGGAAGAAATTCCCTCATAAGTTCCGTTCTTCATCTCCTCGAATGCACTCTTTACAGTAGAAGTATATCCTACTTCTTCGGTATTGGAAAGAGCATTTTCATCATCCAGCATAAAATTGATGAACTCATGAGCCAGATCTACTTCATTGCAGTCCTTGGTGATGACCATGGCATCATACCAGGTATTGGTTCCCTGCTGCGGAGTATAATAGCCAAGCTCCGGATTTTCGCTGATAATATAGGAAGCATCTCCGGAATAAACAACCGCCATTGCCTTGTTTCCTGAGATCATGTTGTCGATCACATCATCACCTGCATAGATCGGATCCATGGTATCTCTCTGCCGGATCAGCCACTCATAAGCCTGCTGGATCTCATCAGGATTCTTTGTGTTCATGGAATACCCCAGCGCTTTCAGGGCGATCATAAAGGAATCCCTTTCGGAATCATACATATAAAGATCTCCCTTATATTTTTCATCGCAGAGAATATTCCAGCCCTCTTTGTCAAGATCCTCCTGAGAGACTACATTCTTATTATAAAGGATTCCTACAGTTCCCCAGAAATACGGACAGGAATAACGATTTCCCGGATCATAGTCCTTATTCTGAACCTCGGGAAGAAGATTTTTGCTGTTAGGGATCTTCTTCCAGTCAAGTGCCTGAAGATATTCCTCCTTGATCAGTCTTTCGATCATATAATCTGACGGAACCAGAACATCGTAGGTTTCGCCACTGGCCAGCTTGGTGTACATCATCTCATTGGACTCGAAGGTTTCATATACAACGGTACAGTTATACTGCTTCTCAAATTTGTCCAGAAGACTCAGGTCCATATATTCTCCGGCATTATATACACGAAGCACATGGCTTCCCTGACTTACGATCGTCCACTTTCCCAATACCAGAACAACAGCAGCAGCTGTGACAAACGCAACGATCCTTCTTTTTTTCGGATCCATTTTTTTCACGGTGGAAGCCTGTAGCTTCGGCATGATCAGATTTGCAAAAAGAAGCACCAGTACAATGACCACGATCACAATGGTAGAAAGAGCGTTGATGGTGGGATTGATACGCTTTGTCATATTATATACAACAATGGAAATATTCTTTACTCCGTTTCCGGAAACAAAGTAGGAAATTACAAAATCGTCAAAGGACATAGTAAATGCCAGGAGCGCTCCCGCAAAAATCCCTTCTTTGATCATAGGCACAATAACCTTGGTAAGTGCCTGATATGGCGTTGCGCCAAGATCCATGGCTGCATTGGCAAGGTTCGGATCCAGGCTTCGTACCTTCGGATATACGCTGGTGATCACATAGGGCGTACAGAATGCGATATGTGCCAGCAGCATGGTCAGATAGCCTTTCGTCATTCCCAGCGAGGAAAACAGCAGCATCAGACCAATCGCGGTTACAATCTCCGGGTTCAGGATCGGAAAGTTATTGATGGTAAGGACCATCTCCTTCAGCACCTTTCTGGATTTTGAAAGTCCGATGGCTGTGATGGTTCCCAGCACTGTGGAAATAACGGTTGCCAGAATTGCCACTGTGACCGAAACATAAACCGCCTTACTGATCTCCATGTTGTTTATCAGCTCCCCGTACCAGCGCAGGGAAAATCCTGTAAATCTGGTCAGGGACTTGGATGAGTTAAAGGAAAAGATCATGGTCACAAGGATCGGAAGGTAAAAAAATGCCAGACACAGCACTACGTATAATTTTGAAAATATGGTATTTTTTCTTTTCATCTCCTGCCTCCTTTAATCGTCCTGGGTGTCCATCTTCTTCATCAAACTCATAAAGATCAGGATGATCACTGCCAGTATCAGAGAGATGGCACTTCCGAAGTTCCAGTCGCCTACAGAAATAAACTGTGACTCGATGAGATTACCGATCAGCATGTACTGACCGCCGCCGAGTAGCTTCGGAATAACGAAGGTTGATATGGACAGAAGGAATACCATCATGATACCATTGACCACACCCGGCATGGAAAGCTTCCAGGTGATCCTCCAGAAGGTCTGGAAGGGATTGGCACCAAGGTCGTTGGCCGCTTCGATCAGTGACTTGTCCATTTTACTTAAGGATGTATGGATTGGAATGATCATAAACGGCATAAAGTTACAGACAAGGCCCACGATAACGGAAAAATCTGTATACATCATGGTGATTGGTGAGATTCCCAGCATTTTCAGAAGGTTGTTCACCAGACCATTGTCAGAAAGAATGTTCATCCATGCATAGGTACGGAGAAGCATGTTGATCCACATGGGAATGGTGACCATAAGGATCAGAAAGCTCTGCACCTTTTCGGAATATTTGGAGATAATGTACGCCAACGGATACCCGCAGACCAGGCAGATCAGTGTGGTCAGGATACCCAGGCGGAAGGATTTCAGGATAACACTTAAATATGTAGCTTCCAGAAATTTTGCAAAATTCGCCCATGTAAAATGCAGGGTCAGAACTTCATTTCCATCTGAGGTAAATGCATAAAGCACGATCAGGATCAATGGTACCACGATCAGGATCGAAGCCCAGATGATATACGGCTTGATCAGATGCTTGAACTGTTTCATTAGTATCCTCCCATTCTACACATAACATGGATATCCTCAGGACCAAACTTCAGTCCCACTTCACGTCCCACTTCTGCATAATCGGTAGTGTGAACCATGTATGTGCGAAGCTCCGTCTCGATCAGGATCTCATAGTGCACGCCCTTGAACGTAATGTTCCGTACAGTTCCTCTGATCTTGGCCTGATCCGGTTCCACAATATCCAGATCCTCCGGGCGGAGAACAACCTCAATGGCTTCGTTGTCCTCAAATCCTTTATCCACACATTCAAACCGGAAACCATCAAATTCCACCAGGAAATCTTTGATCATAGTTCCTTCTATAATATTGGACTCTCCGATAAATCCTGCCACAAAACGGTTCTCCGGCTCATTGTAGATATCTGTCGGGCTTCCGATCTGCTGAATTTCACCATTGTTCATAACAACTACCGTATCAGACATGGAAAGTGCCTCTTCCTGGTCATGGGTAACATAGATAAATGTGATTCCTACTTCTCTCTGGATTTTTTTCAGCTCGATCTGCATCTGCTTACGGATCTTGGCGTCCAGAGCACCAAGCGGCTCATCCAGCAGAAGGACTTTCGGTTCATTGACAAGAGCTCTGGCAATGGCAACTCGCTGCTGCTGTCCACCGGAAAGAAGGGTGACATCTCTTTTTTCGAAGCCTTCCAGCCCTACCATCTTCAGCATTCTTTTTACCTTCTGCTCAATAACAGATTTATCTACCTTTTTCAGGTTCAGGCCGAAACCGATATTATCCATAACATTGAGATGCGGAAACAATGCATATTTCTGGAATACCGTGTTGATCTCTCTTTTATATGGAGGCAGCTTGGAGATCTCAATACCGTTAAACAGCACCTCTCCGCCGCTTGGCTCCTCAAAGCCGGCGATGATCCTTAAGGTTGTTGTTTTTCCACAGCCGCTGGGGCCCAGAAGCGTAAGGAATTCGTTTTCGTGGATGTCCAGATTAATACCCCGGAGCACCTGCTGGTCATCAAAGTTTTTTGTGAGATTTTTTAACTCGATCAGTTTATTGCTCATCTTTTATATTCCCTTTCCCGCGTTTTCCTGCGATCAGATGTACTGCCAGTACCAGAAGGATCACTCCCAGCATTATGGTGCAAAGTGCATTGATCTCCGGCGTAACGCCTGTTTTCATCTGTGTGTAAACTTTTATCGGCAGCGTGGATACACGCGGCCCGGTTACAAAAATGCTGATCACCACATCATCCATGGACATGGCAAAGGCCAGCAGAGAGCCGGATATAACAGCCGGCATGATCAGTGGCAGGGTAATATCCCAAAATGCCCGGAAGGAACCGGCGCCAAGATCTCTGGCTGCCTCTTCCAGGGACGGATCCATTCCCACAAGTCTTGCCTTTACCTCCATCAAAATATAGGGCACGCAGAAAACCGTGTGTCCGATCAGAAGTGTCAGCATTCCAAATGGCAGGTTCAGCATATAGAAAAATGCCATCAGTACCATTCCCAGAATGATCTCCGGGATCATCAGAGGCAGAATGGAAATATACTCCATCACTCCTTTTGTTTTCCAGTGTATCCTGGAAAGTCCTACAGCCCCCAATGTTCCGATCACCGCAGATACCCCACAGCTGGACACCGCCAGGATCAGACTGTTTTTCAATGCCTGGATCAGATCCCTGTCCTGAAACAGTTCCTGATACCATTTCAGAGAAAAGCCGGTAAAGCGCACCGGAAGTCTTGCTTCATTAAACGAAAATACCACTACCACACCAATGGGCAGATACATAAGGAAAAACAGGATTCCCAGGTACAGTCCTGAAAGCTTTGAGTTCTTTTTCATCCGATTCCCTCCAGTTCCTTCACATTGGTAAGTTTCCGATATAATACGATCATCAGAGTTGTCAGTATCATCAGTACCACAGCCAGTGCTGCGGCAAAGGGCCAGTTATTGCCTCTTGTCATCTGCTCCTGGATCAGGCTTCCCACAAGTACGATCTTGTTTCCGCCCAGGATATCCGCAATAAAAAACAAACCCATAGACGGAATAAATGTTAGTATCACTCCGGAAAGAAGTCCCGGCAAAGTCAGCTTAAAGGTGACGCTCCAGAAGGCCTTCCATCTGCTGGCTCCGAGATCTCTGGCCGCTTCCACAAGGGACCAGTCCAGCTTTTCCGCACTGGAATATACGGACAGTGCCATAAATGGCAGCAATACATAGATCATACCGATCACGATCGCAGGATAGCTGTACAGGATTTTTAAGGGCTCCTGAATGATGCCAAGCTTCATCAGCAGATAATTCAGAAGCCCCTTTTTCTGGAGAATAATGATCCATCCATAAAGACGGATCAGGGAATTCACCCAGAAAGGCAGCATCAGGAAAAGCATTGCCATCTTCTTTTTGCCCTCGGAAAGCTTTGCCATAAAGTATCCGAAGGGGTAGCCCACCAGACAGATGATCAAAGTGCTGGTGAGCGCAAGACGAAAAGATCCCGTAAAGGTCTGCAGGTATACAGGCTCCAGGATCTGCTTGTAATTATCCAGAGTAAATTTCCAGTTCACGCCGTAGCCGCCGTCTGCTGTGGAAAAGCTCAGTGCGACCACATACAGAAGGGGCAGTGCAACAAAGATCAGCGTGAAGAGATACAGCGGCAGGATCATCCATACGGAGCCTGCTCTATGCTTACGCATTGGTTCCTCCTGCACTGATATCTGACCGTTCCGGCAATACTTCTTCTGATCTTTCTTCCCGATCTACCAGCACTGCATCTGTGGGAAGAAAACAGCAGTGCACCTTTTCTCCTACACTGACATTTGTGTCAATGCCGTAACGGCTTGCCACGATTTCCTGCCCTTCCGAAGTTTTCAAAACAACACGGAGCTGGCCGCCGGCGAAGGTTTTTTCAATGACTTCGGCGGTTAAGCCATCGCAACTGTCATCTGTGTTTTTTTCTGCGGGTTCATGTACACTCTTTTGTGTGTTTTCTGACGTGCAATTCGGCGTGCTTTGTTGTGCATTTTTTTTATTTTCTTCAAACCGGATATTTTCGCTTCTTACTGCGATGGTGACCTTTTCTCCTTTTTGCGGAAAAAATCCTCTGTCAGATCTGGCTGCGGTGTTCATTGATACTTTTACTTTTCCGGCATCAGTTCTTACGGTGATCTGAGCGGAAGTACCGTCAGACTCCTCTTCCGCAATACTTTCCACAATACCGGTCAGTATATTGGCATTTCCAACAAAGGTTGCCACATAGCTGGTCTTCGGATGATTATATATCTCATCCGGCGTCCCGATCTGCTCAAAGCGTCCGTGGTTCATCACAGCGATCGTATCAGACATGTTGATAGCTTCTTCCTGATCGTGGGTGATATAGATAAAAGTGATCCCCAGCTTCTTCTGCAGGCGCTTCAGCTCTTGCTGCATAGCACGCCTCAGCTGCAGATCCAGCGCACCAAGGGGTTCGTCCAGAAGAAGTACCTCCGGATTGTTCACAAGTGCTCTGGCTATGGCCACACGCTGGCGCTGACCGCCGGAAAGCTCTGACGGCTTACGCCTCTCAAAGCCCGGAAGCTGAACAAGCTCCAGCATTTCTTTGACTCTTCTGCTGATCTCTGCTTTCGGTGTTTTTTTCAGTTTCAGCCCATATCCAATGTTATCTGCTACATTCATATGGGGAAAAAGTGCATAATTCTGGAACACTGTGTTTACATTGCGCTGATTCGGTTCCAGAGATGTCACATCCTTTCCATCCAGAAAAACCTGTCCGGAATCCGGCTGTTCCAGACCTGCAATGATCCGCAGTGTGGTGGTTTTTCCACAGCCGGAAGACCCCAGCAGGGTGACAAATTCTCCTTTTTTTGCTGTAAGACAGATGCTTTCCAGGATGTCCTCACCTTCCTGGAAGCTCTTTTTTATATTTTTCAGTTCTAATGAAATTTCGGACATTTAGTTCTCCTTCTGTTTGCTACGATATCCGCCCCCTGCATGGGCTTCTCTGATATAAGATTGCTTATTGCACTCTCGCAAGGGCGTTCCTGGTTCAGGATTGCTTATTGTACCACGCATGGGATTCTCTGATTCAGGATTGCTTATTATACTCCGCATGGGATTTCCTGATTCAGGATTGCTTATTATACTCCGCATGGGATTTCCTGATTCAGGATTGCTTATTATACTCCGCACGGGCTTTCCTGATTCAGGGTTGCTTATTATACTCCGCATGGGATTTCCTGATTCAGGATTACTATAGGTTAACTACTCATTTTCATGAAAATTATCTCGTATATACTGACAATAAGTTTCTTTGTTAAATACAGGTTTAAATTCCTGACAGATTTTTTTTGCTTCTTTTGCCTGGTCACAGAGAAGACGATACGTAGTCAGTGCCAGAAGCTTGGCTGGTTTAATATAAGCCAGTTCTTCATCCATGATCTTAAAATCTGCTCCGTGGAGTTTTCCCGCAAATCCTCCGAATGTAAAATTCAGCACCGGAAACAGATGGGTCAGGTCTCCTACGTCGGTACAGGCGTTGTTAAAATCTGCCGGCTTTGAACACCGGTATGAAGCATCCAGAAGCTTTACGGATTCTTCCATCACTTTATCCGCACCTCTGTGCAGGATCGGCATATATCCCTGAAGCGGTTCTCTTTCGATCGTACCACCGAATGCATAGGCAGCTCCGTCATAGGCACGGTCCATTTTTTCCTGTGTTGCCCTGATCGCATCCAGAGACGCTGCACGGACTTTTGTTTCGATCACCGCTTCGTCCGGAACTGCATTGATCACATCTCCGGCTTTCCGGATCACGTTGTGAAGACGCACATGGTCTTCCTCCCGGAACGTTTCACGCATCAGTCCCATCATCTGGATGGCACTGGAAGTAATACTTAATGCATTGACGCCATCCCATGGATCAATGGCTGCATGTGCGGCTTTTCCTCTTACTGTCACTCGTTCTGCGGAAAATCCATTGCAAGCCGCATTCCCCAGGTAGAAATCTTCCTCCACCTGCATCATGTGCACGTGGGTTGTCAGAATAATGTCAGAATGGTCAAATTCTCCAAGACGGATCAGTTCGCTTTTTCCGGATGCAGGAAAACCGATTCCCTCTTTACGAAGCCGTGCACGTTTATCTGCATCGATGTATTCCTCCGCCGGAACGGCAAAAAAAGATACGGACCCAGACAGAGAGGCTTGAACCTCCTCATTGGTCAGTGCCAATGCTGCGCCGATCATGGCTGCAATCTGTGCGTGGTGTCCGCATGCATGTGCTGTCCCGTTAACGGGATCAGCCATCGGATGCGACTTACATCCGATGGCGTCAAGTTCTCCGATAATAGTAACGTTCGGTCCGTCCTGTTCCATCCACTCAGCGCGAACCCCTGTGCGTGCAAGTCCCCCATGTACACGGAGTCCAAGGCCACGCAAAAAAGCCGCTACGTGTGCGGCTGTTCTCTCCTCATAAAACCCTGGCTCCGGATGACTCTGAATATCCTTCGCAAGGGCTATGATTTCTTCTCTATGTTCATCTATAGTCTGAATGATTTTTTCTTCAATATGATTCATGTTTCGTAACCTCCATTTTCCGCAGGTTAAGCTATATGATATCATAAAACAGTTGGTTTGAAAATAGATATTTTTTGGAGATATTTCGCTACTCCGTCGTTTTCATTGGAACCGATGATCCCGGTTGCCACAGCTTTCAGTTCACTCACTGCATTTTCCACTGCATAGGCTTCATCCGCTATTTCAAACATATCAATATCATTTTTTCCATCACCAAAAACAACTAATCTGTCACATTCCAGTTTTTGTTTTAGCTGCAAAGCAGCCTGCGCTTTGGATGCTTTTTGCGGCATGATCTCCAGCCACTGCTCTCCTGTGTAGATGTCCTTCTGATAAACAACATGATATTTATTTTTATATTTATGATAAAATGGTTCAAGCTTCTCCGGCTTATCAATGCAGGTAATATAAAAAAGATCTCCATACATCAGTTCAGATTCTGTAGTTACAATATTCGTACGTTTGTCGCCCTTCCGGCTGTTTAAAAATGCCTGCATTCCACTTGTTGCCTTTGCCGCTATATAAGAAAACTTTTCAATATTATTCTGATATGAATATATGATCGGATATATTTCATGCGCAAAAAAATCCCTCAATACCTCATATATATCCTCTGCAAAATAATTGGCAATAAGGATTTCCTCTGTTATATTATCTTTCACAAATGCACCATTGTATATAATAAGAGGGAAATGTGTGTTAAGGCCTTCTGTTACTTTTTTTGCCGTATTTAAGGAACGAGCTGTTGCATAGGAAAATAACATGCCTGAAGAAGTTAAAGCATTGATTATTTTTATTGTATATGAAGATAAAGTTTCATTTTTTCTCAAAAGAGTTCCGTCAAGATCTGATACGTATAGTATTTTCATAAATAAATCCTTTCGTTTTGCTATGAACTGAATAGGGAAACTTTTTTCAGTTGACAGGAAAATTGATGATAAAGTATTTCTTTATTATAGCACAAAAAAAGTGGCTTAAATGGCCACTTTTTTACGATTGTATATTCAAAACTACATACATGTTCTGTTGATGATCGTTAATCTTTTTTGAATCAATTCTTAACCTGCGTTTCTTGGTCAAGCCCTCACCCGATTAGTAACAGTC